>CAIWZS010000388.1 GCA_903917235.1 uncultured Planctomycetaceae bacterium | reverse complement strand
GTGCGGCGGGAGGCTGGCTCGTCGCGCTCGCGGTGATGGTGCGGAAAGGCATCGCGCCGTTCCACTCGTGGTATCCGGCGCTCTTCTCCGGCGCGCCCATGTCCACGGCGCTCGCGGCGACGATGCCGCAGGTGGCGTCGTACGCCGCCGTGCGCCTGCTCGTGGGGCACGCCGATGTCGTTCCCGACGAACTCGTCGTGCTCACGCGGGCGGCGCTCGTCACGTCCGCGTACGGTGCGGCGCTCGCGACGGTGCAGCGCGACGTCCGCGGCCTCGTCGGCACGCTGGCCATGAGCCAGTCGGCGATGGTGCTCGCCGGCCTCTCGGGAACCGTCGCCATGGAACTGTGTGGTGCCCTCGCGATCTGGGTGTCGAGCGGACTCGCGCTCACCGGCATCGGCCTCGCAGCGTGGGCGCTCGAGAGCCGGGCGGGCGTCCTGTCGCTCGAGGCTCCGCAGGGTCGCTACGCCGACGCGCCGGCACTCGCCGCATTCCTCCTGCTTTTCGGGCTCGCGAGCCTGGGATTCCCCGGTACGCTGTCGTTCGTCGCCGACGACCTCATCATCGCCGGGAGCCTCGACGAGCACTTCCTCGCCGGCACCCTCGTGATCGTCGCCACCGCGTTCTCGGGCATCGCCGTCATCCGCGCCTGGTTCCGCCTCTTCGGCGGGCCCGCGCCGGGCGACGTGCCCCGGCATGCGGTGCTCCCGCGCGAGCGATGCACACTGGCGGCCCTGCTCGCGGTGCTCTTCGGCCTCGGCCTCTGGCCCGGGCCGTTCGTGCAGTCGCTCGAGCGGGTCGCGACGTCCCTGCTCGCATCCCGTCAGCCCGCCGATGCCCCCGCCCACTCCGGAGTTCATCCATGACCGACATGCATCGAGACGCCTCCCGCCCGCGGGAGGCCGACGTCCCGCGCGGCGATGCGGCGGGCTTCGTGCGCTTCCTGCGGGCGGATGCCGCGAGCGGGTTTCTCGTCTTCCTCATCGCGTTGCCACTGTGCCTCGGCATCTCGTTGGCGAGCGGCTTTCCCCCCGTCGCCGGCGTGTTCACCGCGGCGGTCGGCGCGATCCTCACGTCGCTCCTCAGCAACTCCGAGCTCACGATCAAGGGTCCCGCCGCCGGCATGATCGTCATCGTCCTGGGAGCGATGCAGTCGTTCGGCTTCACGGGCGGCGCGGACCCGGCGGCGGACCTCGCCGCGTACCGGATGACGATCGCGGTCGGCTGCGTGGCCGGCCTCGTGCAGGTGGGCCTGGGCCTGCTGCGGGCCGGCGCCCTCGTCGAGTTTTTTCCCACGGCCGTGGTGCACGGCATGCTGGCCGCGATCGGCTTCATCATCTGCATCAAGCAGCTGCCGGTCGTCTTCGGGCAGAAGGCGACGGGGGAGCCCATCGAGGTGCTGCGCGACCTGCCCGAGAAGATCGTTCATCTCAATCCGGCGATCACCGTCATCGGTCTGGTGAGCCTCGGCATCCTGTTCGGCTGGCCGCTCGTGCGTCCGCGCCTGAGGCCCGCCTGGCTGAGGCTCATTCCCGCGCAGCTCCTCGTGCTCGCCGTGGCGGTGCCCCTCGGCCGCTGGTTCGATCTCGCGCACGACCACTACTACCGCTTCGCGGGGCAGGACTACACGATCGGCGAGTCGTTCCTGGTGACCGTGCCGGGCAACCTGCTCGCCGCGATCATGACGCCCGACTTCACGGTCTTCGCCGGAACCGCCACCCGGTTCGCCGCCGCGTGGTGGGTCGTGATGTTCGCGCTCGTGGGCAGCATCGAGTCGCTGCTCTCGGCCAAGGCGATCGATCTGCTCGATCCATGGAAGCGGAAGACCGACATGAATCGCGACCTGCTCGCCGTCGGCGTCGGCAACGTGGCGGTCGCCGCCATCGGCGGTCTGCCCATGATTTCCGAGATCGTGCGCAGCAAGGCGAACATCGACAACGGCGCCCGCACGCGCTTCGCCGACCTCTGGCATGGCGTCTTCCTGCTGGCCTGCGTGGGGCTCGCGCCCGGGCTGATCCACATGATCCCGCTCTCGGCGCTGGCGGCGATGCTCGTCTACACGGGCTTCCGGCTCGCCTCGCCTCGCGAGTTCATCAACGTGTTCGCGATCGGGGCGGAGCAGCTGGCGATCTTCGTGGCCACGATCGTCGGGGTCCTCGCCACCGACCTGCTGGTGGGCGTCGGGATCGGGATCCTGCTGAAGTTCGTGTTTCACGTGATCAACGGCGTGCCCCTCTCGACGTTGCTCAAGCCGTTTCTCAAGGTGACGCCCGTGGACGATCACACCGTGCAGATCGACGCCAGCGGGTCGGCGGTGTTCTCGAACTGGATTCCGTTCCGTCGGCAGATCGAGCAGCTGGGCCTCGTGCAGCGGCACGACGTCATCGTGAATCTCGCGGGCACACGGCTCGTGGACGCGAGCGTCATGGAAAAGCTGCACGAGCTGGCGCTCGATTTCGAGCAGGCGGGCCTTCGTCTCGAGATCGTGGGCCTCGACGCCCATCGCCAGCTGTCGAGCCACCCACTCGCGACCCGCAAGCGTGTGACGCTCCAGATGCGCCGCGTCACCGTCGTGGGCGACGCGGCGCTCGAGGCGGAGTTGGTGGCGATGGTGCGGGAGGAAGGCGCCACCGGCTACACCGCCGTACCGTGCCGCGGCGGCGGGCGGACGCCCGCCGGCGACGGGGGCCGCGCCCTCGTTCGCTTCGAGACGATCGTGTCAGCGGAGACGGCCGGCCGGATTCTCGACCGGCTGAGGCGGCCGCCCTTTGTGACGGAACGGCTCACCGCGTGGATCGAGCCCGTGGACGTGCTCCGGCTCGAGCAGTTTCTGGTTTGAGCGCGGCGACGACGACACCCCCGTCCCCTCTCGATCGAAGGCGTCCGCGGGGGTTGCCACGAGGGGTTGTCCGTTGCCCCGGGAGCCGGCGTAGCTGGCCAGCGAAGCCCGGAGGGCGCAGCGCCAGCCAGCTCCGAGTGAGCGGAGCCCATGGATGGGCGCAGCGAACGTCCGGCGACGGGGCAACGGACAACCCCGGCCCACGTGCGACGATCACCCTTAGGAGCCCCTGCGCAAGGATGGTCCCGTCGATGCGAAGCGAACGCCGGCGACGGGGCAACGGACAACCCCGACCCACGTTGGACGATGAATCTGCGGCGCCCCCCATGCGGGCTATACTTCGGGATGCGGCCGGCGGTCCGGATGCCGGGGCGGCAGCGATGCTCGTGGAGGAGACGGCGGCATGCGAGTTCCCCGACAGACGGGTGTTCGGCGACACCGGGGCCCGATGTCAGCCCTCGCGGCGGTCGCCTGCGTGGCGGGGTGGTGCGTCGGCGGCCTCGCCCGGGCCGACGCTCCCCTGCGGTTCGACCGCGACATCCGGCCGATCCTCGCCGAAAATTGCTACGCATGCCATGGACCCGGCGCGCAGGAGGCGGGGCTCCGACTCGACTCCGCTGAGGCGGCGACCCGGGAACTGACAAGCGGCGGGCGGGCGGTGGTGGCCGGCGACCCGGCGGCCAGCGGGCTGGCCGCGCGGATTCGCGCCACCGACCCCGACGTCGTGATGCCACCGCCGCACTCGAAGAAGGCGCTCTCCGACGCGGAGAAGGACCTGCTCGAGCGGTGGATCACCGCCGGTGCGGTCTACGAGAAGCACTGGTCGTTCGAGCCGCTCGTGCGGCCGGAGGTGCCGGCGGGCGATGCGACGGCCGCGCCGATCGACCGCTTTCTCGAGGCGCGGCTCGCGGCCGAGGGGCTGACGGGGCACGGCGAGGCGGACCGGGCCACGCTCATCCGCCGCGTGACGTTCGCGCTCACGGGCCTGCCGCCGACCCGCGACGAGGTCGAGGTCTTCCTGGCCGACCCGTCCCCCGACGCCTACGAAAAGCTCGTCGATCGGCTGCTCGCCAGTCCGCATCACGGCGAGGAGATGGCACGGCACTGGCTCGACGCGGCCCGCTATGCCGACACGCACGGCCTCCATCTCGACAACGAGCGGCAGATGTGGGCCTACCGCGACTGGGTCGTGGGCGCCTTCAACGCCAACATGCCCTTCGACCGGTTCACCGTCGAGCAGATCGCGGGCGACCTCCTGCCGAACGCCACGCGCGACCAGCGGACGGCCACCGGCTTCTCGCGGTGCAACGTCACGACGAGCGAGGGGGGCTCGATCAACGACGAGCTCCTCTTCCGCTATTCGGTCGATCGCACGGCCACGCTCACCAACGTGTGGCTGGGTCTCACGGGGCAGTGCGCCGTCTGCCACGACCACAAGTTCGATCCGCTCTCGGCCCGCGAGTTCTATTCGCTCTACGCCTTCTTCAACTCGGCCGCCGATCCGGGCTTCGACGGCAACATCGCGACGACCGCACCGACGATCCAGCTGCCGACGGCCGACCAGGAGCGGCAGATCGCCGACCTCGACGCCCGCCTGCCGGGCCTGCGGACGGCCGTGGACGAGCTCGTGACCAGGATCGCCTACACGGACCCCGCGACACTCGATCCAAAGCCCGAGCCCGTCGTCAGCGAGGCCATCTGGCTCGACGACGAGTTCCCCCCGAATGCCGCCGTGCAGTCCGCCGGAGCCAAGACCGCGTGGCTCGTCGCGGATGCGGCGGGTGGCGTGAAGTCGGGCCAGCGCAGCCTCGAGCGGACGGCCGAGGGGGTCGGGCAGGACTTCTACTCGAGCGGCGCCGAGCCGCTGGTGCTGGGTCCCGATGCGGAGCTGTTCGCGCATGTCTGGCTCGATCCCGCCGCTCCACCCAGGGCCATCATGCTCCAGTTCCACACCGACGCCTGGAAGCACCGGGCCGTGTGGGGCGACCCGGCGGCGATCGACTTCGGCAAGGTGGGAACGACGGAGCGGTTCCATGCGGGGCCGCTGCCCAAGGCGGGTGAATGGGTGCGGATCGCGGTGCCCGCCGCGCAGGTCGGTCTGGCCGCAGGAGCGAAGCTCGCCGGCTTCGCGCTCACGCAGTGCGACGGGCACGTGCGCTGGGATCTCGTGGGCGCGGTGACGCGGGACGACCCGACCGTGGACGAGCGTCGGTCGCTCGCCGCGTGGTGGAAGAAGCGGACCGGCGAGAAGAAGCTCGACGACGTGCCGGCCGCGCTCCAGGGGCTCGTGCGCGACGGCCCCGAGAAGACGACCAAGCCCGAGGACGTCGCCCGCGTTCGGGCCCATTGGCTGGCAGCCGTCTGGCGAGACCGGCCGGCCGAGGTCACGGCTGCCGTGACCGCCCGCGACGAGGCGCAGAAGGCCCGTGATGGGCTCGACGGCCGGATCGTCCGCACGTTCGTCTTCAACGACCTGCCGCAGATGCGCGACAGCTTCGTGATGCAGCGCGGGGCGTACGACAAGCCCGGCGACAAGGTGGATCGCGGCACGCCGGCCTTCCTGCCGCCGCTGCCCGCCGTCGAGGGCCGGCCGCCATCCCGGCTCGACCTCGCCGAGTGGCTCATGCGTGCCGACCAGCCGCTCACCGCGCGGGTCGCGGCGAACCGGCTCTGGCAGCAGTTCTTCGGAACGGGTCTCGTGAAGACGAGCGAGGATTTCGGGCTGCAGGGTGAGCCGCCGAGCCATCCCGATCTGCTCGACTGGCTCGCCGTCGAGTACCGCGACGGCGGCTGGGACACACGGCGGTTCGTACGGATGATCGTCACGAGCCGGGCCTTCCGTCGGGCGAGCCACGCCCTGCCGGACCATCTCGAGCGCGATCCCGAGAACCGGCTGCTCGCGCGGGGCCCGCGCATCCGCCTCGACGCCGAGCAGATTCGCGACAACGCGCTCGCCGTGTCGGGCCTGCTCGTGCGCACGTTCGGCGGCAAGGGCGTGAAGCCCTACCAGCCGGACAACATCTGGGAGCCGGTCGGCTTCGCCGGCTCGAACACGGCCAAGTACGCGCGGGACTCGGGCGACGCGCTCTACCGGCGCAGTCTCTACACCTTCCTCAAGCGCACGGCCCCGCCGCCGTTCATGGCCAACTTCGACGCTCCCAACCGGGAGCAGTTTTGCGCCCGCCGCGAGCGGAGCAACACGCCGCTGCAGGCGTTGCAGCTCATGAACGACGTGCAGCACGTGGAAGCGGCCAGGGCGCTCGCCGCACGGGCTCTTTCCGAGGGTGGCGACGACGACGCGGCACGGATCGACTGGCTCTTCACCGCGGTGCTTGCGAGGCGGCCGGAGCCGGACGAGGCGGGAATCCTCGCCGCGGCGCTCGCCGATCACCGGGCACGCTATGCGGCCGACAGCGCGGCGGCGGGCAGGCTCATCGCCCACGGCGAATCGAAGCCGCCCACACGGCTCGCGCCGGAGGAACTCGCATCGTGGACGCTCGTGGCCAACGCGATGCTGAATCTTGACGAGACGCTCATGCGGAACTGAGGGCACGTCGCGAGCGACGGGGCACGAACCTCGATGATGACCCTGAGGAGACGGTGAGATGCGACCCATGATCGATCGAGCGAGCGAAGCCGATGCCCTGCGCACGGCGATCGCACGCCGGGCATTCCTCGGCGGCACGGGAGTGGGCATCGGGGCGGCGGCGCTCTCCATGCTCGAAACCAGGCGCGTTTCGGGGGCCGCACTCGACGCATCGGCGACGCCGCCTGCGCGCGTGCATCCGCCCCTCGCGGGGCTGCCGCACCACGCACCGAAGGCGAAGGCCGTCATCTACATCCACACCAACGGCGGCCCCTCCCAGATCGACCTCTGGGACTACAAGCCGAAGCTGCAGGAGTATTTCGACCAGGACATTCCGGCGAGCGTCCGCGGCGACCAGCGGCTCTCCACGATGACGAGCGGCCAGAAGCGGTTTCCGGTCGCCCCGTCGAAGTTCCGCTTCGAGCAGGCGGGGCGGTGCGGTCGCTGGATCAACGCCGAACTCCTGCCCCACACGTCGCGGATCGTCGACGACCTCGCGCTCGTGAAGACCGTCCACACCAACGCCATCAACCACGATCCCGCATGCACGTTCGTGATGACCGGCAGCGAGATTCCCGGCAAGGCGAGCCTCGGGAGCTGGCTGTCGTACGGCCTCGGTAGTGAAAACGACGACCTGCCGTCATTCGTGGTCTTCACCCCGCTGCCCGACATCAATCCGTCGCAGGCGCTCTTCACGCGGATGTGGTCGAGCGGCTTCCTGCCGACGCGACATGCGGGCGTGGCGCTCCGCGGCTCGGGAGACCCGGTGCTCTACCTGCCGAATCCCGACGGCGTCGAGCGGGCCGACCGGCGGCGGATGCTCGACGCCCTGGGCCGTCTCAACGAGCGGGGCTTCGAGCGGTATCGCGACCCCGAGATCCGCACGCGGATCGCGCAGTACGAAATGGCGTTTCGCATGCAGGCGAGCGTGCCCGAGCTGGTCGATCTCTCGGGCGAGAGCGCCCGCACGCTCGCGCGCTACGGTGACGACGTCGCCAAGCCCGGCTCGTTCACCCACTCGCTCCTGCTCGCGCGGCGGCTCGTCGAGCGCGGCGTGCGGGCCGTGCAGATTCTCCACCGCGGCTGGGATCAGCATGGCAACCTGCCGAAGGACCTCGCGGCGCAGTGCCTCGACACCGACCAGGCGACGGCGGCGCTCGTGGAAGACCTCAAGGACCGTGGGCTCCTCGACGAGACGCTCGTGGTGTGGGGCGGCGAGTTCGGCCGCACGGTCTACTCGCAGGGCACGCTCACGAAGGAGACCTACGGCCGCGATCACCACCCGCGCAACTTCTGCATGTGGATGGCCGGGGGTGGCGTGAAGGGGGGCGTGTCGTTCGGCGAGACCGACGACTTCAGTTACAACATCGTCGAGAACCCGGTGCACATCAACGACTTCAACGCCACGATCCTGCACCTCATGGGGATCGACCACGAACGCTTCACGTTCAAGTTCCAGGGGCTCGACCAGCGGCTCACGGGAGTCGAACCGCAGCGTGTCGTGCACGAACTGGTCGTGTGAGCGTCGCTCGATGCGGCGTTCGCCATTCCGGTCTCGGCACGATCGGTCGGCCGTCCCCGGCCTCTCCGGATGACCGGTGGCCGATCCTCCCGGCCTGATCCTTGCGGCATTTCTCATGCGCGGCTACGAACAGGGCGTCGCCGATACACCGGGAGATACCTGACCATGATCGTGATCCTGCCGTCCAGGACGCCCAGTGCCCGCGGCTCGCGTTCGATGCGTCGGAGGCGACGTGGCCACGGGATGTTTTCGCCCCGTGCCGAACGGCTCGAGGGTCGTGCGCTGCTCGCGACCTTTCCGGTCACCACGCTGCTCGACGGCGGGGCCGGTTCGCTCCGTGACGCGATCGTCCAGGCCAACACGAATCCGGGTGCTGACGACATCACGTTCTCGGTCGCCGGCACGATCAACCTGCGATCGGCGCTGCCCGTCATCGTCGATCCCGTGACGATCGCCGGTGGCACGGCCCCGGGATTCGTGTCGTCGCCGGTGGTGACCGTCAACTTCGCGGGCCGCTCAGGCCTGCGGTTCGCCGCGGGGAGCGACGACTCGTCGCTCCAGTCGTTGTCGCTCGTCAGGGCCGCGGGTGCCGGCGTCACGATCGATGCATCGGACGTCACGCTCACCGGCAATTTCGTCGGCGTGCTGCCGGACGGCACGACCGCGGCGGGCAATCGGGGAGAGGGCGTGCGCGTGAATGCCGACTCCACGGGCGTCGTCATCGGCACGCAGACGGAGGTGACGTCGGCCTTCACGCCGAGCGTGACCGGCTCGGGGGGCACCACGCTGCCGGTGAACGGCTGGCAGGGGCTGACCACGGCCGGGACGCCGGGCCAGTTCCTCTTCACAGGCACGACCGCCAACCCGAGCGTCTCGGGCCAGACTGCCGGGCTCCTCTATCAGGGGCCGATCACCACGCAGGGCGGGATGGGCTACGTGATGGTCATGCCCGACCAGCTCGGCCAGACGACCGACGGCACCACCGCCTACTCGGCCGACAACCTCGGCAACGGCCGGATGCGGATCGTGGGCACCTACTCCATCGCC
The DNA here is from genome assembly GCA_903917235.1 of uncultured Planctomycetaceae bacterium. Taxonomy (GTDB): domain Bacteria; phylum Planctomycetota; class Planctomycetia; order Pirellulales; family UBA1268; genus QWPN01. Next base: position 1,390 of record CAIWZS010000388.1, on the reverse strand, counting down.
GGCCGCAGCAACGAACTCGGCTTCCTGTTCACGGGCACCGTGAACGACCTCGCCACCCCGGGGAATTACGAGAGGATTCCGCTCCTGCCGTCGTCGACGTGGAACGTTCCGCACAGCACCTCCGGCGGGCTCGTCGTGGGCAACTACGACACCTCATCGATCGACGACGTACCGCAGGACGCCGGCCGGGCCTACGTCTATGACGCCGTGAACCGCCGGTATCTCGTGCAGGACATGGTCTACCCCGGCTCCAAGGCCAACACGGCCTACGGAATCTGGTGGAACGGCGGCACGAGCTACACGATCTGCGGCGGCTGGTCGGAGAGCGAGGTCAACAACCTGCTCGACCCGAATCAGCCGATGCCGCTCTCGAAGGCCCTGCTCGTCGACTACGACTCGTCCACGAACCGCTTCTCGAACTGGAAGTCGTTCTCCTACACGCCGCCCTCGGGGGGTGCGTCCGGCATCACCCACTTCGAGGGCATCAGCGGCGTGGAGCCGGGGAAGTACACGCTGGCGGCGACGGCCATCGTGGGCGGCCAGACGATCGCCGGCTTCGCCACGGTCTACCGCAATGCCGACGGCTCCTTCAGCGACATGGAATGGACCGACATCCCCTCGCCCTCGAGCGGCGTGGCGGCGTTCGCCGACTCGGTCTACGGCAATGCGGTGGTGGGGATCGACCCGTCGAGCAGCGGCATCGGCGCTTACCAGGCGACAGTCGTGAACGGCGGCAACGTGATTAGCGGCAACGGCGGGCACGGCGTGCGCCTCTTCGGCTCGACGAGCATCGTGGGCTTCAACCGGATCGGTACGACGGTCGCCGGCACGGCGGCCCTGGCCAACGGCGGGGACGGCGTGCGCATCGAGGCCGGTGCGGAGCGGAACCTGGTCGGCCACGAGGATCCCGTGACCGACATCGAGTATTTCGGCGCGGGATCGGTGCCGTTGCCTGTGCAGTCGTGGACGGGGATCCGCGGCCTTGCCGACGGGCAGTACCTGATCACCGGCTCGACGTCGTCGAACGGCGTGTCGAGTGGTCTCCTGTACGTCGGGCCGCTCTCCGGCGCGTCCGCGGGGGCCGCATACGCGATCAACTATCCCGGCGGCACGGGCACCACGACGAGCGTCTACGGCCCCGACGACCTCGGCAACGGCAACGTGCTGCTTGTCGGCACATACGTGCTTCCCAACGACTCGACCCGCTACGGGTTCTCGTTCCGGGGCAATCTGGCGACGATGGCGACCGACGTCACGAATGCCGCCAACTACACGACGATCTCGAACGGCTCGTCGTTCAACTACCTTCACAGCGCGATGGGCGGCTTGGTCGTGGGCAACTTCATCGCCACCACCTCGGAGACCGAGACCGGTCGGGCCTTCATCTACG
>CAIWZS010000387.1 GCA_903917235.1 uncultured Planctomycetaceae bacterium | reverse complement strand
GCGTGTCATGGCGCGCGACCCCGGAAGAACTTGCGGCCGAGGCCGGCCTGATACTGCGTCCAGCCCCCGTCCATCGACGCCTCGTTGCTCAGGAGCTGGATCGCCCCCGCCATCTTGGCGTCGAGGTGATCGAGGTGGTGGAGGGCGAGGGCCTCGAGCGTCATCGGCAGCTTCGGCGCGCCGAATTCGTAGGCGCCGTGATGGCTGGCGATCATGTGCTTGACGCGGGTCGCCGTCTCCGCGTCGAAGGGCCGGCCCAGCCTCGATTCGATGCCCCGGATCTTCGCCTCGACGATCTCGAGGCCCAGGAGCACGTGCCCCAGGAGCTGGCCGCGGTCGGTGTAGGAGAATCCCTTCTCGCTTTCGAGTTCGTCGATCTTGCCGATGTCGTGCACGAGCACGCCGACGAGCAGCAGGTCGCGGTCGAGCGCGGGATAGAACGGGGCGACCGCGTCGGCGAGCCGCATGAGGTTGACGACATGGTCGAGCAGGCCCCCGGCGTAGGCGTGGTGGTGCTTGACGCCCGCCGGCGTGCGCACGAGCCGCGTCACGAGGTCGGGATCGTCCAGGAGCGAGGCGGCGAGGTCGGCGAGCGGAGGCCGCAGTCCGGCGAGCAGGCCCCGGAGCTCGGCGAGCAGCCGCTCGATGTCCCGGTCGTCGAGCACGCGAAACTCGCGTTCGTCCACGGTGCCCGGGTCGGCCCGCTCGATCGTCGCGATGATGATCTGCATCGCGCCGGAATAGAGCTGCGTGTGCCCCTCGACGTGGACGAAGTCGCCGTCCTGGAAGGCGCCGTAGTCGGCATCGGACGCGTTCCAGAGCCGGCCGGTGATGGTGCCGCTCCGGTCGGCGAGATCGACCTGCAGGTAGAGCTGTCCGTTGCGGTTGGGCCGCAACTGCTTGTGCGTGGCCAGGAAGACCTGGTCGACGGCCGTCTGGGCGGGGAGTTCCGAAATGAGTCGTCGCGCCATCGTGCGTGAGTCTACGGCCGCCGGCGCACGCCCGACAAACGACGCGGCCGCGGGTACAATCCCGCCTTTCTCCGCGTCCCGGAGCGGCCGTCCCGATGCCTGCCCATGCGATCAGCCCCACGAGGGCCGAGGATTATCCCGAGTGGTACCAGCAGGTCGTGCGGGCGGCCGATCTCGCCGAGCCCTCGCCGGTGCGCGGCTGCATGGTGATCAAGCCGCACGGCTACGCGATCTGGGAACGGATGCAGGTGATTCTCGACCGGGCGTTCAAGGCGACGGGCCACGTCAACGCCTACTTCCCGCTCTTCATTCCGCTCTCGTACCTCGAGCAGGAGGCGAAGCACGTCGAGGGCTTCGCCAAGGAGTGTGCCGTCGTCACGCACCACAGGCTCGAACTGGGGCCGGACGGGAAGCTCGTGCCGACCGGAAAACTGGAGGAACCGCTCGTGGTGCGGCCCACCAGCGAGACGATCATCGGCGCCATGTACGCCAAGTGGGTGCAGTCGTGGCGTGACCTGCCGTTGCTCGTGAACCAGTGGGCCAACGTGGTGCGCTGGGAGATGCGGCCGCGGGTCTTCCTGCGCACGGCCGAGTTCCTGTGGCAGGAGGGGCACACCGCGCACGCGACGCGGGAGGAGGCGGTGGAGGAGACGCTCAGGATGCTCGACGTCTACGCCACGTTCGCGGAGCGGGATCTGGCCATGCCGGTGATCCGGGGGCCGAAGCCGGCGGGGGAGCGATTTCCCGGAGCGGTCGACACCTACTCGATCGAGGCGATGATGCAGGACGGCAAGGCCCTGCAGGCGGGCACCTCGCACTTTCTCGGCCAGAACTTCGCCCGCGCGCAAAACATCCGCTTCGCCAACTCGGCGGGGGTCGAGGAGTTCTGCTGGACCACGTCATGGGGTGTGTCCACGCGGCTGATCGGGGCGGTGATCATGACCCACTCCGACGACGACGGGCTCGTGCTCCCGCCCCGGATCGCCCCGCACCACGCCGTGCTCCTGCCGATCGCCCGGTCGGACGAGGAGCGGGGCACGGTGCTCGCGGCGTGCCGCACGCTGGAAGAGGACCTCGCCCGTGCGTCGTTCGCGGGGGAAGCGGTCCGCGTGAAGACCGACGCACGGGACATCCGCGGCGGCGACAAGGTGTGGCAGCACGTCAAGCAGGGCGTGCCCGTACGGATCGAGATCGGTCCACGGGACCTCGCCGCCGGCACCGCGAGCGTCTCGCGGCGCGATCGGGGAGCCAAGGAGCGCGAGGCGATCCCGCTCGGGGCTCTGGCCGCGCGTCTGCCCGACATCCTCGAGGAGCAGCAGGCGGGACTCCTCGCCCGTGCGGCGGCGTTCCGGGAGTCTCGATCGGTCCGTCTCGGGACGGCTCGCGAGGTGGAGGATCACTTCGCCGACCCGGCGGCCGGCTTCGCGCACGTCCACGTGGCCGACGAACCGGCGATCGCGGCGATGCTCGATCCACTCAAGGTGACGGTGCGGTGCATCCCGATGGATGGCCCCGACGAACCGGGCACGTGCGTCGTCACCGGCGCGCCGGTGGCACGACGGAGCGTCCTCGCGCGGGCCTACTGACGGTGCCGCCCCGGGGCGGGCCGATACACTTGAGCATGGCGGCGGCGGAATCCGCGGCCGGGATTCGGCTCCGGGATCGTCGGCATTCGGCGCGGGTGACGCATGGAGCAGCGATTGTCTTCGTCGAGTCCGGCAGGGGTGCGGTTTCCGGGGACGGCCGTGGTCGCGGTCGTCGCCATCGTCGCGGGCGTCGCCATCGGCGGCGCGAAGGCGTTCGTCGATGCGTCGAGTCGGCCCTGGCAGGTGGGCGACTTCAGTCCCGACCGTGCTTCCCCGACGTCGGGACCGACCGGCACGGTCGAGGTGGACGAGACCGTCCACGCCTTCGGCACCGTGGGGACGGGAGCGAAGGGGAGCCACGCGTTCACCGTGCGGAACGTGGGCGCCGGGCCGCTCCAGCTGACACGCGGAGCGACGAGCTGCACCTGCACGATCGCGGGCTTCGACGGGGGAACGGACGACAGGATCTCGCTGCCGCCGGGGGGTGCCACGGAGGTGCGGTTGGAGTGGCAGGGCAAGGGACCGGGGGGCCCGTTCCGGCAGCAGGCGACGATCCTCACCGACGATCCGCGTCGTCCCGAGGTGGTGTTCGTCGTGGAAGGGGCCGTGGTGCCGACCTGGAAGGCCGTCCCCGAGGCGATCCAGCTGTCACGTGTCTCGGGAGCCGAGGGGGGCGAGGCGGAGGTGCTCGTCTACACGTACGGCGACCGGCCGCCGGAGGTCGTGTCGGTGGCGATCGACCATGAACGGGGCGACCGCTTCACGCTGGCGACCGAACCGCTGCCGCCGCCCGAGGTCGCGACCGAGCCCGGCGCGACCGGTGGTCTGCGGCTCACGGTGGCGCTGCCTTCGGGGCTCCCCCTCGGTCGGCTGCGTGCCACGATCCGGCTGGTGGTCAAGGCACCGGATGAACTGACGATCGAGATTCCCGTGGATGGCACGGTGGCGGGGGATCTGCTCGTGGCGGGAGCCGGCTGGGATCGGACGCGGCAGTCCCTGATGCTCGGCACCGTTTCCGGCCAGAAGGGCGTACGCACGGAACTCTTCATCACCGCCCGCGGGCCCCACCGGGATCGGTTCCACCCGACGGTGCGGTCGGTGGTGCCCGATGGACTCGAGGTGACCATCGGCGACGCCGCGCCCGTGGGGAGCGGTGGGGTGGTCCGTGTCCCCGTCACCATCGTGATCCCGGCCGGCAGTCGCCCCGTCAATCATCTCTGCACGGACCAGGCGAAGCCGGGCAGCATCGTGCTCGACACCGGTCATCCGGACACGCCCGAACTGACGATCCCCGTGTGCGTGGCGATCGGGCCGTGACCCGAGCCACCTGCGGTGCCCGCACCATCCCGCGCGAGCCTCCCATGTCCCATGAATCGGTGATGTCCACGCCTCGAATGTCGTCCCGCTCCACCTCGGCGACCGGCCTGCCGTCTGCGCGCCTGCGGCCGTCCGCCTTCCGCTGGATCGCGTTGATCCCTGTCTCGCTCACGCTCCTCGGCACCGCGGCCGGAGCGGTGCCCGACCGGGGCGAGGGGGTTCCCGACGCGACCGTCGCGACGTTCCGTGAGCGGAATGGCGCGGTCTTCGCGGACTGGCCGACGCCGCGCGCGGTGATCGTCGTGACGGGTGAACTCGACGGCTACATCGAGCCCTGTGGCTGCACGGGCAAGGAGAACCAGAAGGGCGGTCTCAGCCGGCGACGGAACTTCCTTCGCGCGATCGAGGCCGCCGGCTGGCCCCTCGTCGCGGTGGACCTCGGCGGCCAGGTGCGGCGCTTCGGCCGGCAGACCGAGGCGAAGTTCCAGTCGATCGTCGACGGCCTGCGAGCGATGGGGTATGCGGGAGTCGGGTTCGGGCCGGCCGACCTGCGGCTTCCGGCCGAGGAACTCATCGCGGCGGTCGCCGCGGTCGGCGACGCTCCCACGCCGTTCATCGGTGGCAATGTCGGTCTGCTCGGGATCGACGCGGGCATCACACCGCGGTTTCGCGTCGTCGAGGCGGGTGGCCTGCGGATCGGCATCACGACGGTGCTCGGAGACGGTGCGGCAGCCCAGTTCCGCAATGACGACGTGCAGGTCGTGCCGTCCGCCCGCGGCCTTGCGGACGTCGCCGCGGGTCTCGCCAGGGAGCGGTGCGACCACCAGATCCTGCTGGCGTGGGCGACGCCGGAGGAGACCCGGGCGCTCGCGAAGGCCTACCCCCAGTTCGACATCGTGGCGACCGCCGGCGGAGCGGATGAACCGCCCCTCGAGCCACAGTCCCTGCCGGGCGGTGCGATGCTCGTCGAACTCGGTCACAAGGGCATGTTCGCCGTGGCCGTCGGCCTCTTCGATGCACCGCAGCAGCGACGTGCACAGCGCGTGCCGCTCGACGCCCGCTGGGGTGAGGCCGCGGACATGATCGAGGTGCTCGCGAACTACCAGCGGAAGCTGGAGACGCTCGGCTTCCAGGGGCTGGGGATCGTGCCGATTCGTCATCCCAGCGGACGACGATTCGCCGGTAGCGCCGCCTGCGCGGACTGCCACGCGCACGCCTACGAGGTGTGGGAGGGCACGCCGCATGCCAGCGCCCTCGCGACCCTCGAAGAGCAGATGCCGAGGCGCGATGCCGATCCGGAGTGCGTCTCCTGTCATGTCGTGGGCTGGGCTCCGCAGCGTTTCGAGCCCTTCGAAGGGGGCTTCGCCGGGATGCAGGCGACGCCGCACCTCGCCCATCAGGGCTGCGAAAACTGCCACGGCCCGGCCGCGGCGCACACGGCCGTGGAGCGGGGAGACGTCCGGGCCAGCGACGAGGAACGCGATCGCCTGCGAAGGGAGCTGGTGCTTTCGCTGGCGACGCCCGAAGGGCGGCAGAAGGCGGTGAACAACTGCCTCGAATGCCACGATCTCGACAACAGCCCGGGCTTCGACTTCGAAACGTACTGGCCACAGGTCGAGCACGGCGAGCCCGCGCCGGCGACGACGTCGGCGGGCGAGACGAAGAAGACCGGGACGCGGTGATCGTGCCGATCGGGAGCGTCGCGGGTGCATCCGCCCGGTCGGCTCAGCCGAGCTGGGCGATCGCCGCCTCGGGGATGTTGAAGTTGGCGGCGACCGACTGCACGTCGTCGTGGTCGTCGAGCCGCTCCATCAGATCGAGCACCTGACGGGCGGTCTCGACATCCTCCACGTCGACCGTCGTACTGGGGAGCCGAACCAGGTCGCTCGATTCGATCGCGATGCCGGCGGCGCCCAACGCATCCGTGACGGCGGTCATCGCCGCCGGTTCGCAGGTGATTTCCCAGCGGTCACCGACGAGCCGCACGTCATCGGCGCCGGCCTCGATCGCGGCCTCCATCAGCTGCTCCTCGCTCCAGGCGGACTGGGGCAGGCGCACCACCCCCTTGCGCTCGAAGAGATACGCCACGCACCCGCTGCCCCCCAGCTTGCCGCCGCACATCTCGAAGATCTTGCGAATCTCGGGAGCCGTGCGGTTCTTGTTGTCGGTGAGAATCTCGCAGAGCACGGCCACACCACCGGCCGCGTAACCCTCGTAGAGCGACTCCTCGAGGCTTCCCGCCTTCGACTCTCCCGTGCCCGCCGAGATCGCCCGCTGGATGTTGTCCTTGGGCATGCTCACGGCCTTCGCGGCGTCGATCGCGTACCTCAGTCGCAGGTTCGCGTCGGGGTCTCCGCCGCCGAGCTTCGCGGCGACGATGATCGCCTTGGCGAGCTTGCTCCAGAGCTTGCCGCGCTTGGCGTCCACGAGCGCCTTTTTCCGCGCGATGTTCGCCCAGTGCGAATGTCCTGCCATGGCGGTACCTGACTGACGGGGATGGGGTGTGGGATTGGCGGAGAGGTCGGAGGGCGGCATCGCTCCGGTGCCGGCTCGCCGGCGGGGCTAGCGCGGCTTGCGCTTCGCGAGCTGTCGGGCATGCGACTTCCCGCCGCCACCCGAGGCGGGCCGTTTCGGCCCGCGGTCCTTCGCGGCCGGCGGCCGCGCGGGACGGGCAGTCGGCTTCATCGCCCCCTTCTTGTCCTTGTCCCGGCCCTTCTCGCGAGCCTTGTCACCCGCCCCATCACGGGCCTTCGCGACGGGCCTGTCGGTCGTCTTGGCCGCGGGCTTCGCGACCGGCTTCGACACCGCCGGTGGTGCGGTCACGGGTGGCGTCGGGGGCGTGGTCGCGGCAGGCTTGCCCATGTTCGGCTTGACCACGAACGGCTTCGGCCCCGGCTTGCCGGTGGCGCCCTTGCCATCGGGCCGCTTCGGTCCGGCCCCCGGCGGCGGCAGGGGAGTCTTGCCGGCCGGTCGCGCGGCGGCCTGCGGCCCGGCGGGGCGATGGGCCTCGGCCGACTGCCTCGCGGCCTCGGCCACCTTCTGCTGCTCCTTCGTGGTCGCAGCTGGCGGCGGAGCGGGGGCGGGCAGCGCGTCACCACGCTTCGGAAAGCGGTCCTTCACGGCCGGATTGACCGCCTGCACGATCTTCCGCACGGTCGTGCCGTGAAGGTTCCCGAGGCACTCCACGCCGAACTGGTGGAGCAGGGAATTGAACTCGGCGGCCGCCTTCTTCGAGATCGTGCGTTCGAGACCGGGCACCCGGCCGGCGTCGTACTCCGCCTGCGTGATGATGCCGCAGAGGTAGAGGCCCGTCAGCGCTCCCAGATCGAGCGGCACGAAGTGTCCGCCGAGCGCGGTCGAGGCGACGTGTTGGACGACGAAGGGCGAGATGCCGTGGAGGTGCTCGAGCGTCTTGAGCCCGTGAGCGAGCGAGTGCTTGCGGGCCTGTTCGAGCGAGAAGTTGTAGGTCGACTCGAAGACACTCTGCAGGGCGCGGCGCAGCGAGAGGGCCGCCCGGTCGGGATCGGGCAGGTCGCCGAGCGACTCGGCGAGCTCCGCCACGGTGGTGACGCGGATCTCGTTGAGATCGAAGAAGCCCTCGAGGAGCTTGGCGAACGCCTTCTCGGCGACGGCCGCCGGCGCGTTCTCGAGGCAGCAGGCGAAGAGCACCTGGTCGAGGAGAGGCCGTGTCACGTTCGTCGCGACCGGCTTGTACTGCGCCCGCAGCGCCTTGTGCAGCTTGGCGATCAGCGGGCCGCGGGCCGGGGGCTTCTCCGGCACGACCCGCGCGGGCTTCGCGTCGGCCGCCGGTCGGACGTCGGGACGGGACGACGCCTTGGCCGGCGTCGAGCCCTTGCGGGCGCCGGGGTCGGGTCGCTTCGCTGCGGTCATGGTTCCTCCCGCGCGGGGGCCGCGTGGCTCTCGGATGGGGTCGCTGGATCGCCGTCTTGATCGGAGTCGGGCAGGACGCTGTCGAGCACCCGACTGATGTCGAGCGCGTGCTTCACGCCACCGTCGAGCTCGAACCGGAGCCGCGGCGTGTAGCGTGTCTCGATGCGCTCGGCGATGCGGGACTGCAGGAATCCGGCGCTGCTCGCAAGCCCCCGCAGCGCGAGCTGCTGCTGCGCGGGAGTGCCCATCACCGACACGTGGACGGTCGCCCCGCGCATGTCGGGAGCCATCTCGACGCGCGTGACGGTGACGTCGCGCACGCGCGGATCGCGCACCTCCGTGAGGATCGCCATGCTGACGACCTCCCGCACCGCCGCGGCCGCCTTGAGGAGTCGCCTCGTGCTCACGACAGCGTCCGTGCGACCTCCTCGATCCGGAAGCACTCGAGGACGTCGCCCTCCTTGACGTCGTTGAATCCGGCCAGCTTGATGCCGCATTCGAGCCCGTCGCGGACCTCCCGGGCGTCGTCCTTCTCGCGCTTCAGCGACTCGATGCCGTACTCGCCGATGACGCGGCTGTCGCGGATCACGCGCAGCCGGCCGTTGCGGGCGATGACGCCACCGATCACGCGGCAGCCGGCGATCGTGCCGATCCGGCTGATGCTGAAGGTGCGCTGCACGACCGCGCGACCGAGCTCCTCCTCGCGCTTCTCGGGGGCGAGCATGCCCTCGAGCGCGTTGCGCAGGTCGTCGGTGACCTGGTAGATGATGTCGTAGCGACGCACCTGCACGCCGCGCTCCTCTGCCAGCGATCGCGCCCGCTCGTCGGGCACGACGTTGAATCCGATGATCACCGCATCCGAGGCGTCGGCGAGCTGGACGTCGGCCTCGGTGATGCCGCCGACGGTCGCCTGGAGCACGCGGATCTTCACCTCGGGGTGCTCCAGCTTCTGGAGTTCCTTGAGGATGGCCTCGATCGAGCCCCGCACGTCGGCTCGCAGGATGAGGTTGAGCGTGGGCGTCTTCTGGGTGCCGAGTCGATCGACGAGGTTCTCGAGAGTCACGTGTACCGGCGCGCTCGACAGGACGGTCTGGCGGCGGATGCCGCTTCGCTTCGCGGCGACCTCGCGGGCCCGCGCGATCGAGTCGACGACGTAGAACCGCTCGCCGGCGCCGGGCGGGACGTCGAGGCCCGTGACGAAGATCGGCTCTGCCGGCCCCGCCTCCGACGCCTTCCGGCGATTGAGCGTGTTCATCATCGCCTTGACGTGCCCGCTCGCCTCGCCGCACACGATCGCATCGCCGACCTTCAGCGTGCCCTTCTGCACGAGGAGGCAGGCGACGACGCCCCGGCCCTCGTGGATGGAGGCGTCAAGGCAGACGCCGGCTGCGTCGCGGTCGGCATTGGCCCGCAGGTCGTGCAGTTCGGCGATCGTGAGCAGGGTGTCGAGCAGGTCGTCGACCCCCGCGCCCGTCACCGCACTGGTCTTCACCACCTCGGTCTCGCCGCCCCACTCGGTCGGCAGCAGCTCGTTGGCCGCAAGCTGCTGGTAGACCCGTTCGACATCGGCGCCGGGCAGGTCGATCTTGTTGATGCATGCCACGATCGGCACGTTCGCCGCCCGTGCGTGGCTGATCGCCTCCTCCGTCTGCGGCATCACGCCGTCATCGGCCGCGACCACGATGACGGCGCAATCGGTGACGTTCGCGCCGCGGGCCCGCATCTGCGTGAAGGCCTCGTGCCCCGGCGTGTCCACGAACGTGACCGAACGGCCGTTGCGGTCGACCGTGTAGGCCCGCATGTGCTGTGTGATGCCACCGCTTTCCCGTGCCGCGACGTCGATGCCGAGGATGCGGTCGAGGAGCGACGTCTTCCCGTGGTCGACGTGGCCCAGGAACGTGACGACCGGCGCCCGCGGCATGCGGAGCGCCGGATCCTCGTCGACGGCGTCGAAACCGGCGAGCAGCTCCTTCTCGAGATCCTCCGCCGACTTCAGGTCGAGCTGCACGCCGAATTCGGCGGCGAGCAGCTCCACCGTGTCGCGGTCGAGCATCGAGCCCATGCTCGGCATCGACTCGGTGCCGATCGTCAGGAGCTTCTTGAGCACCTCGCCCGCGGGGAGGCCGATCGCCTCGGAGAATCCACGCACCGTGCAGGGCACCTGGATCGATGCGTTGGTCTTGCGCGGCGCCGCAGTCGAGATGCCGCTCGCCTTGCGGGGGGCGCGGCGACGCCGGCGCATCGCGCCGTCGTCATCATCCATGCCGGACCCGGTGGTGCGCTTGCGGTTGAGCTGCCGCTGTTCGCGGCCGCCGAGCAGGTCGTCCTTGGGAGCGGCGCCCTTGGAAGGCGTGCGCCGCGGCCGGATGCCCGGCTCCATGGGCGGGGGCACCGGAGCCATGCCGGCGGCCCCGCCACGGAGCAGGCCGCCACCCGGGCGCGGCCGCTGGCCCTCGCCCTGGCGCTGCTCGTGCTTTCGCATGTGGTCGGCGAGGGGCTTCGCACCGCCGGCCTTCGCGCTGCGGATCGCATCGAGAGGGAGCTTGACGTCGGGCTTCTGCGCCGCCGGTTCCTGCGGCGCACGCGGCACCGGCGTCCGTCCGGCCGCGGGCAGGGGCGCGAGCTTGAAGGCAGGTCGCGGAACCGGCTTGCCACCGGCACCACCCGGCCGCGGTCGCGGTGTCGCGGGCTGGCCGCCCGAGGCAGGGGGTGTGCCGGCCTGCGTCACAGGCCGCACTGGTTCGCCGGAAGGCCTCCCCGCCACTCCGCCCGGAGCGATGTAGTCCTCCTTCTTCAACACGGTCGGTTTCGCGACGGGAGGCTTCGCCGCGACGGACGCCGGCGCGGCAGGGGCCGTCGCGGCAGGCGCGGGCCGCACGGGTGCCGCGGGAATCGGGGCGGCAGGTCGCACCGGCGCCGGCGGAGCCGGTCGCTCAGGCGGACGTGATCGCCCGGCGATGAATTCCTTGAGCTTGCCGACCTCCTCGTCGGTCATGCTCGCGAGGGCCGAGCCCTTGTCCTGGATGCCGGCGCGCGTGCACAGGTCGACCAGCTCCTTGCTGTCGATCTTGAGTTCTTTCGCCAACGTGTAGATGCGAACCGCCACGCCGTACCTTCCCAGCCGCTCCCAGGGAGCGGGTTATTCGGTCATGTTCATCGTTCCGACGCCCATCGAACCAGCCACGCCATCGCGACCCTCGCGCACGCCCCGTCATGATTCGCCCGCAGCCCCTTCGGCGGACGGAGCGGTCGCGCTCGCGTCGGACGGCTCAGCCGCCGACCCGTCCGGAGGCGCGACCCCGGCGGCCAGGGCGTCGGCCGCGTCCGCGTCCGCCGTCGCCTTGGCGATCCGGTCCTGCTCGCGCTGCTTCCGCCGCTCGTCCGCGGCCGCCATCTCGGCCATGGCGGCCCGGCTCTCCGCTTCGGAAACGATCGCATCGACCGCCTCCGCTGACAAGCCGCCCATTTCCATGAGGTCGTCGGGCTCGATCACCGACAGGTCGTCGTACGACAGAAAGCCCTCGCCCACGAGCTTTTCCGCCACCGCCTCGTCGAGGCCTTCGATCGACGAAAATCCCATGATGGCCCGCTCGATCTGCTGGTCGAGTTCCTCGCGGGTCATGATCTCGATGTCCCAGCCGCACAGCTTGCTGGCGAGCCGGACGTTCTGGCCGCGACGGCCGATCGCCAGGGAGAGCTGGTCCTCGCGGACGAGCACGATCCCGCGGCCGAGCATCTGGCAGAGGATCACCTCGTCGACCTCGGCGGGCTGCAGGGCGTTGGGCACGAGCACCTGCAGGTCGTCGCTCCAACGCACGATGTCGATCCTCTCGCCCCCGAGCTCCTCGACGATGTTCTTGATGCGGTTGCCGCGCACGCCCACACAGGCACCGACGCAGTCGATCCGGTTGTCGGAGCTGATCACCGCCACCTTGCTGCGGTAGCCCGGCTCGCGGGCGATGGCGCGGATCTCGATCACGCCGTCGGCGATTTCCGGAATCTCCTGCTCGAAGAGCCGTTGCACGAGCTGCGGGCGGATCCGCGACAGGATGATCTTGACCCGACTCCCCACCTTCCGCACCTCGAAGATGGTCGCACGGATGCGCTCGTTTGGGTGGTAGGACTCGCCCGGAATCTGTTCGCTGCGGGGCAGGATCGTCTCGGTCGCGCCGAGCGTCACGGTCGCGGTCGCACCCTCGAAGCGGGTCACGACGCCGGACACCATGTGACCGATCTGCTCCTCGAACTCGTCGTGGATCGCGTCGCGCTCGGCTTCGCGGATCTTCTGGATGATCACCTGCTTCGCGGTCTGGGCGCCGATCCGACCCGACAGTTCGGCCGTATCGATCGGCTGACCCGCATGCGACCCGGTGAGCGTGCCATCCGCGCGATCGATCGCGATGGTGACATCCGCCTCCTCGCCGTACTGCCGCTTGAGCGCGGTGACGAGCGCGGCCTCGATCGCCTGGAACACGATCTCCTTGTCGATGTTCTTGTCGCGATGGATCGCGTCGACGATGCGGAGAATTTCTTCAGGCTTCATCGCGCTCTCGGCGTTCGAATCGTCGGCACAGGCGCAGCCGGCACTGCCGACGCCCTCGCACGACATGGACGCCGAAACGCCCGACGTGGCACGGGACCCACATCAGGCGCTTGGACACGAATCCGCGGACCTGCAGCCAGCGCCGCCTGAACCAGGAAACAAGAAAATAGGTCCGCAGGTGGCGACTGTCAAGCAGCCGCCGCCATACCGGCCCGTGATCTCAGGCGTCCCGCCTCACGCCGGGCAGGCCCGGATGACGAGCGACCCGGCCTGGCCCTGGGGCGTCACGGCGGTCGAGATGAAGAGGTCTCCGGCTGGCTCGCCGCCGCGGGCCGCACGCACCGGGCACTCCGCGTCGGCGACGGCGTGGTTGAGCACCGGGAAGAGCTCCCCCTGGCCCAGCGCGAGCACGCTTGCGATGCACTCCACGAGGCCGCTGCCCGCGCCGAGATTTCCGAAGTGACTCTTCGCGGCGACCACCGGCGTGCGGCCGCTGTGATCACCGAGCACGTCGCCGATCGCGAGAGCCTCGTCACGGTCGCCGACGCGCGTGCTCGCACCATGGGCGTGGACGTGACCGACGGCTTCGGCCTTGGTATCGGCCCGGCCGAGCGCCGCATGCATCGACCGTCCGATCGCCTCGCGCTTGCGTCCCACCGCGACACCGTGGGCGACGCAACTGGCCGCGTGGCCCACCACTTCCGCGTAGATGCGGGCGGATCGCGCCCGCGCGTGGCCGAGTTCCTCGAGCACGAGGACCGCGGCACCCTCGCCGAGCACCATCCCCCGACGGTCGCGGTCGAACGGCCTGCTCCACGTGGCCGGGTCTCCGTCGCCGAATGCCACCTGCTCGGTCTGCAGGGCGTGCACCGTCTTCATGGGATGCACGCGGGTGCCCGTCGCCCCCGCCACCATCACATCGGCCGCTCCGCGCCGGATCGTCACCACGGCCTCGCCGACGGCAAGGTGGCCGCTCGCCTCGCGCAGCGTCAGGGAATTGCTCGGCCCGCGGAGGTCGTTGTAGATGGCGATGTGGCTCGCTGGCATGTTGGGGAGGTACTTGAGCAGCCAGAGCGGCGTGAGCTGCGGCATGCCGTCATCGGCCCAGCGGCGAAAGTCGAACTCCCCCGCCGCCGCGCGGCACCGGGCGACCGCGGCGGTGAAGTCCTCGGGCAGGGTGAGCATGTAGTCGGAGCCGAACACGCATCCGAACCGGCCCGGATCGTGATGCGCCGCCGCACCGCTGTCCGCGATGGCCCGCTGGGCGGCGGCCACGGCCATCTGGCTCTCGCGGCACATCACCTTCAGCCCCTTGCGAATCGACTTTTTGCGGTCGGGGTCGAGGGGGCCGAAGTCGGCGATGTCGCCGGTGAAGCAGCGGGCCTCGGCGGCGTGGTGCAGCGGCAGCCCTGCGGTCGGAAACGAGGTGACCGGGGCGATGGCGCTCTGGCCACCGCGGAGCCCCCTCCACACGTCCTCGAGCGCGAGGCCCAGCGGGCAGACGACGCCGAGTCCCGTGATCACCACCCGCCGCTCTGCATCGTCCACGTCGCGCATCGGGCAAGCCGCCTCCTCAGTCGTCCTCACGGCTCGTGCCGCGGTGCCTCACGGGCCGCCCCGGAGTCGCGGTTCGATCACGACGACGACGTCGCGACGCTTCGCATCGGGCACCAGCGCGGGCACGGTATTCTGCGCGGGCACCGGCCACGGCACCAACCCGATCCCGATCACGAGCGTCTGGCTGGAGGGCCAGCGAAACCGCTCGCCGACCCGCACGGCCGCCACCTGGGGCACCTCCATCTGCAGCTTGCCGCGCACGCCGGCGGGTGCCGGCAGGGTGACGGGCGCGAGCCGCTCGACCTGGTCGATCCGGCAGCGAAAGACCGCCTCCACGGCCGTGCCGTCGGCCACGAGCAGGGGATGGACGTCGATCGCGAGTCCCTCGTCGCAGGCACCACTCGAGGGCTGCCAGCCCGGGGGACCGACGTCCTGGACGTAGGGCAGCTTGCGGCCGCCGGTGAGGACCGCGGGCAGGCCATTGGCCGCGAGCACCGGCCCCGTGGGGAGTTCCTGGCAGTCGGACCGGGCGCGCAGCCGCGCCACGACCTCCGCGGCATTTTCCCGCGCGAGGATCCATGCCTGAACGCCGGGTGTTGCCGCCGGGATCGGCTGCAGGACCGGCCTCGCGTCGCCGCGCCACGCCGGGCTGGCCACGCCGAAGACCCGCACGGTGAAGCGATGCGGGCTGGACGCCTCGCCGACGAACCGCGTGACGATCTCCTCGACACGGGACTGCATCTCGGGCACGTGGAAGCAAGCGAGCTTCTCGGGACCGGCCGAGAGCGAGGCCGGGGAGGCTCCGTGCCATGCCGCGTAGCCGGTCTCCTGCAGGATCCAATCGACGACGTGCCGCTCGCTTCCGGATCCGGCCACGGCGACGAAGGGCGCGATGTCGTAGGTCTTCCAGACCTGGCCCGAGTCCGCCGGCACCTGCGCCGCGGCACGCGCGGCCGCGAGCGCGGCGGCCACGAGCACAAGACGCATCGGGAGATGCACGCGACGGGACACGGCACGGGCTCCGCAGGACGCCGGGACGATAGAAACGCCTGGCCGGAGGAGACAAGCGGAAAGAAACGAGGCGAAAACCGCGTGCCCGGCCGGATCGAACCCCCGACGTCGGCCGTCAGGAGCCGAGGCGGGCCAGGACGAGGCTCGCGTTGTGACCCCCGAATCCGAAGCTGTTGCTCATCGCGACGTCCACGCGGGCCTCACGGGCCACGTTCGGCGTGTAGTCGAGGTCGCACTCCGGATCGGGGTGCTCGAGGTTGATCGTGGGCGCGATCACGCCGCGGTTCATCGTGAGGGCGCAGGCCACCAGTTCGATGCCGCCGCTCGCGCCGAGCGTGTGCCCGAGCTGGCTCTTCGTGCTCGAAATCGCGAGGCGACGCGCCTGCGCCCCGAAGACCCGCTTGATGGCCACGGTCTCCGCCTTGTCGCCCAGCGGGGTGCTCGTGCCGTGTGCGTTCACGTAGTGCACGGCCTCCGGTGCGAGCCCGGCGTCGTCGAGGGCCATCGCCATCGCCCTCGCGGCCCCGCGGCCTTCCTCGTCAGGCTGGGTGATGTGGCCCGCGTCCCCGCTCGCGCCGTAGCCGCGCAGTTCCGCGTAGATCCGCGCCCCGCGTCGGCGGGCGTGCTCGAACTCCTCGATCACCACGACCCCGGCCCCCTCTGCGAGCACGAAGCCGTCCCGTTCGGCATCGAAGGGACGGCTCGCCTGCTGCGGGGCGTCCGTGCGGAACGACAGGGCCCGCATGTTTTGGAAGCCGGCCAGACCGATGGGCGTGAGCGCGGCCTCGCTGCCGCCGGCGACCATCACGTCCGCGTCGTCGTACTGGATGGCACGCAGGGCGGTGCCGATCGAGTTGGCGGCGCTCGCGCAGGCCGTGGCCACCGCGAAGTTGGGCCCCTTGATGCCGTAGAGGCTCGACACGTGGCCGCTGGCGGAGTTCACCATCAGCTTCGGGATCGTGAACGGGGAGACCTTGTCGATGCCCTTGTGGAGCAGCCGCTCTTCCTGGGCCTCGAACTCCCACAGGCCGCCGATGCCAGAGCCGATCACCACGCCGCAGCGGTAGGGCGCCGCCGTCGGCAGGTCGAGCCCCGAGTCCGCCACCGCGTCCTTGGCGGCGGCGATGGCGAATTGCGTGAACCGGTCGAGTCGCTTGAGTTCCTTCGGCCCGGCGATGTCCTCGCG
>CAIWZS010000386.1 GCA_903917235.1 uncultured Planctomycetaceae bacterium | reverse complement strand
GCCGGGGCGATTGCGCCGTCGATCAGCGTCGTTGCCAACGTCTCCGGCAACGAGATCAGCCTCGCGGTGTCGATCGTCGCCGCAGGGTCGTCGCTCACCACCATCGATCAGGGTCCGGAAAACGCCCCGACGCCCTGGGGCGAGGCGATCCGGACGATGAACACGGATTACGGCGTCACGTTTCGGACCGCGCCGCAGATGCGGACAGGCTCGCGGCTCACGACCGGTTTCACCGTGACCGTCGACCTCACCAACCCGTCGTCTCCCGTGGCGTCGCTCACGATGGGCTCCACGGACTTGGCGGCAGGGATGCTCGATTTCGGCGGGACACCCCGCTTCGGGATTCTCGACGCGACGATCGGTGGGAGTTCCACCCTGCCCTACGTGAGCAGCCTGAGTTTCATGGGGGGCTCGAGCCGCCCCGTCGCGAGTTGGGCGAGTGTCGGCGCGTCGGCCTCGACTCCCGCGAGCGCGCCCACGGCAACGGTCACCCTGCCGGTGACGGCGACACTCTCCGGCGTGAACGTGGCCCCCGGAGCCGGCTTCAACATCAATCTCGGCGGTGGAAGTCTGGCGGTGAGCGGCGTCGCACTCGGCAGGCTGCCCTGGTTCGGCAGCCTGTCCTCCGACGACCTGATCACGGCCGTGAAGGCCGTCGGCGGTGCCTACGAAACGCTGGGCACGTCCGACACCATGACCTCGTCGATCCCGTTCGTGCCGGGCAAGTCGCTCGCCGACGCCTTCGACTTTGCCGGCCTGTTCGACGATGCGATCGGCGATGTGATCGACGTCACGGTCCCCAAGGCGGTCACCCCCTCGCCCGAGGTCAGCCTCGCGTTCACCGCGGCCGCGGGCGGCACGGTGGTGACCGTGACGGGCGACCGGACGGCGACGATCAGGGTGGGACAGACCGTGGGGCTGATCCCCGGCACTCCCTCCGCCGGCGCGACCGTGCTGCGCTCCGTGCAGGCCGTCTCGGTCGTCGGAGGAAACACGGAGATCACGCTCGCCGCGGCGATCGACTCGACCACGACGGCGGGCACGCTCGTTCCCACGGTCGCGGTCCGCCCCGACGACCTGCAGACGCTGCGAGACTTCCAGAACTACCCGGCGTTCGCCGGTTTCGCGATCAACCCGATCTACGACGCCGGCACCGGCAAGGTTTCGATCCAGTTCTCGGCGTCGCGGACGACGCCGCTCACGGTCGCCCCCAAGGCGGATTTCAATCTCGCCCCGCTGGGGGCCTTGGCGTTCACCGGGGGCACGAGCCCGGCGTTCTCCCCGACGGTGAACCTGGGCTTCGGGGTGCAGTTCGACGTGGGGCCCGGCGGGCCGATCGTCATCGCGCTCGGTGCGGCGCCCGCGGCGAACTTTCGGCTCTCGGCCGACGCCTCGTTCACGGTCACGCCGATCGGCGGCTCGGCGACGACGGTCACGGTCACCCAGTCGAGCACCTCCGACAACACGACGCTCGCCCACCTCGTCGCCGACGTGAACGCCGTGCTCGGTGGCACGCTCCTCCAGGCCCGCGCGAGTGAACTCGGAGTCGGCATCGAGCTGTTCACGCCCACCGTCAACGACAGCCTGCCGATCGGGATCACCGTGGCGGCCAATCGGAATCAG
Organism: uncultured Planctomycetaceae bacterium; assembly: GCA_903917235.1. Taxonomy (GTDB): domain Bacteria; phylum Planctomycetota; class Planctomycetia; order Pirellulales; family UBA1268; genus QWPN01. The sequence goes on along the minus strand of CAIWZS010000386.1, from coordinate 187 downwards.
GCGTCCTTCGATCTGGGCTTCTCCGACGGCGTGCCGCTCGACGGCACGACGCAAAACGTCCAGATCTCGATCATCGGGCGGCCGTCGGGCGTGGTCACGACGGTGGTGCCGCACACGGATGCGGCCAAGAAGTTCGCCGACGCCTCGCTCAACTGGTCGCTCGCCGACCTCTCGGGCACGGTGGCCT
>CAIWZS010000385.1 GCA_903917235.1 uncultured Planctomycetaceae bacterium | reverse complement strand
TTCCTCGATGCGTTCCGCGCCGGAGGCGGCTTCGAGCGCCTCGGGGACGAGTTCCTGCCGGAGGAGAAGGCGCACTTCAAACGCGAGAACATCCCGTTCTACTTTTAGCGGCGGCCCGGCAGCGAGCACGATCCCCCGATCGGCGGCGTTCGTCGTTCGACGGCGTCCATTCGCACGCCTGGAGGCGTGCGCCACCGGAGGCACGTGAGGCCGAGTGATTTCACACGACAGGAGCGGGTGTCACGGGGGGAACGCTCGGGGGAGGCGTGGTAGGCTCTGCCGCATGCCACGCTGGCTCGCCCACACGATCGTCGCGGCCGTCTTCGCCGGCGCCATCGCGGCGGCGTTCTGGCGGGCGGGCTACGCGTGGAACTGGTCGGCGGTCTGGGACTACCGGCAGAAGTTCCTCCAGGGCTGGCTGGTCACGGTGGCCCTCAGCATCGCGGCCCTCGCGGCGAGCATCGCCGTCGGCGCCGCCGCGGCGGCGCTCCTCCGGTCGGGGCGACCGCTCCTCGAGGCCACCGGTCGGACGTACGTGGAGCTCATCCGCGGCACGCCGCTCCTGGTGCAGCTTCTCATCGGCTTCTACGTCGTCGCCAGCGCCGTGGGGATCGAGAACCGCTACGTCGTGGGTGTCGCCGTGCTCGCGCTCTTCAGCGGCGCCTACATGGCGGAGATCTTCCGCGGTGGGCTCGACGCGATCCCGCGGGCCCAGCTCGACAGCGCCCGCGCCATCGGCCTCACGCCCTGGCAGTCGTTGCGGCTCGTCGTGCTGCCGCAGGCGGTCCGGATCGCGCTTCCCGCCGTGGCGGGCCAGCTCGTGTCGCTCGTCAAGGATTCGTCGCTGCTGTCGGTGATCGCGATCTCGGAATTCACGCTCGCCGCGCAGGAGGTCAACGCGTTCACGTATTCCACGCTCGAAAGCTACCTGCCGCTCGCCATCGGCTACCTCGCACTCACGCTCCCGCTGTCGGGGCTCGCCCGCTGGCTGGAGCGGCGACTGCGCTACGATGCGGGCTGATCGGGGGGCGGCCGCCCGGGCGCTCCCGCAGGCTCGCGCGGCGGCTCGGCGATCGACCGTTCGTCCCTCCCTGCCCGCCGAGGCCGTGACTACGCTTTGACGTCGACCTCGCATCCTCGCGCCCGCCCCGCATGAACCTCGTCGTCGCCGGACTCGTGCAACGCTTCCCCGTGGCCGCGGCGGCCGGGCGGCACGCCGGACTCGCGACCGTGCTCGACCATCTCGACCTCGTCACGGGTGAGGTCGGCACGCTCGTGCTGGTCGGCCCGTCGGGGGGTGGGAAATCGACGCTCCTGCGCATCCTCGCCGGCCTCGACGTCCCCACGTCGGGCCGCGTCGCCTTCGACGGCGTGCCGCTCCCCCGCGACGAGGCCAGCCTGCGGGCGTACCGCCGGACGGTCGGCACCGTGTTCCAGGCCTACAACCTGTTCCCGCACCTTTCGGCCCTCGACAACCTCCTCCTGCCGCTGATCCACGTGCACGGTCTCACCCGGGCGGCGGCCCTGACGCGGGTGCGCGGTCCGCTCGATCGATTCCATCTCGCCGACCATGCGCACAAGCGCCCCGCCGAGCTGTCCGGGGGCCAGAAGCAACGCATCGCGATCCTGCGGGCGCTCGTCGTGCAGCCCCGCCGGCTGTTCCTCGACGAGCCGACGTCCGCCCTCGACCCGGAGATGCGGGGCGAGGTGCTGGAAATGATCGGCGAACTGCGGGGCGAGGGAACGCAGTTCGTGCTGGTGACGCACGAGATGGCGTTCGCCCGACAGGTGGCCGACGCGGTCGCGTTCGTCGCCGATGGCCGCGTCATCGCGCAGGGTGCGGCCGCCGCCTTCTTCGACCACCCGCCGGAGCCACGCGTCCGCGCCTTCCTCGAACGGAGCCTCGCCCCATGAACGACCAGCCCGACATGCTCCCGGCGGCCGAAGACGACGTGCACCTGCCGCCCCTCCCGCCCCCGCGGCTTGCCGACCTCGTCGCCGAAGACCACGCGCTGCGGGCCTTCACCGGTGCGCTCATCGCAGACGCCGTCTCCATGCCCGTCCACTGGTACTACGACCAGGCGGCGCTCGACCGCGACTATCCACTGCTGGCGGATCCGGTGGCCCGCGGGCGCGACGCATCCCCCTACCTCGCCCCGCGGCATCCGCACACCGGCAGCATCCTGTGGCGGTCGCAGTGGACAGCCCCGAGCCCGGCGTTCGACATCCTGCGCGACCAGGCCCGCTACTGGGGTCGACGCGACGTCCACTACCACCAGTTCCTCGAACCGGGGGACAACACGCTCAACGCACGGCTGGCCATCGAACTCTTCGGGCTCGCGAAGCGGGACCGCGACTACGACCCGGAACGCTGGCTCGACCGCTACGTGGAGCGCATGCTCGCGCCCGACTGGAATCGCGACACGTACGTGGAGGAGTACCACCGTCACTTCTTCACGAACCTCGGCGCGGGCCGCAAGCCCATCAACTGCGGGGTCCGTGACGTGCACATCGGCGGCCTCGCGGCCGTGCCCGCGCTCGTCGCGGCACTCGGGCCCCGGCACCACGACCTGCGGCGGATCGTGCGGCTCCACGTTTCGCTCACCCACAAGGACGACGAGGTGCTCGCCGCCGCCGACGCGCTGCTGCGGCTCCTCGTGAGACTCACGCGCGAGGATCACGCCGACGCGCGGCCCCCCGGATCGGAGGCCGCGGTCGCCGAGCTTCGCGCCGCGCTGCTCGACGAAGCCTCCCCCTGGATCTCGACGGCGAAGGTGCGCTCGTGGGAGCGTGCGGTCGACATGGCGGGAGGGCATTGCCCCGAGCGGGCCGTCGTCGGCGCGATGCTGAGCCCGGCCTGCTACATCCCCGATGCCTTTCCGGCGGCGCTCTTCCTCGCGTGGCGTCATGCGGGTGACGTCACGGCAGGCGTCGTCGCCAACGCGCTCTGCGGGGGCGACAACTGCCACCGCGGAACGGTCGTCGGGGCGCTGCTCGCGGCAGTGTCGCCCATCCCCGAGCCCTTGCTGGCGGGGCTTCGGAGCGGCGGTAAACTTGCGGCTTTGTAGGCCTTGGGCATCCCGCCGCCGCGGCCGGCCTGCAACGCGGCGGGACGCGTCGTCACCGAGCCAGGATCGCTGCACGCTCCGCGTTTCGAGATGCGGAGGCCGACCGGCGAATCCGCGGGTACAGTCGCGGTACGCCGCAAAGGAACGCCATGAACCCGGTTGCCAACCCTCCCGCACCCCGCCCGCCCCGCCGATCCGGTCCGTCGTTCGGCGACCTGTCACGGCCGCTCGCCCCGACCCGCACCGTGCTGCTCACGGCGGCCGACGACGTGGCCGATCCGATCGCCGCAAAGCGTCACGAGATCCGCCGCGCGTTCCACGCGACGTGCGAGATCTACGAACGGCTCTTCGCGCTGATCCGCGACGACGACGCCTACTACGTGCGGCACGAACCGCTCCGCCACCCGCTCATCTTCTACTACGCGCACCCGGCGGTGTTCTTCATCAACAAGCTCAAGGCGGGCCGCTTCATCCACGACCGGATCGACGCCTCGCTCGAGGCGATGATGGCCGTGGGCGTGGACGAGATGTCGTGGGACGACCTCAATGCGGCGCACTACGACTGGCCGAGCGTGCAGCGGGTGCGCGACTATCGGGCCGCGATGCGCGAGGTCGTGGACGACTTCATCCTCTCGATGCCGTTGCAGGCGCCGATCGGCTGGAATGATGCGGCCTGGGTGGTCCTCATGGGCATCGAGCACGAGCGGATCCACCTGGAGACCTCGAGCGTCATCATGCGCATGATGCCTCTCGAGGACCTGCGGCGGGCAGACGAGCTCACCGACGAGGAACGCCGGCTCTGGAGCCCGTGCCCGGCTCGCGGCGAGCCGCCCGCCAACGAGTGGGTCCCGATGCCTGCCCGGTCGGTGCGGCTGGGCAAGCGGGATGACGACCACACCTACGGCTGGGACAACGAGTACGGCGTGGAGGAGGTCGCGTTGCCTCCGTTCCGCGTCGGGCGGCGTCTCGTCTCGAACGCCGAGTTCCTCGCGTTCATCGAGGCGGGTGGCTACCGGGACGAGGCGTGGTGGACGGAGGAGGGCCGCGGCTGGCTGCACTACACGCGGGCCGAGCACCCGCGATTCTGGCGACGCGACGCCGACGGCTACCGGCAACGAAACCTCCTCGACGAGACGCCGTTGCCGCGCGACTGGCCGGTCGAGGTCAACTGCCTCGAGGCGCAGGCCTACTGCTCGTGGCTCGCGGCGTCGACCGGCGAGAACGTCCTCCTCCCCACCGAAGCCCACTGGCAGGCCCTGCGCGAACTCGTGCCGGGTGATCAGCCGACCTGGGGAGGCGGCGGCGGCCGCGCGCCGGGGAACGTGAATCTCGAGCACTTTGCCTCGAGCTGTCCGGTGACCATGTTTCCCCAGGGGCACGAGCCCGACGGCACCGCTGCACTCTACGACATCGTCGGCAACGTCTGGCAGTGGACGCGGACGCCGATCATGCCTCTGAAGGGCTTCGAGATCCATCCGCTCTACGACGACTTCTCGGTCCCGACGTTCGACGGCCGACACAACCTCATGAAGGGCGGCTCGTGGATCTCCACCGGCAACGAGGCGCTCGCGAGCGCCCGGTATGCGTTCCGCCGTCACTTTTTCCAGCATGCCGGATTCCGCACCGTGATCGAGGAGCCGGGCAAGGAGGCCGCGACCGTCGGGGCGCGTCTCTACGAGACCGACCAGCTCGTGACCCAGTACCTCGAGTTTCACTACTTCGACGGCGCCGTCGGGGACACCGCGCCGCCGCTCGGCGTGCCGAACTTCCCGCGAGCCTGCGTGGAGGCGGTCGCGCGCTGGGTGCCGGCGGACCGGCGGCGTCGCTGCCTCGACCTCGGCTGCTCGGTGGGACGATCGGCTTTCGAACTCGCCCGGTCGTTCGATCACGTCGATGCCATCGACTTCTCCGCCCGCTTCATCCAGTCGGGGGTGCGCCTGCAGGATGGCGGCGAGGTGCACTACGAGATCCCGACCGAGGGCGACCTCACCCGGCCGCGGGCGGTGTCCCTCGAACGTCTCGGGCTCGCATCCGTCCGGTCGAAGGTGGAGTTCATGCAGGGGGATGCCTGCAACCTGAAGCCACGGTTCACCGGGTATGACCTCGTGTTCGCGGGCAATCTGATCGACCGCCTCTACGACCCGGAGCTGTTCCTGCGCGACATCACCCCCCGCATCAACGCGGGCGGCCTGCTCGTGCTCACCTCCCCGTACACGTGGCTGGAGGACTACACCCCGAGGGCGAAGTGGCTCGGCGGACGGCGTGAGGGGGGCGAGCCGCTCACCTCGTTCGACGGCCTGTCGCGGCTGCTTCGCGACTCGTTCGAGTTGCTCCACCGGGCGGACATCCCGTTCGTGATCCGGGAAACCGCCCGCAAGCACCAGCACTCGCTCGCGGACCTCACGATCTGGCGGCGCTCGACCGTGCCGTTTGCTACGATCGGTCGGTGACGCGGTGACGCGGGACACGGTGGAACCATCGATCGTGGGAGCGCCATGAGTTCACAACCTGGGAACGCCGATCCTGGAAAGCGACCCCGATTCGCGGGTCCACCGCCCGTTCCGGGAGCTCGGCCCGCTCCGAGCGATCCGGACGAGGCCTGGCGGCCGCAGGCCCCGCCACCTCCTGCAGGCGGCTGGAAGCCCACCGCACCACCACCGCCCGGACAGAGGGCGGCCATGCCACCCGAAGAAGTGCCACTTCCGACGGAAGAGCCGATCGCTGCCGACCCGTTCGGCGCGGCTCCCGTCGGTGGAGGTGGCGTCGTCGTGCGATCGCGGCGGCCGGTGCCCGTGCGGCGGTCCTCCGACATCGGCGGGCTGCTCGCCGTCTTCATGCTGCTCCTCGCGGCCGCGGGCGGACTCGGCTACTACTTTCTCTGGCAGCAGCAGCAGGACGCGCTGAAGCGACTGGCGGAACAAGCCAAGCGGGAGGCGGAAGCCGCCCAGCCACAAGCGACGGACCTTGCCGTGGCCCAACCCGCTGTGACTCCGACCGCGCCCGGGAAGCGGGGGGGCAAAGGGGCTGGTGCTGGAGAGGGCGAACCCGCCGACGGCTCCGGGGCTCTCGGCGAGGTTCTGGGACAGGACGACTCGGCCCCGTCTCCCACAGCGACGGGTCGTCCCGACGCAATGGAGCGGCCTGCGACGCCACGTCCAGCGGCGACGCAGGCCGCGACGGCCGAGCCACCGATGCGGCAAAACCCGACTCCGGTGCCGGCGGAGGTCTCCGCCCCCGTCGTGCCGGCGCCCACGCCCTCACCACCATCCGCCGCGGCATCCGATCCGGCCGCGATCGAGAAGGCGCTCCGGGCCGCCTACGCGGCGATCCGCAGCGGAGACTTCGACGCTGCGTCCGGGGCGATCGACTCCGTCGAGTCGGGTGACGACGACGCCATCCGCGATCGTCTCGCCCGCTGGCAACGATTCACGGGCTACGCGAAGGGCTTCAAGGAACTGCGCGAGAAGGCGTACCAGGCCGCCGCGAACAGTGAATTCGAACTCGACGATCGCATCATCATCATCGTCGAGATCGATGATGAACGCATCGTCTACCGTGACAGCGGCAAGCAGCAGCGCATGCGTCTCGACGACCTTCCCCCCGAAATTGACCGCGCGATCGTCGAACAATGGCTCGGCCGTGACGGTCGCGCCGCGAACCACCTCTACCTCGGGGCGTCGCACCTCGCGAAGGACCGGCCCTCGCCGGCCGACGCCTCCCGGGAGTGGCGTCGCGCGGCTGCGGGCGGAGAGGCCGACGGACGGCTGCTCGAGCCGCTCGTCAAGGATCCGGTCATCCTCGATGCCGAATGATGCTCGAGCGGATTCGGTTTTTCTGGAGCGACGCGCGGGCGCTCAGTAGGCCGCCTCGAGGATCGGGAGCAGCGCTGCCGGATCGAGCGGGACAGGATTCCCCCGCATGCTGGCCCCGCCGGAGTTTTCAGCGAGCCACGGCAGTCGGTCGCGGGCGAGGCCCACGTCCCGCAGCCGCCGCGGTGTCTCCGCCGCGTCGCACAAGCCCTCGATGCGGGCAATGAACGACGCAGCCGCCGCCGCATCGTGCGCAGAGGCTGCCGGGTCGATCACCCGCTCGAGACTGGCCAGATCGGCCCGCACCGCGGGCTCGTTCACCCGCAGGGCCACCGGAAGCATGAGCGCACATGCCGCCCCGTGGGCCACCCCGCACTCCACGCCGAGCGCGGCGGCGACGCCATGCGCCATGCCGAGGCCGGAATTCGTGAGCGCCATCCCCGACACGAGCGCCGCGTGGGCGAGATCGGCCCGTGCCGCGGCATCCGACGGCTCCGCGAGCACGCGCGGCAGGGCCCGCAGCGCGCGCGGGAGCGCCTCCATGACGAGCGCGCGGGGGAGCGGCCGATGCACGCGGCAGATGAAGGATTCGACGAGCTGCGTCACGGCATCGAGACCGGACGACGCGGTGGTGCTGCGCGAGCACGTGGTGGAGAGCGCCGGGTCGACGATGGCCGCCCGTGGCACCATGAGGGGACTCCGCATGCTCTTCTTGAAGCGGCGTGTCGGGCACGACAGCACGGCATTGCGGGTGGCCTCGGCACCGGTTCCAGCCGTCGTCGGGATCGCCACCACCGGCAGGGGCGCGCGCGAGAGCGCACGCCCGCGCCCCACCCCCTCGAGCCGGTCGAGGACCGCCTGTTCCGGAGGCTCGTCGTCCGCCGCGTCCGCGGCGACGGCGGCGAGCGCCTTGGCGAAGTCGATCGTCGAGCCGCCACCGACCGCGACGATCACCGCATCCTGCCTGCCGGCACGGGGCAGCGCCGCGAGGGCTTCCGCCACCTGCGCGACCGTCGGCTCGCCCGAGGTCACCGCGACGACACGCACCTCGAGCCCCGAGTCGGCCATCGCGGCCTCGACCGCCGTCCGACCGCCGCTGGCGACCGCCGCGCGGCCGCCGGCGACGAGCCAGCATGACCGGCCGAGGCTGCCCGCGACGGCGCCCGCCTCCGCCACCCGCCCCGGTCCGAAGAGGATGCGCGGAGGACACACGAAGTCGTAGGATCGCTCGGCGGCATCCGCGATGCGTTCGGCGGCCTGTCGATCGATCATCTCGATGCCTGGAGCGGAAGGATGCCGGGGCGGATGGTCTGCGTGGGCCGACCGATGTCCCCTCGAGGATGGTCAACGCCGGGGATTTGCCGCAAGATACCCTGCTCGATCACAGACCGTCGGATCCTCCGCATGCCCGCCGCCCGTGACATCCCTTCGAGCACCAGGCCGATCGAGGGCACGGTGCGGCCACCCGGCTCCAAGAGCCTGACGAACCGAGCCCTCGTCTGCGCGGCACTCGCCCGTGGGGCGAGCGAACTGAAGGGCGCGCTCGACAGCGAAGACACCCGCGTGATGGTGGCCGGCCTCACGAGCCTCGGGATCGGGGTGGAGGCGGACTGGCGGAGCGGCCGGATTCGTGTCGTGGGAACGGGAGGCTCGATTCCCGCTCCTGCGGCGACGATCGACTGCGCCGCCAGCGGCACGACCATGCGGTTTCTCTCCGCCGTGTGTGCCCTCGGGCACGGGCGGTATCGCCTCGATGGAACGGCGCGGATGCGGCAGCGTCCGATCGGCGATCTCGTCGAACCGCTCGAGGAACTCGGCGTGGATGCCACGGCGGAGAGCCCCGGCGGCTGTCCTCCGGTCGTGATCGCATCGGCCGGCTTGCGAGGGGGCACGACGACGGTGCGCGGCGGAACCTCCAGCCAGTTCGCCAGTGGACTGGCCCTCGTCGCGCCGTGCACGCCGCTCGGACTGCGGCTGACGCTGGCGCCGGGCCGCGTCGTGTCTGTGCCCTATCTCGCCATGACCGCACGCGTGATGGAGGCGTTCGGTGCCACGTGCGGTCCGCCCCCGGTCGGCGGCGACGACGGCGGCACCTGGCAGATCCCGTCGGGCGGGTACGTCGCGACACGCTACACGATCGAACCCGATGCGTCGGCGGCCAGCTACTTTCTCGCTGCCGCTGCGATCACGGGAGGTCGTGTCACGGTCGAGGGCCTCGGTCGCGCGAGCCTGCAGGGGGACGTCGCGTTCGCCGACGCCCTGGAGCGGATGGGCTGTCGCGTGCTCTGGGAACGCGGCGCCGGCGAGGACTGCATCACCGTCTCCGGTCGCGCCGCCCGGGGCATCGACATCGACATGAACGCCATCAGCGACACGGTGCCGACCCTCGCGGCCGTCGCCCTGTTCGCCTCCGGCCCGACCGTCATCCGCAACGTGGCGCACATCCGGGACAAAGAGACCGACCGTATCGGCGACCTCGTTCGCGAGCTGCGCCGGCTCGGAGCGGCGGCGACCGAGACGGCGGACGGACTCCGGATCGAACCGCGGCCGCTCCATGCCGCGACGATCGCCACGTACGACGACCACCGCATGGCCATGAGCATGGCGCTGGCGGGCCTCGTGATCCCGGGCGTGCGGATCGAGAATCCGCGCTGCGTGGGAAAGACCTTCCCGGAGTACTGGCGGTTTCTCGGCCGGCTTGCGGGATGGCCGACGGAAGCCCAGGACTGACGCTTCGGGAAGACACGCGACCGGACCGGGCCCGGCACGGTCAATCCGTGGCGGTCGTCTCGTATCCGCAGTCGGGCGATTCCACACCCGCGTGCCTGAGCGTCCAGTCGGCCCGTTCGATCAGCGCCTCGACCGCATCGGCCGGACGCCGGGATCGCTCGCCGGGCGGACTCTTCGACCGCAGGGAATCATCCATGGCGATGAAGCCCCCGCCGCAGTGCTGGCAGTACACGCGATGACCGAGGAGCGTCACGACGATTCGCAGCGAGCGTCCACACACCGGACACGACTGGCTGAAGAAGACGTTGTTGACCATGGGACCCTCCCCTCACGGCGGTGACGCGAAGACCGCTGCCGCCCATCCACCGCGTCCGGAGTGTACGCGCGGCCAGCCAGAGCGGCAAACAAGAATTCGATGAGCGCGGCAGATCCGGCAACCGAGGCAATCTCGGGAATTGGCGTCAAGGTCGCGATTCCTCACGGGAGCGATGTGCGGTACATTTCCTCGTGTTGGACCGGGTCGTGGTCGCCTCTGATCGCCTTCCCTCCAACGGGTCCACTGGTGGGCGACCATGCTGCTGAGACCCTGGTGCACCCCGCTGATCATCCTCTTCTGGGGAATCACGAGCGGCTGGCTCGTGGTCACGAAGATCGTTCCGTCCCTGCGGCCGGGTTCGCCGCCGGGATACCAGGCCCTGTACGCGTCGAACGAAAGCCTCGTTCCGGTCGCGTGGACGGTGGAATGGAACGAGCGCCCCGTCGGCTGGGCGTTGACGGAACTGGAGCGGGGCGGTGATGGAGGCCTGCTCGTCACCTCGCTGCTGCGGTTCGACCGCATGCCGTTCGGCGAGCTGATCCCGGGCTGGGTGGCCGCGCTGATGCCCGTGAGCGTGCCCAAGGAGATGGCGACCGAAATCGAGACACGTGGCCGCATGGAGATCGACCGGGACGGCCAGCTGCGGCGGTTTTCATCGGTCGTATCGGTGCCGGCGGCCTTCGAGACGATCACACTCGACGGCTCCTTCCAGCAGGGGGCCCTTGAGATGCGGGTGCGCGCGGGCACGCTCACCTACGACGTGAGCCGCAACCTCCCGGGCCAGATCACGATGGGGGACGAGTTCACGCCCCAGGCGATGCTGCCCGGGCTCTACGAGGGGAGGCGCTGGACCGTGCCGATCTACAACCCGCTCCGTGCGGCCCACGCCCCGCTGGAGATCCTCCTGGCCGAGGTCGGCGGCGAAGACATTCTCTACTGGGACAACCGGCTGATGCGGGTCGATGTCGTCACCTACCGCGACTCCTCGACCTCGGGAGGTGAGCCCCGGTGTCGCCTCTGGGTCGACAAGGACGGACGGGTGCTCAAGCAGGAAGCCTCGATCCTCGGTGCGAAGCTGGCGTTCGTCCGCCGCACCGCGGAGGCGACGGAATGGATGCTGCGGGACGGAGGCCTGCTCGCGCCCATTCCGCCCCCCGTCCCCCCGACGCCCGAGCCCCGCCAGCCCGAGGCACCATGATCGAGTTCGACCACGTCACGCGTTCCTACGGCCGCAAGGTGGCCGTCTCCGACCTCACGCTGTCGATCCCGCGCGGCGAACTCTTCGCGCTCCTCGGCCCGAACGGCGCCGGCAAGACCACGACCATCAAGATGCTCGTCGGTCTGCTGCAGCCGTCGCGGGGGGCGGTGCGGGTCTGTGGCTACGACATGACCCGCGACCCCCGGCTGGCGCATCTCCACGTCGGCTACGTCCCCGACGAGCCGTGCCTCTACGACAAGCTCACGGGGCTCGAGTTCCTCTGGTTCATCGCCGACATGTTCGGGATGCCGCGCCACCTCGCCGCCGGGCGCATCGAGCGCGAGATCGAGAACTTCGAACTCGCGGACTTCGCGGACGACCTCGCCGAGAGCTACTCGCTCGGGATGAAACAGCGGCTGGTGTTCGCCGCGTCGTTGCTGCACGACCCCGACGTGCTCGTCCTCGACGAACCGATGGTGGGCCTCGACCCGCGGAGCGTGCGAATCGTGAAGGATCTGTTGCGGGCCCGCACGAGCGAGGGGATGACCGTCTTCATGTCGACCCACACCCTCGCCATGGCCGAGGAGATGGCGGACCGCCTGGGAATCATGGTGCGGGGACGACTCAGGTTTCTCGGCACCGTGCCGGAACTGCGGGAGCAGATGGCCCTCGAGACCACGAGCCTCGAGCAGCTCTACCTGCGGATCACGGAGCCGGCGACCGACGACGTGGCGACGCGGGCCGAATCCCGGGACGCCCGATGAGCACCGCGAGGATCCACGGCGCGACGGCCGACACCGTGCGGCCGCTCTCGGTCGATGCCGAGGCACGGCGGTTCTTCCGCCTCCGAGCCCAGATCGCCTGGGCGACGCTGCGGACCATGCTGGCGACCGCGCGGCTGCGGCTCTCGCTCGTCGTGTTTCTCAGTGCGATGTTCTGGGGGGCCGTCTTCGGCCTCTTTCTCGAGGCCTTCCACTTTCTTGACGCACTCCATGCCGAGGTGATCCCGCTGCTCTTCAACGCGTTCTTCTCCTCGTTGATGCTGATGCTGCTCTTTTCGGCCGGCATCCTCCTCTTCAGCGGCCTGTACTGCTCCGCGGAGGCGCGGCTGCTCCTCACGCTGCCGGTGCGGGCCGAGGCCATCGTCGCCCACGCCTTCCAGACGGCGCTCTGGTTCTCCTGCTGGGGATTCGTGCTGCTCGGCAGCCCCATGCTGGTGGCCTACGGCGTGATGCGCGGGGCGAACTGGCCCTACTACGTCGTCATCCTGCCGTTCATGGTGTCGTTCGCGGTCATCCCGGCGACCGTCGGGGCCATTCTCTGCCTCGTGCTCGTGCTCTGGATGCCGAAGGTGCGCGCCCACGCGCCGGCCCTGGCCCTCGTGGCGGGATGCCTGGTGCTCGTGGCGATCGGGTGGTGGATGACGGGGCAGGGGCGCGTCGAGGCGCCATCCACGACATGGTTCCAGCAGACGCTCTCACGGCTCTCGATCACCGAGCACAAGCTGCTGCCGAGCTGGTGGCTCTCGAGCGGTCTCCTGGAGGCGGCCCGCGCCGGCCACGACCCCGGCGGCTCGCTGCTCGAGGCGCTGTCGTTCCTCGCGCTGCTCGTCTCCAACGCGATGGTCCTGCAGCTCCTGGCGGCCTGGATCGCGAAGCACGTCTACCGGACCGGGTACAGCCACGTGATCGCCGAGGCGCCGACGCGTCGGCGTCGCCCGCTCGGCTGGGTCGATCGGATGCTCTCCGGATCGGGCTCATCGGCCGGGAGGCCGCTGCGGCTGCTGCTTCTCAAGGACCTGCGCATCTTCCGCCGGGACCTCTCGCAGTGGTCGCAGTTCGTGATCTTCTTCGGGCTCCTCGGGCTCTATTTCTTCAACCTGCGGTCGTTCAACTACCACACCGCGTACGCCTCGGTCATCGGCTACCTCAATCTCGCGGTCGTCGGTCTGATCCTCTCGACCTTCACGACCCGCTTCGTCTACCCGATGATCAGCCTGGAGGGCCGCCGATTCTGGATTCTCGGCCTGCTGCCGGTCGGACGCGACCAGATCGTGTGGTCGAAGTTCCTCTTCTCGTTCGTGGGCGGCGTCGTGCCCTGCGTCGGGCTGGTGCTGTTGAGTGACGCGATGCTCGGGCTCCCGTGGCACCTCGTCGCGCAGCATGAGGTGTGCTGCCTGATGCTGTGCATGGGGCTCTCGGGAATCGCCGTGGGTTTCGGCGCGAGGATGCCCGAACTGCACGAGCCTTCGGCGGCGAAGATCTCGTCGGGGTTCGGCGGCACGCTCAACCTCGTCGTGAGCTCGCTCTTCATCCTGACGACGGTGCTCGTCGCCGCGATTCCCGTGCAGATCTCGTCGCTCACGGCGGCCCTGGGCGTGCCCCGACTGGCGACCCGGGGGTTCCTCTCATGGGCGGGCGGTCCGCAGGGCCTCGTGGCCAGTTACGTCGTCATCGTCGCCCTCGGGATCGTGGCGACACTGGTGCCACTCCGGATGGGTCTGCATGCGTTTCGCCGTCTGGAGCCCTAGCCCCCCGACCAAGGGGATCGCGTCCGGCATCGCCGCGCCGCTCGAGGTTACGGACGCAGCCGTTCGCAGACTGCAGAACAAGTCTGCCCGAGCAGGATGCGAGGAGTGCCGACCGTGGAAACCCTCGGCGTTTCCGCCGGTCGGCCACGTGGACAAAGGCCATGGAAGGCTTTGTCCACGAACAGTTAGGGCCGGGCGTGGAATGCGGTTGTCTCGAAAGAGCGTCGTGAGGATCATGACGCGGTCGCCCACGGGCGGACGGATTCGAGGGTAGGGGTTGCGGCGGGTGGTTCCGCCCAGAGATTCGGAGATGATCCGACCACGCATCGCCGGCCATCCGATTTTTCGCCCTTCCGACGCGCGGGTATCGCCCGGGCTGCAGCCTCGAGGCAGGTCCGTGCCAAGGGTCGGCGCGGTTCAGTACCTCAACACGCGGCCGCTCGTTCACGGGCTGAGCGACCACGATCTCGATCTGTGCTACGACCTGCCGAGCCGACTCGCGGATCGACTCGCGGACGGATCGCTCGACGTCGCTCTGATTCCCACCGTCGAACTGTTCCGATCCCCCGGTCACACGATCGTCTCGAATGCATGCATCGGGTGCCTGGGGCCCGTGATGAGCGTCAAGCTGTTTTTCCGGGTCGCACCGTCGACCGTCACGACTCTCGCGGTCGATGAAGGGTCGCGGACGAGCGCAGCCCTGTCGCGGATTCTGCTCGCGGAGCGTTATCACGTTCATCCCGCCGTGTCGGTGCTCCCGATCGGGGCGAATCTGTGCGACACCAGCGCCGATGCCGTGCTGCTCATCGGGGATCGGGCGCTCGGGCCGGGTCCGGGATCAGTGGGCGGCGGGTCGGTTCAGGTCGTGTGGGACCTCGGCGACGAATGGCTGAAGTGGACCGGGCTTCCCTTCGTCTTCGCCGTCTGGGCAGCCCGCGAGGGCGTGGATGCGACGAGACTCGCGGCATCGCTCGAATCGGCGCGGGACACGGGCGTCGCCAACCTCGCCGCGATCGCCGCGGCGGAGGCGGCCGGGCACGGGCTGACGGTCCCTCAGTGTCTGGCCTACCTGCGGGACAATCTGCACTTCCACCTCGGGGAGCGGGAGCGGTCGGGCCTGTCCCGCTTCCGGGCGCACGCCGAGCGTCTGGGCCTCGTTCCGTCCTGCGAGACCGAGACGGCACGATCCGTCGGCACGCTCACCGATCGGCACACCGTCTGAACCACCGGCAACCAGCATGTCCGACGTGAATGCGGCGATTCTCGACCACGTGCTCGACGGAGGTCGGCTCGACCCCGATGGTGCCGTGCAGCTGCTCGCATCGCACGACCTCGCGTCGATCGGTCGCGCAGCCGATGCCGTCACGAGGCGGCTGCATCCCGAGACCTATCGGACGTACAACATCGACCGGAACATCAATTACACGAACGTCTGCACGGCCGTGTGTGACTTCTGCGCCTTCTACCGGCCGCCGAAGCATGCCGAGGGCTACGTCCTCGACCGCGACGTGCTCCTCGCGAAGATCGAGGAGACGGTGGCGCTCGGCGGCGACCAGATTCTGATGCAGGGCGGGCTTCATCCCACGCTGCCGCTCGAGTGGTACGAGGACCTGCTCCGGGACATCAAGTCGCACTTTCCGGAGGTGAACATCCACGGCTTCTCGCCGCCGGAAATCCACCACTTCACCAAGGTGTCGCGGCGGCCGCTTCGGGAGGTGCTCGAACGTCTCGCGCGGGCCGGACTCGGCTCGCTCCCCGGCGGGGGCGGCGAGATCCTGGTCGACCGTGTTCGCGGTGCGATGACGCGTGGCAAGGTGATGACGGACGATTGGCTCGAGGTGCACCGGCAATGGCACCTGCTCGGGGGCCGCAGCACCGCGACGATGATGTTCGGACACATCGAGACACTCGCGGAGCGCGTGGAGCACCTCGAGCGGGTAAGGCAGTTGCAGGATGAGACCGGCGGCTTCACCGCCTTCATTTGCTGGACGTTCCAGCCGGAACACACGGAGATGGCGGACGTGACGCCTGCCGGCCCCTTCACGTACCTGAAGACGCAGGCCGTGGCGCGGCTCTACCTCGACAACGTCCCCAACATCCAGTCGAGCTGGGTCACCCAGGGCCGCGACATCGGCCAGCTGGCCCTGCTCTTCGGAGCGAACGACATGGGGAGCCTGATGATCGAGGAGAACGTCGTCAGCGCCGCCGGCACCGTGCACCACCTGACGCTCGACCAGATGACGTCGGCCATCGCGGAACTCGGTTTCGTGCCCCGACGGCGCAACGTGTTCTACGAACTGCTCGACGATCCCGCGCCGCGGCCGGCGGCAGTGGACCGCGATCGGGCAGCGGCCCGTGCCGTCGTGCTGCCGGTCGCCACACCGTGACGCCGCCCGGCGGCAGGCGTCCGGGGCGATCGCTCGTCGTGCGATGTGCCGCGGTGCTGACGGTGAGTGGCCCGCCCGTGCGGAACGGCTGGATCGAGGTCGCCCGCGGTCGGATCATCGCGGTGGGATGCGGTCGACCCCGCGTGCCCTGCATCGATCTGGGCGATGCGGTCGCCCTGCCCGGACTCGTCAATGCCCACACGCATCTCGAGTTCTCCGACCTCCGCCGGCCGTTGGACACCACCGGTGGCCTGCCCGAGTGGATTCGCCGGATCGTGGCGCTTCGCCGGGCCCGGCCCACGGGCGCTGACGGGGCTGCGGGCGTGGCCCGGGCCGTCGCCGCCGGCCTCGCGGAGTCGATCGCGGAGGGTGTCACGTCGGTCGGAGAGATCGCCACCACACTCGCCCCCGCCGTGGTCGACGCGCTCGCGGCGGGGCGGCCCCGCGTGCGCGTGTTCCGCGAGTCGCTCGGGCTCGCCGCACCGACAGCCGCCGCGATCGCCACGGTGCATCGCGATCTCGACCGCCTCGCGGAGCGCGGGCTCGCCGTGGGGTTGTCGCCGCACGCTCCCTACTCCGTGTCGGGATCCCTCGGCGCTCGCCTGGCCGAACTCTCGGCCGCGCGTCGCCTGCCCATCGCGATGCACGTGGCCGAGAGCCGTGCCGAGGCCGAATTGATCGCCGCGGGAGCCGGTCCCTTTCGCGATCTCCTCGACCAACTGGGAGCGTGGCCGGCCGCGGCCCCGCGCCTGCTGTCCGCCGCGGACTGGATCTCGCTCCTCGCCCGCGGGCCGCGCGGGCTCGTCATTCATGGCACGTGGCTCGACGGCGATCGCGCTGCGTGGTCACGCCTCGCGCGGCATCGCGCGCGGCTCGCGCTCGTGATCTGTCCGCGCACCACGCTCGCGCTGGGCGGACGGCTGCCGCCGCTTCACGACCTCCGGGCCGCGGGCGTACGGATGGCGATCGGCACCGACAGCAGGGCGTCCAATCCCGACCTCTCGGTGCGAGCCGAATGCAGCACGCTCGTCGATGCAGGCCTCGTTTCGCCCGAGGAGTCGCTCGCGATGGCCACGGTCCATGGCGCCCGAGCGATCGGATTCGACCGCGTCGGATCGCTGACAGCCGGTCGCCGTGCCGACGTCGTCTTCGTCCGGCCGGCGGGGCGTGCCGCGGACCCCGTCGCGGCGGCTCTCGATCCGTCGAGCCCCGTGGTCGCCGTTCTGCGCGGGGGCCGACTCGTCGCAGGCAGCCTGCCGGCATGACCGGCACGCCCAGCGGGCCCGTCGCCGCCCCGGAACGCATCTCAAAGGCGGCAATTCGTGATCGTCGTCTCGATCACCGCGGAGGCGCCGATCGCCTCGAGTCGCTCCATGATCGCGTGGGCCTCCGCACGGCGCACCATGGCCCGCACGGCGCACCATGCCGGATCCTCAAGCTGCATGACGGTGGGCGAGTCGAAACCCGGCGTGACCTGCTCCGCCTCCGCGAGCCGCGACCGGGGCACGTTGTATTCGAGCAGCGACCAGCTTCTCGCGATGACGATGCCCTGCAGCCGGCGCACGATCCGATCGACGAGCTCGGTGTCGGCCACGTCCCGATTCTGGATGAGCACCGTCTCGTAGCGTCCGATGTCGGCGAGCACCCGCAGGCGGTTCGCGGCGAGCGTGCTGCCCGTCTCCACCAGATCGACCACTGCGTCGGCCACGCCGAGGGCGATCATGATTTCGACGCTGCCGGAGAGCTCGACGAGATGCACGTCGACGCCGCGATCGCCCAGCCAGTGTCGCGTGATCCTCGGAAAGCTCGTCGCCACCCGCTTGCCGTGCAGGGCGGCAGGATCCGCGAGCGGCGCGTCGTCGGCCACGCACAGCGCGAGACGGCAGGAGCCGATGCCGAGTTCCAGCCGCTCGACGACGTCCGCGCCGCTCTCGGCGACCAGATCGGCACCCGTGATCCCCAGGTCGATCGCGTTTTCCGCGACGAGCACCGGAATGTCGTCGGTGCGCAGGAACGTCACCTCGACGGGCATGTCGCGGCAGCGGGCGAAAAGCGTTCTTTCCGTGCGACGAAACGTGAGCCCCGCATCGGAGAGGAGCGCCGCTGCGAGGTCGGCGAGCCTGCCCTTGCTCGGCACCCCGATCCGCAGGAGCCGCTCCGATCCTCTCGCCACGTCATGCCCTGCGTCGATCACGCGTCACCTCCCTCGACCCGGGCGGCTGCCGCCCGGGATGCCTTCTCGACGAGCCCCGACGTGCCGAACCGCCGGGCCAGCTCCGCCACCACCGGCTGGAGCGAGAGTCCGCGGCAGGCCAGCAGGACGAGCATGTGGTAGAGGAGGTCGGCCGCCTCCGACACGACCCGCCCGTCCGCCTCGCCGCCGGCGGCGCGGATGAATTCCTCGGCCTCCTCGGCCACCTTCCCGCCGGCCTTCTCGACGCCGCCCGCGAGGAGGCGGCTCGTGTAGGATCGATCCGGTGACTCGCCCCGCCTCGCCACGATGACGCGATCGAGCGCGAGCAGCACGGCGCCGATTTCTCCGTCTGCGATCGTCGATGGATCACGACCCGTCACGCGTCGACCACTCCTCCGCACGAACCGAGGCCGTCCCCCCGGGCCCCCCGCGGAGCCGGCTGGTCCGCGACGGCGAGACAATCGTAGCACGCCGTCAGGACGGCACCGGAGACGTGATCGAACGGGACGGGAGCCCGTCCATCGCCCCCTCGCTCGACGCCGACTGCTGGTTCCTGTCGGGGCCGACGGCCTCGGGCAAGACCGATCTCGGCGTCGCCCTCGCCCGACGGCTCGATGCGGAGATCGTGAGCGTCGACTCGATGGCGATCTACCGCGGGCTCGATGTCGGCACGGCGAAGCCGGGCCCGTCGCACCGGGCCGCGGTGCGGCACCACCTCATCGACATGGTCTCGCCGCAGGAGCCGTACAGCGTCGCGAGGTGGCTGGCCGATGCGGCCCGGGCGGCGGACGAGTGCCGCGGACGCGGCCGCAGGATCCTCTTCGTCGGAGGCACCCCGCTGTATCTGAAGGCCCTCCGCGACGGGCTGGCGCCGCTGCCGGGAGCCGACGCCCGCATCCGCGCATCCCTGGAGGCGGAGGCGACCCGAGACGGGACACCGGCCTTGCACCGGCGGCTCGCGGCGGTCGACCCGGCGGCGGCGGCTCGCATCCACGAGGGCGACCTGCGACGCATCGTGCGGGCGCTCGAGGTCGCGGCCGTCACGGGCCGCCCGCTCTCGAGCCACTTCGCACCGGCGCCACAGCCATGGTTCGATCGCCGGCTGATGGTCGTCGATCTGCCGCGGCAGGTGCTGCGCGCGCGGATCGACCAGCGTGTCGAGCGCATGTTCACAGGCGGCCTCGTCGAGGAGACCGAACGCCTGCTCGCCGCCGGAGGAATCGGACCGACCGCCCTGCAGGGTGCCGGCTACGCCGAGGTGATCGCCCTGCTCGCGGGAGAGATCGATCGGGCGGAAGCCGTGCGGCGCACGCGCATGCGGACCTGGCACCTCGCGAAGCGGCAGCTGACATGGCTGCGAGGATTCCCGCATGCCGTCTGGCTCGCCGCGTGACGCGGACGGGCGGAAGACCGCACGCAAAGGGTGCGGTCGATCTGACAGCATCGGGCGTGCTAGCACCGCATCTTGTGGTCGCACCGTGGCACGACCACAAAATCGTCGTGATCGTTGCGACCCTTGCATCCCGCACTACCTTCGCCGCCGTCGTCATCCGCACGGTCTCCCGGGAGCGTGGGAGGACGACGACGGCTCGAACGACGGACCTGGCCCGGCACCCATGGATGGGGACCGGCCCGGATGCCTGGGAGGCTCCGCCGCCGTGAGAGGCCTTCGGGATGCAGTCGACGCGTTAGGGATGACGCCGTGACGACACGCGGACACCGCCGCCGCCATCACGCCCTCCCCTCGCGCCGGGTGCGGCCCGATCGCCCCGCACGCCGACGGTCGTCCTCAGCGGCATCGCGGGGGTCAGCACGACCACCTCGTCGCCGAGCCACGGAAAACGTGGAGGGGCACCGCGCGTGTCCGACGGTCTCATGGCTGTGAAGCCCATCATCGGCATCAACACCGACTTCCGTCCCAGTCGCAAGGAGCATGCCGCGCTCTCGTTCGTCGCGGCCGGCTATTTCGACGGCATCGCCGCGTCGGGTGGCATCCCCGTGATCCTCCCCCCACTGGCCGACGAGGACGACCTCGTCCGGCTTCTCGACGTGCTCGACGGGGTCGTGATGGTCGGTGGATCCGACCTCGATCCCCGCCGTGACGGCTACATGCCGCACCCGTCGGTGCGGCCGATGGACCCGCGGCGGGAGGACTTCGACCGCCTGCTCGCCAAGCACGTCTGTGCCCGGCACATGCCCGTGCTCGCGATCGGCAGTGGCATGCAGCTGCTGAACATCACCGAGGGGGGAACGCTCTTCCTCCACCTGCCCGAGGATCTGCCGCGGGCGATTCCCCACAAGGATCCGACCGATCTGGCCCACCGCCACGCGCTGCTCGTCGAACGCGGCAGCGTGATGGAGCGGGTGTATGGAGACGGCGAGATTCGCGTCAACAGCATGCACCACATGGCGATCGACGACGTGGCGGCGAGCTTCCGTGTCACCGCCCGGGCGCCCGACGGCGTCGTCGAGGCGATCGAGAGCATCGTCGAGGAGTGGACGGCGATCGGCGTGCAGTTCCACCCGGAGGCGGAAACCGCCTCGGCACTCGATGCCAAGATCTTCGAGGAGTTCGTGATCGGCATCACGGGCGAGGTGCCGGAGATGAAGCTGGTGGCCTGACGGTGCCGGCCGAGGGTGGATCCGGCGGGGTGGCGGATCCATCCACGCGTCGTTGCAGTGGTTTCGGGGTCGCGGGTCGCACGATTCGTGCCCATCTGGCACGATTGGGCACCCGCGACTCCGGGCCGCTTCCACATCGACGCCTCCATGCTCACCGACTTCGACCTCCACCTCCTCGGCGAAGGCCGGCACTGGAAGAGCTACGAGAAGCTCGGCGCGCAGCTGCACACGGTGGACGGGGAGCCGGGGGTGCACTTCGCCGTCTGGGCGCCGAACGCCGACTGGGTGAGCGTCGTCGGCGATTTCAATGGCTGGGATGGCGACCGACACCGCATGGAGCGGTCCGGATCCTCCGGCTTCTGGCGGTGTTTCGTGCCCCGGATCGGCACGGGAACCCTCTACAAATTTCGCATCCACCACCACGGCACGTTCAGCGACCGCTCCGATCCGTGCGGCTTCGCCGCGGAGGTGCCCCCCCGCACCGCATCGGTGGTCGCCGACCTCTCGTCATACCACTGGCAGGACGGCGCATGGATGGAGAGTCGTGCCGCCCGGCACGGTCTGGACGCCCCGATGTCGGTGTATGAGGTGCACCTGGGCAGCTGGCGGCGCCCCGGCGACGATCCGCACCGGTGGCTCGGCTATTCCGACCTCGAGCGCGAGCTCGTCCCCTACGTCGTCGAGATGGGGTTCACGCACGTCGAGTTCCTGCCCCCCACGGAGCATCCGCTCTCCGCGAGTTGGGGCTATCAGACGATCGGCCTCTACGCGGCCACCTCCCGGTTCGGACCGCCCCAGGCCCTCATGTCGCTCATCGACGCCCTGCACCGGGCGGGCGTCGGGGTGCTCATCGACTGGGTGCCCGCCCACTTCCCCCGCGACGGTCACGGCCTGCGCCGCTTCGACGGCACGGCGCTCTACGAGCACGAAGATCCCCGCAAGGGCGAGCATCCCGACTGGGGCACGCTGATCTTCAACTACGGACGCAACGAGGTCGCCAACTACCTCGTCTCGTCGGCCCTCTTCTGGCTCGACCGCTACCACGTGGACGGACTGCGGGTCGATGCGGTCGCCTCGATGCTCTACCTCGACTACAGCCGGAAGGATGGCGAGTGGCTGCCCAACTGTTTCGGCGGCCGGGAAAACCTCGAGGCGATCGAGTTCCTCAAGCAGTTCAACATCCAGGTGCATCACCACTTCCCCGGCACGCTGACGATCGCCGAGGAGTCGACGGCGTGGCCGGGCGTGTCACGCCCGACGTACACGGGCGGCCTCGGCTTCAGCCTGAAGTGGAACATGGGTTGGATGAACGACACGCTGCGCTACATGCGGCACGATCCGGTCCACCGCAAGTACCACCACGACGAGCTCACCTTCAGCCTCATCTACGCGTTCCATGAAAACTTCGTCCTGCCGCTCTCCCACGACGAGGTCGTGCACGGCAAGGGGGCGCTCCTCGCCCAGATGCCCGGCGACCCATGGCAGAAATTCGCCAACCTGAGGCTGCTCTACGCCTCCATGTGGTGCCATCCGGGGAAGAAGCTGCTCTTCATGGGGTGCGAGTTCGGGCAGTGGCAGGAGTGGAATTTCGATTCCAGCCTCCAATGGCATCTCCTCGAGTGGGACGGTCATCGCGGCCTGTCGCGGACTGTGGCCGATCTCAACGCCCTGCTGCGACGGGAGCGATCGCTCCATGAACGCGACTTCGAAGGCTGCGGCTTCGAGTGGATCGACTGCCACGACTGGCAGAACAGCATCCTCGCCTTCGCCCGCCGCGCGAGCGACCCCGAGGACTTCCTGATCATCTGCTCGAACTTCACGCCGGTGCCGCGCACCGGCTACCGGGTCGGCGTGCCACGCGCCGGCACGTACGACGAGGTCTTCAACAGCGACGCGGCGATCTACGGCGGCAGCAACGTGGGCAACGCCGGGATCCTGCAGAGCGAACCCAGGCCACATCATGGCCGCGACCAGTCCCTGTCACTGGTCGTGCCGCCCCTCGCGACGATCATCCTGAAACCGCGTGTGACGGGAAAGCCCTGAATCCTCAGCGTTCGGCCGTGAGGCACCGGCTCGGCGGGCGGCAAAAGTCGCCTCGCTCCGGGCGCGTCGGCCGTTCGCTCGGGAAGCGTTCGCCGACCCCCCTTCGCCTTGTCTTCTCTTGAGGCGGAGTACCGGCTCAGGGTGCGGCAAAAGTCTCCTCGCTCCGGCCGCGGCGGCCGTTC
>CAIWZS010000384.1 GCA_903917235.1 uncultured Planctomycetaceae bacterium | reverse complement strand
TGTCGAAGCTGAGGACGAACTGCGTCTGGTTGCCCGAGGCGTCGCGGAGGTAGAGCGGGAAGCGGTCGATCCGGGTCGTGCC
The DNA here is from genome assembly GCA_903917235.1 of uncultured Planctomycetaceae bacterium. Lineage (GTDB taxonomy): Bacteria > Planctomycetota > Planctomycetia > Pirellulales > UBA1268 > QWPN01. Next base: position 2,335 of record CAIWZS010000384.1, on the reverse strand, counting down.
CGGGGCCGGCGTGTAGACGTAGGAGCCGGTGTCGGCCTGGACGGAGAGCGTGGCCCCGGCGAGGGTGATCGTGGTCTCGACGACCCGGCCGTCGGCCGTGCGGGAGGCGCCGCCGCCGACGCCCATCGTGAGCCGCTCGCCGTCGAGGTCGGTCCAGGTGCCGTCGGCGTTCGCCGCGACCGGGAACTCGGCGCCGTCGAGCCGGTTCAGGATGCCGAGCACGCCGTAGACCCGTCCCTCGCCCGCCTGCCGGCTCTCGGGACGGTCGTAGAGGATCGGCACGCTGTCGATACGGAAGAAGTTTTGTGCGGGAGTGCCGCCGCCGTTCGGGTTCTCGTTGCCGCTGGAGTCGGCGAGCATGCCGGAGTAGTCGCCCGTGGCGAGCTCGTCGAGGAGCGTGATCGTGTAGGTGCCCGCGGGCGCCTCCACCACCGAGTAGCGACTCGGATCGACGACGCCCTCGGGGCCGCGGAGCACGACCGTCTGCCCCGGCTCACCGCGGATCACGACCGTGGGACGACGGACCGCGGTGAACTGGTCGGCGGGCGTCTTGTCGTCGGGCGTGGAGGTGATGCTGCCGAACGTGGGCCGACCAGGGCCGACGGTGTCGACGACGAACGAGCCGGAGAACGAGATGCCCGCCGAGCCGACGGAGAACGTGAAGGCGACGGTGCCCTGGGGCAGCGCGACGAGCTCGGCCTGCGGGATCGTGAACGTGGCGGCGCTGTCGGCCACCGCGGTCGTGTAGGTGCGATCGGCGATCTCGAGCGTGGCGGGCGTGCCGTCGGCGACGCCGGCGAGCGCGAAGACCGACGTGACGCCCTCGGTCACGTCACGCGCCGTCAGCACGCCGGAGAACGAATTGGCCGACGCCAGCACCGCCGGCGGCTCGTTTGCCACCGGTGCCGCGACCCGCAGTAACTGCAGGGCCTCGGGCGACGCGTTGCCGCTGGGATCGATGGCGACCAGCCGCACCTCGTGGATGCCGCCGGGCAGCGTGATCCGCGTGCCCGCGAGCGTGGTCGCGGTGCCGAGATCGATCGACCAGGTGCCGTCCGCCGCGACGGGCGCCTCGAAGACCGCCTCGCCGATCACCAGACGCACCGTGCCCCCCGGCTCGGCCGACCCGGAGATCACCGGCGTGCCCGACGCGGAGGTGCCCGACGACCCGACGCCCGGACGGGTCGGCACGGTCGTGTCGATGCTCAGTCGTCCGGTCATCGCATTCGAGACGAGGCCGGCGGCGTTCGCGGCCGTCGCGGAGAGGTCGTAGTCGCCGTCAGCGAGCGTCGTGAGCACGCCGCTGGCGGGCGTCATGCGGCCGAGTTCGACGCTCCAGGTGCCGTCGGCCCCGACCGGCGCGGTGTAGACCGTGACCGGGGCCTGACCGGCGCGGCGAATCGCGAGCGTGACGGTCGTGCCCTCGGGCGCGGTGCCGGAGATCGTGGGACGGGAGGTGGCGGCACGGGCCGCCGACGTGATCGTGGGAATCGCCGGCGGTGTGCGGTCGACGAGGAGCGACTGGAGCGCCACTCCGCGCTCGCTGCCGCCGGCCACGACGGCCACGCGTACTGCACGCGTGCCTGCTGCGAGATCCGCCGGCACCGTGAACGACCATGCACCCTCTCGCGACACGGTGGTCTCGCCCGCGACCACTCCATCGATCGTGATTCGCAGTGTCTGCCGTGCCGGCGCGGTGCCGGCGATCACCGGCCGCAGGAGGGCGGTGACGCTCGGCGACGTGATCCGTGGTGCGGAGGTGTCGAACCGGATCGACTCGGCCGCCGAGGCCGGCGACGTGTTGCCCGCGCGGTCGCGGGCGGTCGCCGAGAACGTGAACGGCCCGCCGGGCACCGGCACCGCGGCACCACGCACCGGCGGCATGCTCGCCGCGTCGAACGCCCAGGTGCCGTCGGCACCGGCGGTGACGGCGTAGGTGGCCCCCGCGAAGCCGCCCTGCGGCGCGACCGTCACTGTCACCGTGCTGTCCGGCTCGGCGGTGCCGCTCACGAGGCCGCCGCTGGTGTCGGGCGTGGTGATCGCCGGTGCGACCGGCGCCACCGTGTCGATCGACCACTCGCCGAGCGTCACCGGACCGGCGGAGCGGCCCCCCGACTCGCTCACGATCGCAAGTGCGTGCCCGCCGTCGGCGAGCGGGGCGGTGACGACGGTGAAGAGTCCCTCGGCCGAGGCCGTGGCCGTGCCCACGACGCTCGTCACACCGGCGACGGTGTCGCGGACGACCACCGTGGTGAGCGGGTCGGCCGAGCCCATGACCGTGACGACGTTCCGGTTCGTCAGCCGGTCGCTCGTGCTCGCGCCGGTGTCCTCGGAG
>CAIWZS010000383.1 GCA_903917235.1 uncultured Planctomycetaceae bacterium | reverse complement strand
CCACGGTCCAGACACCGGTGCCCGCGACGTAGGCACCCTGGCTCGCGGAGGCCGAGACGAACTCCAGGCCACTGGGCAGCAGGTCGTTGACCACCACGCTGGTCGCCGTGTCGGGGCCGTAGTTGGCCACCACGATCTCGAACGTGACGAGTTCGCCGATCGACGGCTCGGACTCGTCCACCGTCTTGAAGACGGCGAGGTCGGCCGACCGTGGCGTGACGGTCGAGTCGTCGGTGTTGTTGTCGGGGTTCGGGTCGGGCGTGGTCGAAATCGCCGTGGCGGTGTTCGTGAGCTCTTGCGCCGGCCCGGACGACGGGGCGAGCACAGTGGCCACGATCAGCAGGGTGTTCGTCGTGCCCGAGGGGACCGCCCCGAGCGTCCAGACGCCCGAGCCGGCCGAATAGCTGCCCGTTGACGGCGTGGCCGAGACGAACTGCAGACCCGCCGGCAACAGGTCATTCACCGACACGGCCTGGGCCGTGCTCGGCCCGAGGTTCTCGAGCGTGACGGTGAACGTGACGTTGTCGCCCACGTTCGGCGCCGTCTCGTCGACCGTCTTGGAGACGAGCAGATCGGCCTCCTGCGGATCGGTGGGCGTGCGGGCCTGATTGTTGCGGTTGTTCGGATCCCAGACGTCGCTGTGGGTGATCGTGACGGTGTTGAAGGCCACGCTCGTGTTCGTGGCCTCGACGGTGAGCGTGAGCAGGATCGTCTGGCCGGGGGCGATCGAGGGCACGCTCCACACGCCGCCGGTGGGCGTGTCGTCGAACCGCGTGCCCGCGGCCGGCGTGGCCGAAAGGAAGGCCACGTTGGCCGGGAGGGCATCGGTGACCTCGACGTTCGTGGCCGCGGCCGTGCCCAGGTTGAACAGGCTGACGGTGTAGGTCACCGTCTCGCCGACGTTGGGCCGCACGTTGCTCGTCGTCTTCTTGACGCCCAGATCGGCGTAGAGCGGGGTCTCGGTGGCCGTGCCGGTGTTGTTGCCCGGATTCGGGTCGTATTCATCGGCCTTGGTGACCGTGGCGACGTTCGTCCGCGCCGGCGGAATCGTGTTGACCGCCGGGGCGAGCACCCGGGCCGTGATCACCAGCGTCTGCGCCGCAGCCTGACCCACGTTCACCGTGCCGACAACCCAGACGCCGGTGCCGGTGTTGAACGTCCCCTGGCTGGGCACGGCCGAGAGCAGCTGCAGACCGGCCGGCGGGAAGGAATCGGTGATCTCGACGTTGTTGGCCGAGTCGGGGCCGAGGTTCGAGACCGTGACCGTGAACGTGATCGTGTCGCCCACGTTCGGCGTCGGATCGCTCACCGTCTTCGTCACCGCGAGGTCCGCCTCGCGGGTGGAGATCGTCGAACGGTCGGTGTTGTTGTCGGGATCGGGGTCGAACTGGTCGCTCGTGGAGACCGCAGCCACGTTCGTGAACGAGCCCGGCCCTGGGACGGCCACGACGATGTCGAGCGTCTTGACGCCGCCGGCGGCCAGCGTGCCGATCTGCCAGACGCCCGTGGCGGCGGTGTAGTTCGTGCCGGCGGAGGGGCTCGCCGAGACGAAGGTCAGGCCCGCCGGCAGCAGGTCGGCGATCGTCACGCCCGTCGCCGCGTCGATGCCGAGGTTCGTGACCGTGACGGTGAACGTCACCTGCCCGCCCACGTTCGGCCGGGGGTTGCTCACGACCTTCTCGACTGCGAGGTCGGCGTATTGCGGGGTCTCGGTGACGCTGTCGGTGTTGTTCGACGGATCGGGGTCGTATTGGTCGCTCGAGTTGACGCTGGCCGTGTTCGTCTGCGGCTGCGGCAGGCCCGACACCGGCGGCAGGACGATCGCGTCGATCTGCAGCGTGCGGGCGAAGAGCGTGTCGACCGTGCCCACGGTCCAGATGCCCGTGCCCGGGTCGTAGCTGCCCTCGTTGGTCGTCGCCGACACGAACTGGAGGCCGGCGGGCAGCTGGTCCAGCACGGTCACGTTCGTGGCCGTGTCGCCACGGAGATTCGTGAGCGTGATCGTGAAGGTGATCGTGTCGCCCACGTTCGGCGTGGCATCGCTCACCACCTTGTCGACCGCCAGGTCGGCGTACTGCGGCGTCTCGGTGGCCGTGTCGGTGTTGTTGGAGGGATCGGGGTCGTATTCGCGGCCGGAGACGGTGGCCGTGTTGGTGACCGTCGGCGGGATTCCGCTCGAGGGTGCATCCACGGTGGCCACGATCTGGAGGATCGGGAAGTCGCCCGTCGTGACCGTGCCGATCGTCCAGACGCCCGTGCCCGGCACGTACGTCGAGCCCGTCGGCGCATCCTGGATCGTATGGCTGACGTAGGTCACGCCGGCCGGCAGGAGGTCGTTGACCACGACGCTCGTCGCAGTGTCGGGCCCATAGTTGGCGACGGCGATCCCGAACACGATCGTGTCGCCGACGTTCGGCGCCGAGTCGCTCACGACCTTGAACACGGCCAGATCAGCCTGCAGCGGCGTGACCGTCTTGTCATCGGTGTTGTTGCCCGGGTTGGGGTCGGGCGTGGTGGACGTGGCCGTGGCCGTGTTGGTCTGCGGCAGGGCCGGGCCGGAGGCCGGCGTGAGGACCGTGGCCACGACGGTCAGCGTGCTGGTGCTCCCGGCCGCCGCGGTGCCGACCGTCCACACGCCCGTGCCCGGCAGATAGCTGCCCGTGGAGGCCGTGTGGCTGACGTACCCCAGCCCGGCCGGAAGGAGATCGTTCACGGCCACGTTCTGCGCCGCACTTGGTCCCAAGTTGTCGAGCGTGATGGTGAACGTGACGGTGTCACCCACGTTGGGCGTGGAGTCATTGACCGTCTTCGAGACGACGAGGTCGGCTTCCTGGGGGTCGGTCGGCGTCTTCGCCGTGTTGTTGCGGTCGTTCGGGTCCCACTGGTCGCTGTCGGTGATCGTGACCGTATTGAAGCTGCGGCCCGGGGCGGTCGCCGTGACGGTGATCGTGAGCGTCAGCGGGTTGTTGACGCCGGCGGTGGTCGGCACCGTCGCGATCGACCAGATGCCGGTCGCCGAGTCGAAGGTGCCGGCCGACGGCGTGGCGCTGACGAACGAGACATTCGCCGGCAGCGTGTCGGTGAGCCGGACGTTCGTGGCGTTGGACGTGCCGAGATTGAAGAGGCTGACCGTGTAGACGACCGTGTCGCCGACCCCCGGCTGGACGTTGTTCGTGGTTTTTTTCACGCCCAGATCGGCGTATTGGGGCGTCTCCGTCACGGAGCTGGTGTTGTTGCCCGGATTGGGATCGGGCTCGGCCGAGTTGGTCACCGTGGCGACGTTGGTCTGCGCGAGGGGGATCGTGTTCACCGGGGGCGCGAGAACGATCGCCGTGATGGTGAGCGTCTTGGCGTTGGCCGTACCGGTGAGCACCGTGCCCACGTCCCAGAGGCCGCTCGCCTGGTCGTAGGTGCCCTGGCTGGGCGTGGCCGTGAGCAGCTGCAGGCCCGCGGTCGGAAACTGGTCGGTCACCTCGACGTCATGGGCCGTGTTGGGCCCGAGGTTCGAGAGCGTGATCGTGAAGGTGATCGTGTCACCGACGTTGGGCGTCGGATTGCTCACCGTCTTCACGACGGCCAGGTCGGCGGTGTTGACGGTGAACGCGGCCGAGGCGGTCGTGACGTAGTTGTTGAGCTGCCCCTGGCTCGTGGAGCCGGAGCCCGTCCGCTCGAAGGCATTGGGATTGTTGGGGGTGATCTGGCCGGGCTCGCCCGGGAGGCTCGACCACTTTATCTGGTTGGTGTTGCT
>CAIWZS010000382.1 GCA_903917235.1 uncultured Planctomycetaceae bacterium | reverse complement strand
GGCCGTGCGCAGCGGACGCATCGCGGCGGCCGCGGTGGCGGCCCGGCTGGGGCGGCCGGCCCCGCCGCCGGTTCCCGACCTGCCGCGGTCTCGTCTCGTGCGGCTTCTCGTCGGCGGGCAGGAAACGTGATCAGGCGAGGAGTTCCACCAGGCGGACGGCCAGGCCGTCCGCGACTCGGTGCGCCTGGTCGCGGAGTTCGGCGAGTTCGACGATCGCCCCGGGGCGACGCCACAGGAGCCGCATTGCCGCGCCGACCCGCCTCATCGCGTGCGGCATGCCCGCCAGCCGGGCGATGTCCGCGGGAATCGCCTCGGCGACGGTGTCACTCACGGCCCGCACCACGCCGGCAGGCCGCCCGGCGCGGATCGCCTCGTCGACGATCCACCACGATTCCATGTCGACGCACACCGCTCCGGTCTCGTCCGCGAGTCGGCGTTTCGCGTCCGGCGTCGCGACCACCGCGTCCGCCGTCACGACCAGCCCCCGCCAGACGCGGCCCGACAGTCGCTCGAGCGCCGATGCATCGGGAGCGGTGAGCGCGACGGGGCCTGCGGAACGCAGGTCAATCATCTCCCCGCCGTTGCCGGCCGGGGCTGGCGGCCGTGCCGCTGCGACGTGGGCGACCCGGTCGGCGACGACGAGGGCGCCGCGGTCGAGGTCGGGGGAGAGTCCGCCGCAGAGCCCGGCGGCGATCACCGACCCGGGCCGGTGCCCGTCGATCACCTGCCGCGTCGCCCGTGCCGCCACCATCCCCATGCCGGCGACCGCGATCGCCACCGTGCGGTCACCGAGCCGCCCCGTCGTCACCGCGGTGTCCCGTGCCTGCAGCCTCACCGCATCCTCCAGGCGGTCGCGAAGGGGCGCCGCCTCGAGTTCGAGCGCGAAGATGATGGCGACGTCGACGCGGTCGATCATGCCCTGGCCCATGCCCTGATCATGGGCACGCCGCAGGCCGGTGTCTATTCATGGGACAGGAGCCAGTCGAAGAAGCCGCCGTGGCCGTGGCGGCCATCCCCGCACGCGGTGCATCCGCCGAAGGCACAGCGGGCCGGCACCCATTCGATCTTGAACTCGTAGGAGTCGTATTCCTTCTCAGTCACGCGTTTCTGGAGCGTTTTTCGCTGCCGGATGCGGACATCGGCGCATGACGGGCAGCCGTCGTCGCAGCAGCCGGGTGCATGCCCGGCGCCGTGCCCGCCGAGACAGTGGCCGTGGAGCAATCCACAGCCGGGCACGCACACGAGCTCGCACTTCGTCTCATATTCCGTGTGGCTCTTCTTCTTCGTGACGGGCACGCAGCGGCAGACGGGAATCATGCCGGGCCGTCCGCAGCAGTCGTTCGTCTCCTCTTTTTTCTTCCCCTCTTTTTTGTCGCTCTTGGCGTCACCCTTCGCCCGATCGGTCTTGGCGGCATCCTTCCCGGTCTTGTCATTCGTGGCCGTGTCATTCCTGGCCTTGTCCGTCGTCCTGTCGGTTCTGGTCGTTTGCACCTTCGCCGGACCGGCCGACGGTGCGGCCTCGTCGTCGGTGAGCATCTCCGCGTCCGTCGTGGCGGGCGCGGCTTCGGAAACGGCGTCCGTCGCGGGCGGGGGCGTCAACGGCTCCGGCGGTACGGGAGGATCGGTGAGGGGCTTCACCGGCACGCTCCGTGGTGCCGGCAGGTCGAGGAGGACGTCCTGGGAGATGGCCCGCTCGCCCGTCACGGCGACGGAGGCGATCAGGGTGAGCCGGACAAGCCGGGTGAGCCGGGCGAACCGGAGGGCGGTGCGTGTCGTACGCGGCGTCGTCGGTATGCGGGTTCGGTTGCTGAGCATGGTGCAGTCTCCGATGAACGTTCCGAGGATCATCGTCTCGGTGGCGTGGGGTTCGTGAGTGTGTGACATGGTCGCCGGGAGGCCGTTTCAGAAGTCCATCGCCATCCGGGCGCCGAAGCCGTTGATGCCGCCGCTGCCGTTCTGGTTGTTCATGTTCACGAAGTCGCGGTAGCAGAAGTCGTAGTTGAAGTAGGCCCGGACGTTCGGGTTCAAGATCCAGTTGAGGCCGAGCGTGACGCCGTTGAGCATGCCGCCGTTGAGCCCCTTGTCATTGAGATTCACCCAGTCGTAGCGGGCCCCGATCTGCCAGGCACCCGGGCTCGAGATCCAGCCTCGACGCCCCTCGGTGAGATAGAAGTTGCTGCGGGGCACGTAGCGGTCGAGGATGGCGAGCCGCTTGTTGTAGGCTCGTCCCTCGCCGGTGAGGGCGTACATCACCTCGCAGTAGGCACCCTGGTAAAAGAGGTTGTCGATCACGGTGTTCACCGGCTGCTGGCCATATGTGCCGTTGGTCGAGAGGGCCGTCCGCACCTTGGGCACGACGTGGCAGGTCCACTCCGCCTGCATCGAGAGCGGGCCGAAGTTCGCGGCGTACTCGGCCGTCATGAGCGTGAAGTAGCTGCCGTTGAGGATGCCGGTGTCGGCGTAGATCGAGTTGAAGGAACCAGGCGGGCCGTTCCGCAGGTTGCCGCGGACGCGGTACCGCAGGCCGCCCTGCTGGGTCACGGCCCCCGAGGAGTTCTTCTGCAGGATGGGATTGGCCTGCTGGTTGTACGTGGTGCAGAAGCCGACGTGCATCCAGCGGTTGAGTTCCGGCTCGTCGATGAGCAGGCCCGTCACGCGTCCCTGGAGTGAATTGGCCGCCGCCGTGTTGGAGAAGCCGTAGATGTCGTAGTTGTTCTTGTAGGCCCCGATGCCCCACCACATGCGGTCGTTCTCGAGCGCGTTGTTGAAGATGAGGATGCCGGGGGAGTAGGCGTTGTTGAACGGCATCGTGAAGGCGTCGGCCAGGTACGAACGCTCCATGAAATTCGTGAAGCGGTCGCTCGTGATGTGCTCGAGGCCGGTGAGCGTGTTCTGGTTGCCGATGCGGACGTTGCCGATCCACGGCAGCTTCGAGATGCCGAGCCAGACCTCGGTCGGCGCGGGCAGCGGGCCGTCGGCGACGTCCGAGATGTTCTGCTGGTTCGTGAAGAGGAAGCTTTCTTGCACGAACTCCCACTCGTTCAAGAACTCGTAGTTCTCGTACATCTGGCCGTCCACCCGGAGGCGGCCGCGGCGGGGGTTGGTGCCGCCGGCGAGCCTCGGGTCGAGGCCGCCGTCGTTGAAGTTGCGATTGGGTCCGTCGCCGGCCGTGAACGCCGTCGTGTCGTACTGGAGCCGGCCACCGATGTGGATGCGAAACTCGCGGTTGGTGGAGAAGAGTTCGAGGCCGTTGTTCCACTCCGGCAGCATCTTCACGTCGGCACCCACCGTGAGCGCGTCGTCGGTGAGCGACGACTCGCCCTGCGAGAGCTGCTCATCCTCGGTCTCTCCGAGGTTCTCCACCCCCTCCGCGCCGAGTTCCCGGCCCTCGGGTGCCATCGGGCCGGCGGAGTCGGAGAGCGCGTCGTCGGTGAGCGACGACTCACCCTGCGAGAGCCGCTCGGCGTCGGTCGGCTGCTGGGCCACGCGGACGGGCGGTACCCGGGGTGGCGACTCCACACGCGGTACCGGTGCCGCGGTGCGCGCGGCCTTCGCGGCAGTCTCGGGGGCAGCGGGCTGGGGATCATCGGCTTCGGCCCAGGATCGCGCCGGGCAGAAGACGAGGCCGAGCCAGCCGACGAGGGCGAGGTGGGCGAGGGTGTGCCACCACGAGGCAACGCCCACGAGGCGTCCGGGGGGGCCGACGGAACGGGCCAGGCGATGGTGCGGAGTCATGGTGTGGTGGCGTCCGTTGCGAAGCACCGGTCGCGGCGTCAGGCTCGCGGTAACCGGAAGGATCGACCCGCCGGCCGCAACCACTGCGACCGTCACGGTCAACCCTTACGGAACAGTTCATCGAATCACCCCCGTTGCTGCTTTTATGAGAAACGGCCGCAATCTCAACTTTTTCGTTCACGTCCGCCCAGTTTGCCCACCGACACCTCCATGGTGGGGGGTGTCGGTCGCTCCTGAGGCCCACGATCCTTCCCTGTTGCCGCCCCTTGCCCGAACCTCCACGGCATCGCTCCAATGCGTTGCGGCACGTTTTGAATGGGTCAGGCGACGACGTGTCAGACCACGTCCGGTACGTGAAGTGAGCCGGCGACGCACCGATCTCGAATACGCTCGAGACGGGGGCCCCGGGCGAATCAGACGGGTGACATGAAGCGAGATCGAACGACGACGCTTCGTCTCGCACTGCGGGTGCGCGGCGGCGGCGGCACGTGGCCCGGGGTGGCGGCCCCCGAGCGGCTCGAGCGCCGGACCCTGCTCGCCGTCAGCCCCACGGTCGTCGGATCGGACCTTGTCATCGCGGTCGACTCGTCCGCGCGGCTCGACACGGCCTACGTGCGTCAGGCGGCCGGCCTCGTCGAGGTGGCTGCGAACCCGCGCTTCGAGAGCGCGTTCAGCGTCTCGGACGCGACGATCTCGCGGGTGATCGTCACCGGCACCGCGGGGTCGCAACGCCTCGTCGTCGCCGCGGGCGACATCGGAGCCTCGCTGCTGGTGGAGGCGGTCGAGCGGGTCGAGTTCGGGGCGGCCGCAGCCTTCGCGGGCGATGTCGAGATGCGTCTGCCCGCGGCGACTCTGACCGCGACGAACATCGTCTCGACGGGCGGACGCATCACGCTGGCTGCGTCCCGTCTCGAGCTGGCGGGCACGTGGCGCGCGGCCACTGATGTGCGGATCGAAGGCCCGACGACGCTTACGGCCGACGTGTCGATCGCGGGCGGCGCCGGCGCCGTGACGTTCACCGGTCCGGTCGACGGAAGCCGTCCGGGTCGGCAGTCGCTTTCGGTCACGAGCCCGGTCGCGACGACCTTCGACGGCCCGGTGGGTGGCCGCGTGCCGCTGCGGTCGCTCGCGACGCGCGCGGTCGATCCGCTCGTGGTGCCGCAGTCGGCCGCCAGCCGTTCGATCCCGTTGCACTATCTGCCCTACACGACGTCGGGCGGCACCGTCCAGGACAAGTATGGAATCGAGGTGTCGATCGGTGGTGGGCCGGTGCGGATGTACGAGTTCGACACCGGCGGCACGGGGTTCATGGCGGGCTATGACCCGGCCGTGTGGCCCGGGATCGATCCGAGCGGGCCGCCGGTCGACGCGAACTACACGTCGGGCAACTTCTACGACGCGGTCGCCGTGGACGCGGTCGTGACGCTCGGCCGTGGTGCCGCGGCCGTCTCCACGGCCGTGCCCGTGCAGATCGGTGCGATCCTGTCGGGGGGCAACGTCAACACGGGCGCATCCTTCGACTTCCTCGGCACGACGCCGCCCGTCGAGGGGAGTTTCTTCGGTGACTTTGGCGCGTCGTTCGGCATCAATCGCGGGACCGAGCCGGGTGTCGCGGTCACGAACGTGCTGCTGCAGCTGCCTGGCAACCTCTCGAGTGGCTTCGTGGTCGAACTCGGGCCGATCGGCGGACCGGCTCGGCTCACGGTCGGGCTCACGCCCGAGCTGCGGGCGCAGTTCCCCTACGCGGTGACGCTCGATCGGATCGACGACGTCTCCTACCCGACATCGGGTCGGCAGGTGTTCGACCAGCTGGCCTTCGCCCCCACCTACACGCTCTCGATGGGGGATCGCAGCCGGACGCTCGGTCCACTCCAGACGCTCATCGATTCGGGAGCGCCGTCGATGAGCGTGCGGCTGCCCGAGTGGCCGGCCGATGAGCCGTACCCGTTTTCCTCCGGTGGCGACGCGGTCGATCCCGGCACGAGGCTGACCGTCGACTTCCCACCGGCTCCCGGCACGCCGCCGCTCGCGTGGTCATTCATCGCGGGAAACGACGGCTCCGTCAACCAGGTCGGCTACTCGTCGTCCAGCGGGAAGGCGACCACCGGCAACAACGTGAACACCGGGCTCAACCTCTACGACATGTTCGACGTCATGTTCGACGTCGAGGCGGGCCTTCTGCGGCTGCGGCCCAACGGTGGCTCCGCGAAAGTCGTCCTCGGCTCGGTCACGACGCTCGGTCCACAGTCCTACGGCCAGAACGCCGTCCTCGGCGGGACCTACCGCACGAACGGCCGGGCGTTCTCCGTGTCCGGTGCGACAACGCTCGCCGCCGACACGCTCGTGCGGGCGGCAGCCGGCGCGGTCACGTTCACCGGCGCGATCGACGGCACGACGCCCGGCGGCGAGGGACTTTCCGTCCGGTCCGGTGCCGCCACGAGGTTCGTCCGTCCGATCGGTCCGACGGTGCCGCTCGCGGGCGTGACGACGGACGCGGCCGGTTCGACGGCGGTGGCCGGAGCCGCCACGGCTCACGACCAGGTGTATGCCGATCGGACGACGCTGGCGGGCACGTTCGTCACGGGTCGAGGCCGCTTCGCCGTCGGTGGTCCGGCCCGACTCGCGAGCCAGACGTGGGTGGAGACGGAGGGAACGCCCGTGGCGTTCGCCGGCACCCTCGACGGCGGGTTTCCGCTGTCGATCTTTTCCGGCGACGGAGCTGAACGGCCCGCGGGCGCGATCCGCTTCGGTGGAGCCATCGGGCGACGCACGCCGTTGGCCGGCCTCGCATTCACGTCGCCGGCCGAGGTGGCCGCGCGGGCGACGGTGACCCTCGACGGATCCGCGTCCACCGCGGCGGCGACGGGCATCGCGGTAGCCGACGGGGCCGTCCTCGCGATGCGCGGCGGGGGAGCCGTGCGGAACTTCGTCGGCAGCGGCGTCTCGTTCAGCGGGCGTTCACGTGGGTCGTCACTCACCGGCTTCACGATCAGCGGCAACGTAGGCAGCGGCGTGAGCTTCGCGGGGGGCGACTTCACGGGAACGGTGCTGGCCCGCAATACGATCGTGGCCAATGCCACGTTCGGGATCGAGCTGGCCGGTTCCGTGAGGGGTCTCTCGCTCACACGCAACACGATCGGGCGGCGGGGCCGCGCGAATCCGTGGGGGCTCGTCTCGGGAGGCCCGAACACCCATGGCATCGTGGTGGCGCCGGGCGACTTCTCCGGGACGGTCATCGCGGACAACCGCATCCGTGCGAACGCCCGTGCAGGGCTGATGGCACCGGCCGGCGTGACCGGGCTCCTCGTCCGGGGCAACCTTCTTGCCGACAACGGCTTCTACGGAATCGACCTCGTCACGGGTGACTTCAGCGGCACCGTCTTCACGGCGAACTCGATCGTGCGCAACGGGCTCACCGACGTCTCGCTCGGTGCCGGCGTCCTGCCTCCAGCCCCCGGAGGCAACCCGCTCGACGGCTACGTCGCCGACACGGGCCGGTACCTCGTGCCCTATACCTCGCCGCCTGACTTCATCGGTGCCGACTCCGCCGATCCGAAGGTCGCGATGCGGATCGGCGCGCGGCGGCTCGAGGTGAACCTCGACACGGGATCGCGCGGACTCTACTTCGACGCCCTCCAACTCGATCCCGACATCGTGCTCGACGGGCCGCGCGGGTACGTCTACCTCAACAGCAGCAACCGCCTCTACTTCGGGACGTGGTCCACGCAGCGGGTCACGTTCGTCGATTCCACGTTCACCCCGCCCGGCTCATCGACGCCGGTCGCACGGCCTGCGGTGGCGACCGTGCCCGTGCTCGTGGTCTCGGCCGTGGGTGCCTCGAGCGTGCCACCCCCAGGCAGCGTCGCGGCGAGCACCACGTTCGGCACGATGTTCGCGACCGGCAGCGTGACGATCACCGACGGCAGCCGGCGGTCGTCGGCGCCGATCATCCCGGTGCCGGCGCCCCGGCCGGGCGGCCCGCTGGGCACCGTCACGATCCCCGGGGGATGGTGGGCGTCGTACGCCGACAACCGCCGCGACGGGGCGTCGATCCTGTCGCCCGTCTCCAACTTCGGTGTCGGCTTCGACCGCAGTGGCCTCGGCACGTTCCCCACGACCGCCGCGCTCAACCAGTCGTACAACGCCTTCCTCAACATCGACGAGATGCGGGACGGCTCGATGCGGGCCGGCTACGTCATCACCCCGGACGGGGTCACGCTCGGACTCGACGCGGCCCAGAGCGGCTTCGCCTACACGCGTCTCGCCCCCACCGGCCTCGCGCCGGGTGCGACGAGTCCGCCCGATTGGCAGCCGGCCATGGGCACGCTCACGTTCGACGGCACGCCGGCGGCGACGGGCCCGATCGTGATCGACATGGGTATCCCCTTCTCGATCCTCACGCTGCCGGGACGCTCGCAGGGCCAATCGTTCAAGGGCCGTCTGGGGGTGCAGTTCCTGAATTCGGGAGGACGTGTTTCGTACGTCGTCGACACGCTGCCCGGCACGACCACGCTCGATCCGGCCAACCCGCTCAATCCTTCGTCGGTCGAGTCATTCTCGCCCCTGCCGGGGGCCTATTCACAGAACGCGCCGCCGGCCTCCGGCCAGTTCTTCAACACGGGTCGCGCCCTCTTCGCCGCCTTCGCCTACCTGTACGACGCGACGGGCGGCTCCCTCGGACTGAAGACGATTGACCAGCACGTTCTCGATTCCGCGTCGGGAGCCTTCACGGCGGAATTCTTCGTGAATCCCACGCTGCCCACCGGCGTGACGAACGTCACGATCCGCTGACGGTCGCGGCGGTCCGGACGGTACAAGATCTCGGACGGGACGGAAGCTCGGCCCTTCAGAAGTCGAAGGCCAGGCGCGTGCCGAAGGCGTGGATGCCGCCGCTGCCGTTGAACCCGGCGAGGTTGACGAAGTCGCGGTAGGTGAAGTCGTAGTTGAAGTAGACGCGGGCATTCGGGGTCCACAGCCAGTTCAGCCCGAGCGTGACTGCGTTGAGCACGCCGCCGTTCACCTCGCCGTCGTTGAGCGACAGGCAGTTGTAGCGGGCGCCCACCTGTGCCCCGGGACTCGAAAGCAGTCGGCGGGCGCCCCGCAGCACGTAGAACGTGTTCCTCGGGATCGGACGATCGAAGACGCCTTCCAGCCGCGAGTAGGTGCGGGTCTCACCGGTGAGGAAGTAGAGCACCTCGACGTAGCCGCCCTGGTAGAAGACCGTGCCGACCTTCGTGCCCGCCGGCGGCTGGCGGCCGGCATTGATCGGGTCGTTGCCAGTGGTCACCGCGTCATAAAGCCACGAGCCGATGTATTCGGCCTGCCAGGAGAGCGGCCCGTCGTTGCCGACGAACTCGAGGCCGATCATGTTCTGCCACGAGCCCTCGAGCAGCCCGGCATCCGCGTAGATCGAATTGACCGGGCCGGGCGGCCCGTTCCGCACGTCGCCACGACTGCGGAAGCGGACGGCGGGCACTTCCGGCCCCGTCGGCAGCCCGGTCGCGGGATCGAATTCGGTCTGCAGGAGCTTGAGTCCCATCGTTCTGCCCGCCACGCCGAGGTGCACCAGCCGCTCCCCTTCCCCCTCGAACACGGGCAGCACCACGAGCCGTCCCACGGTCTGGCTGCCGCCGTCGGTGGCGCTCGCACCGAAGACGTTGCTCGTGTTCTTGAACTCGCCGACCTGCCAGATGACGCGGCCGTCATCGGATGCGTTCAGGATCTTGATGCCGGGCTGAAAGCCGTTGTTGAACGGCCCCACGAAGGCGTCCATCGTGAACGACCGCTCCATGAAGTTGAGCCAGCGGCTGCTCGTGAGGTGCTCGTAGCCGAAGGGGTCCTTCTGGTTGCCGATGCGCACGATCCCGAGGATCGGGAGCTCGCGGATCTGCACCCAGGCGTCGGTGATGGCCGGCAGCGGGCCGATGTCCCGCTCGGTGGGAAAGGCCTCGTTGTTCACGTCGAGCTGATTGGCGAAGTCGTACTCCATCGCCCAGTCATAGACCTCGTACATCCGTCCCTCGACGCGGATGCGGGCCCGACGAACGTTCGTGGCGCCGTTGAGCGGCGGGTTCAAGCCGCCGAAGGCGGGTGGCGCGGCCGGCCCTGCGCCCTCCGTGTACGCCGACGTGTCGATCTGCACGCGGCCGCCCACCTTGATGGCGAAGTCCCGTGACGGCGATTCGAGCGCGAGGCCGTGATGCCAATGGACGGTCAGCGGGAGACCGTTGACGACGTCGTGGATCGGTGGATCCTCGTCGGCGGGTGTGGGCCCGGCCGCGGCCCGGTCCGGGATGGCCGTCGCCGCGGATCGGTCGACGGGCATCGACTCGTCCGGCGGAAGCTCGTCGAGCGCCGTGTCATCCGCCGGTGGGTCCGTCCCGCCCGGCGCGATGTCCCCGAGCGACGCCGACGGACTGGCGATGCCGAACGGCTCGGCGCCGGACGCGCTGCCCCGCCACGTCCCGTCGCGGACAAGAGCGTGACCGGACAGCATCTCGACGAGGATGATCACCACGATCGAGGCGATCCGACCGGTGCAACCGGATCGTCCGTGCATCTCGTCGTTCCCGGTACGTCGCCCCCAGCCATCATGGTGGGGTCCGATCGTGAGAATCGTCAGCCGAGTGCGCCGGAAGGAACGGACATGCCGAAACGTCCCGTCGGGCAGACTGCACAACGGGTGCCACGTGGTGCGCGCCGGCAAACTGGGAAGAGACTGCCGACGCGGCGGCCTCGCTGACCGGAGCCCCCGGCGGGGAGCCGCCTCACCCGACGAACAGCGTGGCGATCCAGTAAATGAGTCCGGAGAGGAAGATCACCGCCGGCAGCGTCAGGATCCACGCGAGGGCGATGTCCCGCACCGTTTCGGCCTGGATGCCCGACTTGTTGGCCCACATCGTCCCCGCCACACCGCTCGAGAGCACGTGGGTCGTGCTGACCGGCATGCCGAAGCCATCGGCGAGGCCGATCGTGGCGGCGGCGACGAGCTCGGCCGACGCACCCTGCGCGTAGGTGAGGTGCGTCTTGCCGATCTTCTCGCCCACGGTGACGACGATCCGCTTCCAGCCGACCATCGTGCCCAGGCCGAGACAGAGTGCCACGCCCATCTTCACCCACTCCGGCACGTACTCCACCGGCTTGGACAGCTTGCCCGCGAGGCTCATCAGCACCTTCCGGCGATCCTCGGCCATCTTGTCGCCGAACGTGCGCACGAGCGTCCGCACCGACGCCCCGAGCTCGACGAGGTGCGTCCTGACCTGCCACCGCTCCTCCGAGCCGAGATCCTCGAAGCTCGTCTTGCCATCGAGCGCACTCATCAAATCCTTCGCGATCGGCAGCGGGTCGAGCGTCGCGAGCACGGCGTCAGCCCGCGGGTACGGGTCAATGAGGTCGCTCGCGAGGCCCGGACTGCGGAATTCAAAGCCGTGCACGTCGTCGTCGAAATTGCCGTAGGGCTCGATCGTCGCCGCCAGGGCCTCGCTGCGGCGCAGCTTCTCGACGCGGGTGCTCGCCATGTACTCCTGCTTGAGCGCATCCATGAGCCCGGCGATCTCCGGCGCCTGCAGCTCGTCGTGCAGGTCGCGCGCGGCCTCGACGACGGCCGTGATGTCCGCCTGCGAGGTGCCCATGTTGAGCGCGTACGTCGCGGGCACGATCCCGATGAGCACGAGCATGATGAGTCCCATCCCCTTCTGACCGTCGTTCGACCCGTGCGCGAAGCTGACACCCGTGCAGGTGCCGATGAGGATCGCGCGGATCCACATGGGAGGCGGCTCGGTCTCGCTCGGCGCCTCGTAGAGCTTCTGCGACGGGATGAGTCGCTTCCCAAGGAGCAGCAGGCCCGCGGCGAGCCCGAACCCGATGAGCGGCGACAGCAGGAGCGCCATCGCCACTTCCGTCGCCTTGTGCCAGTTGACGCCCTTGAAGAGCGACCCGTGCTCCATCCAGGCGTTCATCATCCCGACGCCCATGATCGACCCGATGAGCGCGTGCGAGCTCGATGCCGGCAGGCCGCGGTACCAGGTCGCGAAATTCCAGATGATGGCGGCGAGGAGGAGGGCCAGGACCATCGCGAGGCCGCGTCCCGTCTTGATGTTGACGAGCAGGTCGACGGGCAGCAGGTGGACGACGCTGAAGGCCACGCCGATGCCACCGGCATGCACGCCGATGAAGTTCCAGAGGCCGGACCAGACGACGGCCGGGGTCGGCTTGAGGCTCTTCGTATAGATGACCGTCGCCACCGCGTTCGCGGTGTCGTGGAACCCGTTGACGCATTCGAAGCCGAAGGCGATCACGAGCGCCGTGATGAGGAGGAGCACCTGGCCCGGTCCGAGGGTCGAGAGCGCGTCGAAGAATTCCATGGCGGCTGCGTCCTGTGCTCGGTGCGGATCGGATGGAGCGGGCCCGACGGCCCCGAAACGGAAGGGTGTGACGCGGCCGGCACGGCGCGCCGTCATCGGCCCAGGTCGACCGTCAGGCTAGGGTCCCCCCCGCGGGCTCACAAGCGGCCCGGCGACCCTCATCCAATTCTCACGGAAGTGGTCGTGGAGCCGACGGTCACTCCCACTCGATCGTCGCGGGCGGCTTCGACGAGATGTCGTAGACGACGCGGTTGATCCCGCGGACCTCGTTGATGATGCGGGTCGACATGCGGGCGAGCACCTCGTGGGGGAGGTGGCTCCAGTCGGCCGTCATGAAGTCCTCCGTCTCCACCGCGCGGACGGCGAGCACGTCGTCGTAGGTCCGCGCGTCACCCATCACGCCGACGCTCTGCACCGGCAGCAGCACGGCGAACGCCTGAGCGACCTTCCGCATGAGTCCCGCGGTCTCGAGCTCCTCGAGCACGATCGCATCGGCGTCACGCAGGCGATCGAGCCGTGCCTTCGTGACCTCGCCGAGGCAGCGGACGGCGAGCCCCGGTCCGGGGAACGGATGCCGCCAGACGATGCGCTCCGGCAGTCCGAGCTGCAGTCCGAGCGTGCGCACCTCGTCCTTGAACAGGTCGCGGAGCGGCTCGACCAGCTCGAACTTCAGGTCGTCCGGAAGGCCTCCGACGTTGTGGTGGAGCTTGATCGTCGCTGCGGGACCGTCCGCCGCTGCACCGCTCTCGATGACGTCGGGATAGAGCGTGCCCTGGGCGAGGAATCGCGCACCCGCGATCTTCGCCGCCTCCTCCGTGAAGCACTCCACGAACGCGCGCCCGATGCGGCGACGCTTCTCCTGTGGCTCGGTGACGCCGGCGAGCTCGTCGAGAAACCTGTCCTCCGCCCGGACCACGTGCAGGTCGGTCCGGAAGTGGGTGGTGAACTCCTCGATGACGGCCGTCGCCTCGTGTCGCCGCAGCAGGCCGTTGTCCACCAGGATGCAGGAGAGGCGATCCCCGATCGCCCGAGAGAGAAGTGCGGCGACGACGGCCGAGTCCACGCCGCCCGAGAGCCCGCAGATGACACGGTCGTCGCCGATCGTCGCGCGCAGACGGTCGATCGTCGTCCGCGCGAAGTCGTCGAGCCGCCACGCACCCGAGCAGCCGCAGGCACCGCGCAGGAAGTTCGCGAGGATCGCCCCGCCGGCCGGCGTGTGGGTCACCTCCGGATGAAACTGCAGACCGAACACCGGCAGGTCGCGGTGACGCACGGCGGCGAGCGGGCAGGCCGGCGTGCGGGCGAGCGGCACGAAGCCCGCCGACACGGCGTCGACGCGGTCGCCGTGGCTCATCCACACCTCGGCGGGCGAGGTGACGCCCGCGAAGAGCGTGTCGGCCTCGAGGATCTCGCACTCCGCGCGACCATACTCCCGCGAGGGCGCGCCGCGGACGCTTCCGCCGAGCGCATCGCAGGCCAGCTGCATGCCGTAGCAGATGCCCAGCACCGGGATTCCGAGCCGGAAGAGCTCCGCGTCGCAACGCGGGGCACCCGTCTCGTACACGCTCGCCGGGCCTCCGGAGAGGATGATGCCACGCGGCGCGAGCTCGCGGATGCGGGCGGCGGCGAGGTCGTGCCGCACGATCTCGCAGTAGACGTTCTGCTCGCGCACGCGGCGGGCGATGAGCTGGGCGTACTGCGACCCGAAATCGAGGACGAGCACCCGCTCGGTCTGCTGCGGGCTGGCGGAGGCGGCGGTGGGCATGCGGGGAGGCGGGCTCGAATGCACCGGCCCGTCGGCGACGGCCGGATCGGCCATGGACGCGGCGCGGACGGTGCGGAAAAAGCCCGGAGTATACGCGCGGCGGTCGCCATGTGCGACGCTTCGCGGCCGTGGCCGGCGAGGCGGCCCGTTCGGAGCGGCACTGCTATAGTGTCGCCTCCATGCGGATCCTGCTCACGAACGACGACGGCATCTTCGCCCCCGGCCTCGCCGCGATGGAGCGCGCGCTGGGCCGACTCGGCGAGGTGCAGGTCGCGGCCCCGTCGACCGAGCAGAGCGGCGTCGGCCACGCGATCACGTTCCTGACGCCGCTGACGGCGAAGGAGGTGTTCGAGGGGGAGCGGCATCGCGGCTGGGCGGTCGACGGCAGTCCGGCGGACGCCGTGAAGCTCGCGATCGCGGAATTCTGTCCGGCGCGCCCCGACCTCGTCGTGAGCGGCATCAACAGCGGCCTCAACGCGGGCATCAACGTCCTCTACTCTGGCACGGTCGCGGCCGCGATCGAGGGGGCGTTCTTCGGGATCACGAGCATCGCCGTGTCGCTCGAGTGGGACGACCATCCGGACTACGCGCGGGCGGCCGAGATCGGCCTCGACGTGATTCGTCAGGTGCTCGACCGTCGCCCCGCGAAGGGCAGTCTCTTCAACGTCAACATTCCGACCCGGGCGCTGCACGGGTCGCCGGAGCTCCGCGTGGTGCCCATGAGCATCGTCCGCTACGGGGAGTCGTTCGAACGGCGGACCGATCCGAGGGGACGCGCCTACTGGTGGGCCGCCAACGACCCGCCCCCGTCGGCGCACCCGCAGGAGTCGGACGTCACCGCCCTCAAGTCAGGTGCCGTGACGCTCACGCCGCTCGATTACGACCTCACCCATCGTGCCGCCATCGAGATGCTCGCCGCCGGCAACTGGACGATCGCCGGACGCTGATGTGCTTGGAAAAGGCTATCCATGGCCTTTTCCGGCAGTGAGACGCGTGTCGTAATGCGCTTGTCGTAATGACTGATGCGCACCAGCGATCACGAGGGGGGGTGACCTGCCATGGATCCGGGCTATGGAAGCAAGCGGAGGCACGGATGCCGGAGCGCCGCGGACATGCAGTGAGCGGAGGCCGGGACGGCCGCAGCGAACGTCCGGAGCCGTGGCAGGTCACTCCCCGGAGCATCAAGACTCAGGCTGCGCATTGAGAGCATCGAGCGGGCCGCGCTCCCGCTTCGGCGGCTGTGGCTTTGGCTTCTGCGCCTTCGGGACGGGCGCGGACTTCTTCGCCGGCACGTCCGCATCCGCTGCCGACTCGCGCCGCGCCGCCTTGCCATCGGGATCCGCGTCCCCGGCCGGGCCTCGGTTCATGGCGAACCAGAGAGCCGCGGCGAGAATGACGAGCACCGCACCGCCTGCAACGGCGACCCATGCCATTCTGGGCACGCCTCTGGGTAGCCAGCGTGCGAATCCTGTCTGGGCCGGTTCGAGAAGGACTTCGGGCGCCGACGTCTTCGCCGGTGTCGCGGACCGCGGCGCGGTCGATCGGGCGGACTGACGCGGAGCGATCGTCACGATCGGTGCCGCGTCCTGCGAGGGGGGCGCGAATGTGAACACGTCCGGATCGACGGCCGAGCCGGCTGCCGGAGGGATGCTCGACCTTCCCGTCGGTAGGCCGACGTTCGACGACGACACGACGACCGACGGCGGGCCGACGTCGGACGATGGGATCACGGCCGATGGAGGGCCGACACGCGACGGCGCGAGGATGACCGATGGCGGCCTCTCCCGAGACGAGGGAGGTGTGGCCGGACCGGCCCGTTGCGGTTCGGTCCGTTCCGGAGACGGCTGGCTGGATGGCGGTGGCGATACGCCCGGCGCGGTCGTCGTGCCGGCTGAGCCTGTGTCGGCGGCGCCCGCGGGTGCCGTCCGACGCGGCGGTGAACGTCGGGGTGGTGTCCGCGGCCCCGTCGGGCCGGTCGTGGGGCCGCTCGACTGGGCGAGCCACGCAGCCAGCGTGTCGGCAACCTCGCGGGCCGTCTGCGGCCGTGCGTCCGGATGCTTTTCGAGCATGCGAAAGGCCAGCTCCACGATCGCCGGCGGCACGTCGGGCCGACGATCGAGGAGATTCGGTGGCGGCGACTTGAGGTGGGCCTGGATGCGCTGCGCAAGCTTGCCCTCGGCGAACGGAGGGCTTCCCGTCAGCAGGTAGTAGAGCGTGCAGCCGAGCGAATAGATGTCGGAGCGGGCGTCGGCCGTGTGGCTGTCGCGGGCCTGCTCGGGCGAGAGGTAGTCGGCCGTGCCGAGCACCTTCTCGTCGTGGGTCTTCGTGAGCGACGTGTCGTCCTCTTCCTGGGCGAGCGCGAGACCGAGGTCGAGGATCTTGACCGTGCCGCGGGTGTCGAGGATCAGGTTCGCGGGCTTGATGTCGCGATGCACGAGCCCCTCCTCGTGCGCATGCTGGAGCCCGAGCGCCGTCTGCCGCACGTAGTCGAGTGCGTCGCGGAGCGGGAGCGTGCCGGCCTCCTTGACCTTCGCATGGAGGTTGGTTCCGGCGACGTACTCCATCGCGATGAAATGGATCTCGCCGGAGGTGTCGAGGTCGAACGCCCGGACGATGTTCGGATGGTTCAGCCGGGCGGAGGTGCGGGCCTCGCGCTCGAATCGGGCGAGGTACGACGTCTGGTCGACACGATGGCGTGGCAGCACCTTGATCGCGACCTTGTTGTTGAGCGCCGTGTGTTCGGCGAGATAGACGCTGCTCATGCCCCCCTTGCCGAGGAGCCGCAGCAGCCGGTATTTCCCGAGCATGAAGCCCTTGTGCCGGCCGCGACGCAGCTGATCGGCCTGCCACTGCGTGAGCAGCTCCCGCTCGACGAGGTGCGCGACGAGGTCGTCTGGCAGCGGCAGGGTGCGGTCCGGCCAGGCGGACGCAGCCTCCTCGAGCCGGTCGTCGTCCTCCACCAGCCCGCTCTTGCGGACCACGGCAAGAAACTGGTCGATCGTGAGGGAGACGGCGTCGCTCATCGTTCCATTCAGGGTACCAGACCGACACCGCTCACAGGCCGAGCTCGAGCCCGCGGCGGGCGAGGTCATCGACGAGCCTGGAGGCCGAGACGTACGGCTCGGAGTCCCACCCCGCGCGGCGGGCCGCGGCGACGTGTTCCTCGATGTCGTCGCAGAAAAAGATGCGGTCGGGTGGCACGCCGGCACGGGCGGCTGCGGAGGCGAAGATCGCCGGGTCCGGCTTGACGGCACCGACCTCGTGACTGAGCACGATGGGTGCGAACCCCCCTGGCAGGATCGCGTAGCCGCTGGCCACCAGATGCCGCCAGTGTGCGTCGCAGGTGTTCGACAGGATTCCGGCCCGGCAGCCTGCGCGCTCGAGTCCGGCGATCACCGGCAGCAGGTCGACGTTGAGCGCGAACATGTCGCTCGCGGCGGTGGCGAGCGCCTCCGCGTCGGACGACGTGCCCGTGCGCTCGGAGAACCGTTCATGGAATTCGAGCCAGTCGATCGCGCCCCGTTCGAGCGCCGCCTGCAGCCCGCCGTCGATGACCTCCGACCGCACCCGGTCGGGAGTCGTGCCGGTCAGCGCCGCCATCTGCCGGATGGCGCGCTCGCGATCGAACGAACAGATCACGTTGCCGAGATCGAAGTAGACGAACTGGGGAACCATGCCGTGAGCCGTGACGTTGACGAACCGCGGTCCGCGTCGCCCCGCTGGCGGCACGTCGCCGGCTGGCGCGTGGGGCGGAACACGCCGGGCAGCCCGCGGGTTTTCCACGAGCGGCACAGCATACTATCCTGCTTCCCCACGGCCCGACGCGGGTCGTGACGTCCGACTCCACCCCACCGGCCGGCCCCATGACGCCCTCGACCACGACTGTTCTCAATCGCTACTCGTCACGCATCACGCAGCCCCGTTCGCAGGGCGGATCCCAGGCGATGCTGTACGCGACGGGCCTCCAGCCCGCCGACCTCGACAAGCCCCAGGTCGGGATCGCGAGCATGTGGTACGAGGGGAACCCCTGCAACATGCACCTCGACCGGCTCGCGGCGCGAGTGCGCGAGGGGGCGGTGGCCGCGGGTCTCGTCGGGATGCGTTTCAACACGATCGGCGTCAGCGACGGCATGTCGATGGGCACGGAGGGAATGAGCTACTCCCTCCCCTCACGGGACATCATCGCCGATTCGATCGAGACGGTGATGCACGCGCAGTGGTACGACGCGCTCGTGGCGATCCCGGGGTGCGACAAGAACATGCCCGGCTGCCTCATCGCCATGGGGCGACTCAATCGACCGGCGCTCATGGTGTATGGCGGGACGATCAAGCCGGGCCATGCGGCCGACGGCGCCCCGCTCGACATCGTCTCGGCGTTCCAGTGTTACGGCGAGTACGTGGCCGGGCGGATCGACGACGCCCGTCGGGCCGACATCGTGCGGCATGCCTGCCCCGGGGCGGGCGCCTGCGGCGGCATGTACACCGCCAACACGATGGCGACCGCGATCGAGGCGCTCGGCATGGCGCTTCCGGACACGGCGTCGATCCCGGCCGAGCACCCCGGCAAGCTCGACGAGTGTCTTCGGGCGGCAGCCGCGATCCGCGGGCTGCTCGAGCGTGATCTCAAGCCCCGCGACATCATGACGCGGCGGGCCTTCGAAAACGCCATGGTCGTCATCATGGCGCTCGGCGGCTCGACGAACGCGGTGCTCCACCTGATCGCCATGGCCCGCGCGGTGGAGGTGCCGCTCGGGCCCGCCGACTTCCAGGCCGTCTCCCGCCGCGTGCCCTACCTCGCCGACCTCAAGCCCAGCGGACGGTTCGTCCAGGAGGACCTGCATTCCGCGGGAGGCACGAGCGGATTCATGAAGTACCTGCTCGACCGGGGCCTGCTCGACGGCGACTGCCTGACGGTCACCGGCAAGACGCTCGCGGAGAACCTAGCCTCCAGCCCGGGACTGCGGCCGGGCCAGAAGGTGATCCATCCGGTGGATCAGCCGATCAAGCCCACCGGTCACATCACGATCCTCCACGGCAACCTCGCCCCGGGCAGCGCCGTCGCGAAGATCACCGGCAAGGAGGGCGCCCGCTTCCGTGGTCCCGCGCGGGTTTTCGACAGCGAGGAGGCGATGCTCGCCACGCTCGAGCGGGGCGGCATCCAGCGCGGGGACGTCGTCATCATCCGCTACGAGGGACCGAAGGGCGGGCCGGGGATGCCCGAGATGCTCACGCCCACCTCGGCGCTCGTGGGGGCCGGCCTGGCCGCCGACGTCGCCCTCATCACCGACGGCCGTTTCTCCGGTGGATCCCATGGATTCATCGTCGGGCACGTCGTGCCCGAGGCCCAGGAGGGAGGGCCGATCGCGCTCGTGCGGGACGGTGACATGGTGGTGATCGACGCGAATGCGGCGACGATCGACATGGAGGTGGCGGACGACGAGGTGCGCCGCCGCCGCGATGCCTGGCGGGCGCCGCCACCGAAGGCCACGCGAGGCATCCTCGCCAAGTACATCCGTTGCGTGGCCCCCGCGTCGAGCGGCTGCGTCACCGACGAGTGAGTGTGGCGTCGTCGGGAAAGGACATCGCGGGTCATGGGCCTCCGCAGGGGAATCCTGGTTCGTGTTGCCGGTCTGCTGAGCCTGCTCGCGTGCGTCATGGGGGGGCTGGCCGTGGCGACGGAGCTGCGTCCCCTGCCCTACAACGACCCCGACCTCGTGGTCGATCTTGGCGTCGGACTGTGGGCATGGCCCGTGCCGTGTGATGCCGATGGGGACGGCGACTTCGACCTCCTCGTGTCGTGTCCGGACAAGCCGTCGAACGGGGTGTGGCTCTTCGAGAACGACACGGGTGACACGCGCGATGCCGCCATGCCGGTGTTCGCACCGGCCCGCAGGCTCTCCGCGACGGTGCACTACGTCATGCCAAGCTACGTCGACGGCCGGCTGCGCGTGCTCGCACCCGGGATCGAATACCGCGACTTCGCCACGGTCGGCACCGGACACCCCGAGCGACTGCCGGTGCCGGCGCGGTGGTACGTGCCACGCGGCGAACAGCCGAAGGGGCCGAAGGTGCGGCACAACCAGTGGCGGCTCGTGGATTACGACGGGGACGGGCGGCTCGATCTCGTGTGCGGCATCGAGGACTGGAGCTTCTACGGCTGGGACGACGCCTACGACGCGGCGGGGCGCTGGACCAACGGCCCGCTCCACGGGTTCGTCTTCGTGCTCCCGGGCACCGCGGCGGGCGGCTTCGGCGACCCGGTGCAGCTCGAGGCGGCGGACGGGGTGATCGACGTCTACGGCTGCCCGTCACCCAATCTCGCCGACTTCGACGGCGACGGCGATCTCGACCTCCTGTGCGGGTCGTTCCTCGACCGCTTCACGTACTTCGAGAACGTCGGCTCCCGCACGGCCCCCCGCTACGCCGCGGGCCGTGATCTCGTCGCGGAGGACGGCGGGCCGCTGCGGATGGAGCTGCAGATGATCGTGCCGGTCGCCTTCGACTGGAACCGTGACGGCCATCCTGATCTCGTGGTCGGCGACGAGGACGGTCGTGTCGCGTTCGTCGAGCACACCGGACGCACGGACGCCGACGGGGCCCCGGTGTTCCGCCAGCCGCGCGTCTTCCGGCAGCGGGCCGACACGCTCAAGTGCGGCGCCCTCGCCACGCCCGTCGGCGTGGATTTTGACGGCGACGGTGACACCGACATCGTCTCCGGCAACACGGCGGGTTTCATCGAGTGGTTCGAGAACACGAGCGGCCCGGCCGTCGCCACGCCCACGTGGGCCGCGCCGCGACGGCTCGTCGTCGAGGGCCGCCCATTCCGCGTGATGGCCGGGCCCGCCGGCAGCATCCAGGGGCCGGCCGAGGCGAAGTGGGGCTACACCACCTGCAGCGTGTCTGATTGGGACGGCGACGCGCTGCCCGACATCGTCCTCAACAGCATCCTTGGCGAGGTCGTGTGGCTGCGCAACGAGGGGCCGCGCGCCGCACCCGCCTTCGCGCCGCCGCACGCGATCGAGGTGGAGTGGGATGCCGGCCAGCCGCGGCTCGCCTGGGGCTGGCGCACCCCCTCCGGCAAGGCCCTGCTGACCCAGTGGCGCACGACGCCGGTGGTGCACGACTTCGATGCCGACGGTCTGGCTGATCTGGCGATACTCGATCACGAGGGCTATCTCGCATGGTTTCGCCGCGCGCAGCGGGGTGAGGCCCTCGTGCTGCTGCCGCCGGAGCGGGCGTTCCTCGACGAGGCCGGTCGGCCGCTGCGTCTGGCGACGGGCATGGCCGGGCAGAGTGGCCGGCGCAAGCTCGCGGTCACCGACTGGGACGGGGACGGCAGGTTCGACCTGCTCGTCAATTCCCGCAACGCCGACCTGCTGCGTCAGGTCGGGCACGGCGACGGCGGGTGGCGGTTCATGCGGGCCGGCAGTCTGGCCGAGGGCAGCATCGAGGGGCACGACGTGAGCCCCACGGTCGTCGACTTCACCGGCTCCGGCATCCCCGATTTTCTCGGGGGTGCGGAGGATGGCCGGTTCTACTTCCTGCCCAACCCGCGGCGGCGTCCGGCGCCGCCGTGACATCGCCGGCCCTCAGCTGCGGTACTCGAACTTGGTGCGGCCGGGATTGGGGACCGGGTAGGTGCCGTCGGCGTTCGCCACGAGCGGCGCGGGCGAATCCATCGTGAGGCTGTCGACACCGGCCGTGAGGTCGTCGGGCGAGTCGAGCATTTCCTGGTACGTCACCGGCTGGCCGGTGTGCGCCGCGAAGCGCCCCATCGCGGTCACGAGGCTCGCCTCGGCACTGCGCACCACCTCGTTGTAGCGTTCCCCCGCGGTGATCGCCGCCACGAGGTGCTCCCACTCGCGCCGGTAGGGGTTGGCCTCCGGCTGCTCGGCGGCCCAGGCCACGGCGGCATCGGTCATCGCCTGGCCCCGGTAGATCTTCGACTTCGCGGGCGAGTGGCCCCGCTCCGAGATCGTGAAGGCGCCCTTCGAGCCCTGCCCGAACACCCCGAACTTGCTTTCCGTGTCCTTGATGACCCGGCAGCCGTAGAAGAACTTCGTGCCGTCGTCGAACGTGTACTCGATCGCGTAGTTGTCGAAGTTCTGGTCGTCGATCTTTCCCTTGAAGTGGCGGCCGCCCGTCGCCTCGGCCTTCACCGGCCACGAGCCCTTCATCCAGCCGACCTCGTCCACGTGGTGCACGCAGTAGTCGCTGAAGATGCCGCCGCTGGCCCAGAGGAAGTTGTGGAAGCGCTTGATCTGCCAGAGCAGCTCGCTCGTGGTGCCCGGGCCGGGGGCGAGATCGAGGTTGTGCGGCGGGTTGTGCATCCGATAGCCGCGGAAGGCGATGAGGTCGCCCGCCTCCCCGGCCCGCAGCCGCTCCTCCAGTTCCCGTCGCCGATCGCAGTGGCGGCACATGAGGCCGACACCCACCTTGATCCCCTTCGCGTCGGCCTGCGCCGCGAGTTCGATCATGCGGCGCGTGCTCGGACCGTCGATGGAGATCGGCTTCTCCATGAACACGTTCACGCCCTTCTCGATGCAGGCCGCGAAGTGCGGTGCCCGGAACGCCACGGGCGTGGCGAAGAGGGCGATGTCGCCCGGCTTGAGGCAGTCGATCGCCTGCCGGAAGCCGTCGAAGCCGACGAACTTCCGGTCCTCCGGCACGTCCACCCGCTCCTTGAACTGCTCGTCGAGCGACCGCTTCACGATGTCGATGCGATCGCGGAAGACGTCGGCCATCGCGACGATCCGCGTCTGTCCGCCGGGCACGGAGAGCGCGTCGACCGCCGCGCCGCCGCCGCGGCCGCCGCAGCCGACGAGGGCGACATTGATCGTGTCGGAGCCCGCCGCGTGGACGTTCCGCATGCCCGGGCCGACGAGCAGACCGCCGGCGGCCCCGAGGGCGGCCGCCCGCCCCGTGGAGGCGAGAAAAGTACGACGGTTCACCTCACCGCCGGCCGTCGTCGTCCCGTCATGCTCGCTGGCCATCATGCCGTCTCCTCGTCTGGTCCGGCGGTCGCCGCCCGTCGTGCCGCCCTCGGACACGATGAGTATGGCGGCGGACAGGACGTTTTTCCACGCGACACACCCGGGAGGCGCCGCGGCCGCACCGGGCTCGGCAGGCTCAGGGCCACC
Organism: uncultured Planctomycetaceae bacterium; assembly: GCA_903917235.1. Classification (GTDB taxonomy): domain Bacteria; phylum Planctomycetota; class Planctomycetia; order Pirellulales; family UBA1268; genus QWPN01. The sequence continues at coordinate 17,471 of CAIWZS010000382.1, read as the reverse complement.
GTCAGCGCGGCATCGGAAGGGATTCGATCGGCACCGGTGGCCCCGGCGCGATGACCGCCCCGGGTGGGAGCTGTTCCGATGGAATCGGGGTGCCGTAGATCGGCCCTGACGGCGCCGGGCCGGGCTGCGAGGGGACCGGTCCGGTGGCCGGCGGCAGCACGAGCGAGCCGTCGGCCTGAGGCGGCTGGTAGTAGGGCTCGGGCTGCGGGACGGGCGTGACGCCGAGTTTGGCGAGCACGCGTGAGAGGATGCGCTGCTCGAGGAGCGAATCACGCCCCAGCGGGATCCAGCCGAGGTTGGGCGTCGGTGCCGCCACCGGCCTGGGCTGATCGCCGACCTGCTGTCCGAGCGTGGGCAGCGGCGTGCCGTACCGGTAGAGCGAGTCGTCGTTGCGAAACGACGCGCCGCCGGTGGTCGCGCGCATCGGTCGTGAGAGGTACTCGAGCTCCTTGTCCACCGTGACCTCGATCCGCCATCCGTTGGGGTCCGGGATCATCCGCACCGCGCCGATGCGGCGGATCGACTGGAGCGTCGCCTCGAGCCGCTCGCGGAAGCCGACCGAGTCGGCCCGCCACGGCTCGAGCAGCGTCGCGCCGGTTTGGGGGAACGTCTCGATCCGTCCCTCCGTCGGCACACCGCCGGCGAAGACGACGCGCTGCTCCGAGTGGATCTTGAAATAGTCGTCGGTCACGTCCACGAGCTTCGTCCAGACGAACTCGGCGTCGAGCGGAGGGATGACCACCGCGTTGCGCGGCGCCTGGGGCGGACCCGCCATCCCCGGTCCACCCGGCGCGACCATCGGCCCGCCGGGACCGACCATCGCGCCGTCGGGCAGCGGCGTGAAGGGGTTCGGTGGTCCCATGGCCGGTGCGGGTGGCGTCAGCACGGCTCCGGGCGGCGCGGGGAGCAGTTCCTGGCACCTCGCGATGGACGCCAGGCCGATCGTGCCGACGAGCACGGCGAGCTGGAGACGACGAACACGTGACAGGGATCGCGGCATCGGTCGTTCCGCGTGAACCTCGGCCGTACGACGGGGACGGGGATGGTCCGCGATGCATGCGGCCGACTCAAGGCCAGTTCCGGAGCCTTTTTGGGCGGGTCCGGCCGCCCCGGTGCGAGGCCCCGACCGGGCCGGAGCATCTCCTGGGCGACGCTCCCGGGCATCCGCCCACTCGGTCCGTCACCGCGCGGCCGGGATCGTGCGCGTGGCGAAGTCGGTGAAGAAGGTCCAATCCTCGAGCAGGATGTCGTGCGCACCGGTGCGGGTGTGATATCCCACTCGATCCCCGATCGACTCGTCCGGTCGCGGTGGCACGGCCGCATCGAGTCCCTCGAGGCCGAACAGCCTCCACGCCGGACTCGCGGCGACCGCGGCGAGGAACTCACCCCGCGGATCCGCCCAGAGATCCTCGGTCGCGCTCGAGACATACAGCGGACGCGGGGCCGCCATCGCCAGGAGCGTGTGCTGGTCGCACGGAAGCTCGCGCTCCCGACCCGCATAGCCGGCGAACGCGGGACAGAACCAGTGTGGGAACCGCTCGGTGATCACGGCGACCGTCTCCCCGAAGTTCCGCCGCGAGAGGGCGGCACCGCCGCAGCCCGAGTTGTTCGAGACGACCATCGCGAAACGCTCGTCGCAGGCACCCGCCCAGAGGGCCGTCTTGCCCAGCCGTGAATGCCCCACCACGGCGACGCGCGCCGGATCGACCTCCGGCAGCGTGACGAGCCAGTCGAGGATCCGCGACAACCCCCACGCCCACGCGCCGATCGCCCCCGGCTCGTCCGGCGGCAGCGCTCCATCCACGGGCCGACCGAGCGACACGAGCACACTGTCGGGGCGGCCGTCGGCCCGGTCCGGGAAGATGTCACCACAGTACGCCGTCGCCATCCCGAAACCGCGCCCGACGAGCGCCTCGACGGGCCAGCGTCGGGCGTTGACGCCGCGCGAGGCTTCCGTGGCCCGATGGTCGACGATGCCTGCGGCGTCGTCCTTCGGCATCCAGGATGTCGAGAGGCGGATGCCGGGGTCGCCGTGCTGGGCATGGTTGCCGCGGAAGTTGAGCTCGAGAAACACCGGAACACGGCCTGGGCCTCCGCCGGCCGGGCCCGGGGACGCGGCTCGTGTCGCACCGCGGGGCAGGTACAGCAGCACGTCCACGAGGCGGGCGTTCGGGCCATCGCCGAGCCGCAGCCGGGCCTGCACGCGCGTGGCAGGGAGTCCGCCGGCGAGCGACACCGCGACCTCTTCGACGCCGCCGTCGGCCACGGTGACAGGCCGCGGCGGGAGCCGACGACCGTAGACGTGTGTCTCGAGGAGTGCCAGTTGATGCGGCCGTGCCACGCGGCGCCAGGCGTCGGCGGTCGTGACCACCGTTCCATCCGGACCGCGGAGCGGGTCCGGCAGGACCACCTCCCCCACGGCCGACTCGTCGTAGTTCGGAGCCGGAAGAGGCGGGGCGGCGTGGGCAGCCATGGGCAGTACCGCAGAGAGGGCGATCGTCGCGGCGCGCCACGACCGCCGCACCGCACGGCGAGCACGGGGATGGCACGGGGGGACGGCGGGTCGGGAAGGAACGGCCATGCCCGGAGCATACCGCCGCGGCGGCCGGGGCGTGGAGACGAGTGCCCCCGGAGACGGTGCTCCACCTGAGTGCGGATCCGCGCTCGGGGCCGTCAGCCCGCGCCGATCCGTCCCGCCAGATCGGCGAAGAGCCGCGTGAATCGCTCGTGGGACGTGTGGAGGTGCTCCGCCTGGGAAATGAACCGCAGGCGGTCGTCTCGCTCGAGCCCGCGTTCACGCAGCACGCGCTCGAAGGGCACGCGGGACGGGGCGTAGGCCACGATGAGCTTGTGCTCGTCGAGCTGCACCTCCATCGAGAGTTCGGGATGCATCACCGCGATGCCGGTGCACCCGTCGTGCAGCAGGAGATCCTCGTACTCCCAGAGGACGCTCTCCAGCACGAGCCGCTCGATGCCGTCGCGGACATGCTCGACGCGGTCGACGCCCTCGGCGTGGGAGGACTCGAGCACCACGTCCACCGTGTCGCCGAGGGGTGCGAGGAGGTCGAGGAACGTCTCGAAGAGATCCTCACGCGATGCGGCGGCGACGAGGGCGGGAAGCCTGCCCCCGCCCTGCGGATCGACCCAGGCGTCGTGTCGGTAGCCCGCCCGCGGGACGATGTCGAGCTGCCAGCCCGGGCGAATGGCGTCGGTGAGCGTGAACTGGCCGTAGCGTGTGCGGGCCATGTGGGCCGCGAGCGTCGCATCATCCGGACGCGCGGACCGCGGCGCCGGGGCTGGGACGGCCCTGAGGGCCGGGGTCGTCAGGGCGGGGTGCTCGTCGAAGAAACGCATGAGGGACTCGCTGTCGCCGGGGAGGAACAGGGCCGCCCGGGAGGCGATCGCCGCCCGGCTGCTCAAACGTAGGACACGCCTGCGCGCCGTGCGGATCGGACCACGCGAGCCGCTCGTTGCCGTCGGGACGCCCCGCGGTCCATAATCCGCGCTTTTCCCCCGAGGACGCACGGCTCGCATGGATGGGAAAATCGTTGCCACCGGCATCACCTTCGACGACGTCCTGCTTCTGCCCCGGTTTTCGACGGTCGTGCCCGCCGACGTGGACGTGGGCACCCTCCTCACCCGGGGCATCCGCCTGAACATCCCGATCGTCAGCTCCCCGATGGACACCGTCACGGAGAGCGAGATGGCGATCGCCCTCGCGCAGGAGGGTGGTCTGGGCGTGATCCACAAGAACCTCCCGGTCGATCGCCAGGCCGAGGAGGTCGACAAGGTGAAGCGGAGCGCCAACGGCATCATCGCCGACCCGGTCACGCTGCCGCCGTCCGCCACGGTGGCCCGCGCCCGCGACGTCATGGATCAGCACAACATCTCGGGCGTGCCGATCACCGTGGACGGCCGTCGGCTGGTCGGGATCATCACCCGCCGCGATCTCCGCTTCCTCGAAAGCGGCGAGACGCCGGTCGCGGAGATCATGACGAAGTCGGGTCTCGTCACGGCCACCGGCACCGTGACGCTGGACGAGGCCGAGACGATCCTCATGGCCAACAAGGTCGAAAAGCTCCTGCTCGTCGACGGGAATGGGCTGCTGACCGGCCTCATCACGATCAAGGACATCGACATGATGAAGCGGTTTCCGAACGCCTGCAAAGACCGCCAGGGGCGGCTGCGGGTGGGCGGGGCCGTGGGGGTCTTCGACTTCGAGCGTGCCGCCAGCCTGATCGCCAAGGGGGTGGACATGCTCGTGGTCGACAGCGCCCATGGCCATTCCGCGAACGTGATCGAGACCGTCGCCGCGATCAAGAAGCGGTGGAACATCGAGGTGGTCGCGGGCAACGTCGCGACGCGCGAAGGCTGTCGCGACCTCATCGCCGCCGGCGTGGACGGGGTGAAGGTCGGCATCGGGCCGGGCTCCATCTGCACGACGCGCGTGATTTCGGGCGTGGGCGTGCCGCAGATCACGGCCGTGTCCGAGGCCGCCGCCGAGGCCGCGGCGAGCGGGGTGCCGGTGATCGCCGACGGCGGCATCCGTTACTCGGGGGACATCACCAAGGCGATCGCCGCCGGCGCGCATTGCGTCATGATCGGCGGCCTGCTCGCCGGCGTGGCCGAGAGCCCGGGGCAGACCGTGCTCTTCCAGGGCCGCACGTTCAAGGCCTACCGCGGCATGGGATCGCTCGGCGCGATGGTGCAGGGCTCGAGCGAGCGGTACCGTCAGTCCGCCACGGGCCGCGGGCGCGACAAGCTCGTGCCCGAGGGGGTCGAGGGACGCGTGCCCTTCAAGGGACCGCTCAGCGCGTTCGTCTACCAGCTCGTCGGCGGCCTGCGCGCCGGCATGGGGTATTGCGGGACCACGTCGATCGAGGAGCTCCGCCGCGACGCGCGATTCATCAAGGTGTCGGCTGCGGCCGTGCGCGAGAGCCATCCGCACGACATCGCGATCACGCAGGAATCGCCGAATTACACCGTCGAGCACGCCCAGGGGGAGGGCTGAGACGGTTCGCGCTCGTTCGGGAGCGTCCGCCGCATTCCTGTCCTCGTTTCCCCGCCCTGCCTCGTCAACGCCCCGTCGGGGCCGGGTGAGCGCCGGCTGAGCGCCGGATGCATTCGGAACCGCTCGACCTGGGGCGAAGCCGGCGGGCACGGCCCGCGAGTCAAGGCGGGGCGACTGGGGGGCGCAGGGGATCGCGCGGCCTCGTCTGCGGCACCCATCGGGCACCTACGGTGACGTTGGCGAAAGGTTGCCGGTCGTTCCGGTCGATGGGTAGCCACGAGGGAGTCGTCACGCGCCCGGAGTCGCCATCGCATGTTTCCGCGTTCCCCGAGCCTCCACGCACCCGCCTGGCGCCCGTCGTCGGTCGCGGTCCTCGTCTGGCTGGCGTGCTGTCCCGCCGCCGATGCCGCGGGCTGGCGGTCGTTCCTGCCGAAGGCGGATGCCACGCCCGCCGCGGCAGCCGCCGTCCACGAACGCGGCTCCCTGACGCCTCCGGTGCGGCTGGTCGCGGCATCGTCGGAGGGCACGCCGCGCTGCGAGAACGAGGACAAGGACTGCCGCAAGGCGCTCGAGCTCCTGCGGGCCGACACGCTCGATCGGGTCGAACTCGACATCCGCGTCAACGGGCAGCCCGGCAACGACTATCCCTGCGAGTGCCGGCTGGAGGGGGAGACCTACCGACCACGGCAGTTCGCCGCGACGACGTTCACGTGGAAGGCGGCCGGCTACTGCCACAAGCCGCTCTACTTCGAGGACTGGGCGCTCGAGCGCTACGGCCACTCGCATGGCACCCTGGTGGATCCGTTCGTGTCGGCGGCGCACTTCTTCGTCACGCTGCCGGTGCTGCCGTACAAGGTCGGTGTCGAGCTGCCCTGGGAGTGCGTCTATCCGCTCGGGTACTACCGACCCGGCAGCTGTGCGCCGTGGACCGTCCCGGCGGTGCCGATCAGCGCCCGCGGCTTCGCGATGGAGGCCGCCACGATCACCGGGTTCATCTTCGTGCTGCCGTGACCGACGGCTCGTGACGAGCGCGGGTGGTCCCCGAGCGACGCGCGAGCGGCCCGGGCCGGCTCACGCCCTGCGGGTCCGATCCGCCGGTGAGGAATCGCGTCACACCCGCACGGTCGCGATGTAGGCGTAGCGGCGGGCGACCGACTCGAACGACACGTCCGCCCGACCCGACCGGCCCAATTCGGTCAGCGCCTCGTGGACCTCCGGGCGATAGTGGACGTGAAAGAGCGACAGCCACCGCTTGAGGGCGGCGGCGAACGGTCGCGGCAGCTCCTTCTGGTCCCAGAAATCGACGATGAGCAGCGTGCCGCCCGGCCGCAGGCTCGCAATCGCCGCCTCGATCGCCCCCGGCCACGTCGGGACCATCGAGAGGCAATAGGAAAAGAAGATCGTGTCGAACGGCGCGTCCCGGCCGAACATCCGTCGCGGGTCGAGCTGCTCGGCGAGGCCCTGACGCAGGACGATCGGCGGGTGACCGCTCGCCGGCACGTGATGCCGGGCGATGCTCGCCGCGGCCGTTTCCAGCATCTCGTGCGAGGCGTCGAGGCCGTAGAGCGTGCCCGGCTCCGGCCGGCGGGCGAGCTTCACGAGATTCCGCGCGGTGCCGCAGCCCACCTCGAGCGTGGCGGAACTGGCCGTGGTGACGACCTTCGTGAGGAGGCGATCGCGTCCGAGCAGGTAGTAGCGGCGGGTGACGTCGTAGACGTGCCGGGTCAGCCGATACATCCGGTCCATCGCCTGCGCCTGGCCGTCGATCTCGCGCCGCTGGGTGGACGACGAGACGGGCCCGCCCGGCACGCCCGTCGCTGTCGCGACGTCCACCCTGCCCGCCGGATCCGTGATGGGTCTGTCGCTCACGTGGATGTCGCGGCCGCGGGAGCCGCCCCGGCCATCTCGTACAGGTGGAACATGCCGTAGATGGCCGAGCGGTCCTGGCGGTGCAGCTCGCGGGCACGCTCCTCGTGGTAGGTGAAGCGGTCGAGCAGGTCGCGCGGCAGGGCCTTGTCGATGGGCGAGCGTTCGCCCGCCGTGCGGAAGATGACTCGCGTGCCGGGCGCTCCGACGCGGGCGATCTCACCCCACAGCTCCGCGATCACGTGCGGCGGCATCCAATCCTGGCTGTCGAGGAGCACGAAGGAATCGAGTGCGCCGGGGGCCTCGGTGCGCAGGTGGTCGGCGAGCGACGCGACGTGCGTCTCGACGCGGTCGACCATCGACCGGATCGTGTCGTAGTGCTCCGGCTTCAGGTAGTCGGGCAGTGCCCGCCGTCCCTCGTGGTCGTACCGCCGCCCGAATGCCTGCCACGCGAAGTAGTTGTCCTCGAGCGGGAAGCCGCAGGCGAGCCGGCGCACCCGCTCGCGGTACATGTCGAAGAGCTTGCGGCCGTCCCCCTGCTGCTCCTCGAGCATCGCCGCGTGCTGGCTCGGCGGGATTCCGAGGCTGTAGACCGCCACCGGCTGCCGGCCCATCCACCGCACGAGCCGATTGTCGAACAGCGGCGCGAATTCGCGGTCGAAGATCTGCTCCTGTTCGGCGAGCGTGCGGGCCGACAGGAGCCGAGCCGGGTCGCGCCGCATCTTCCTCGCGAGGCCGTGCACGACACGGAAGAACTGGCCGAGCTTCGCCCGCTCGTAGAGGCCCCGCTCGAAGTACCCGATCCGCCGAGGGCCGACCTTCCGGCCCGGCCAGTCGCTCGATTCCCAGAAGTCGCGGGTCTGCGGGTCGAGCGCGTCACGGATGTGCCGGCGGTACGCGGTGATGTTGTCGGCGTGCGCGCCGTAGCCGAAAAACCGGTAGAACGATTCGTAGTCCGGCAGGTGCTTGATCGCGGCGAGCTTGAGCCGCGTGAGGCACATGTGATTCGCGTTCAGGTCGACGGCGACGATGCGTGCCGGGCGATGCACGAGGTAGTTGAGGACGTTGCATCCGCCGCTCGAGATCGTCAGCACGCGCGACTGCGGTCCGAGCTGGAGCGCCGCGGCGTCGACCCGCGGGTCCTCCCAGATCTGGTTGTAGACGAAGCCACGAAACCAGAGCGTGAACATCCGCTCGAGGACACCCCGCTTGGTCGCGAGGCGATGGTGGTGGACCGCTTTCTTGAGACGCTGCGTGTTGCCAGGGCCGGTGGCGATGCTCTTCATGATGGAATGACGGCGCTCTCGAGGGCGGCGGACGGCATGCATCACGCGGGACGACCCGCGCGACGAGGGCTCGGGCGCGTCGCTGCCGGTCGGGCACTCCCCAGCGGCCAATCCCGCGATCCGACCAATTGACCGACCTGCGACGGCGACCCGGAGTTTAGCAGACATCGGGCGTCGTCGGCCCGGCACGCCGTGCGACGGGGAATGCGGCCGTTCCGACGGGCGCGTGCCCGCGGCGATCAGCGTCCCGGGGCCGGCGCGACGCGGTCGATCTCCCCCGTGAGCCGCGCCAGCATCGCGGCCAGTTCCCTGCCGAGGGTGACGACGGCCTGATCAGCCTGTTCGCGCTGCCGCGTCGTCGTGTCGATCGACGTGGCGAAGGCATCCGCCACGCCGGTGGCCGCTGTGGCGTCTCGCTCCCAGGAGCCGAGGTCTTCCGTCAACTCCTGCACGACCACCGTCGTGGCCTCCGTGTTGGCGGTCGTGGCCGCCAGTGCCTGGTCGAGTCGCTGTGCGGCCGTGTCGATCACCACGAGTTCCGAACGCAGCTGCCGCAAAAGCGCGATCGCTCCGTCGGCTCGCTGCGATCCTCCATCCCCCTGCTCGGCGACTGGGCCGACCTGCGTGCCGTAGATCGCCGCGAGGGCATCGGAGAGCGGGCGTCGCCTGACGACCCGCCGCACCTTCACGAGATCGCGATCACGCAGTTCCAGCGCGGTCGCCAGGTCGAACTCGGCCTTGTCGCCCGCCGTGAACTCTCGCGACGCGGACCCAGCCGCGCCCGCGAACGTGTGACTCTTCGTGAACTCGACGGTCGCCCAAAAACTCCCCGGCACGACCGCACCCTCGGAAAGCTGCTGCACCGCGGCGGGCCACTCTGCCTCCGAAACCTCGCTCTCGTGCTGTTCGAATCGTTCGACGAAGGCCTGGACGAGAGCCCGCACGTCATCGTCGTCGATGCCGTCGAACTGGGCTGCGACGTCGTCTCGGGCGGTCACCCCGTTCGCATTCGCCGCGTCGGTCGCCGGATTCAGGCGGAAAAAGGCGATCCAGCGATCGACCGGCAGTTCGTCGTAGATCGTGACGGGTCCGTGCGGCTCGGACAGCACCTTGCGCTCGCGCTCATTCGGCTCCCCCACGAAGGTAGCCGTGAGCACCTGACTGTCGATGCCGGCATCGAATGCCGCTTCGCGGACAGTGAATGCGCCGAGGTACCGTCCACCCTCGGCGAGCGGGGACTCGTCGAACAGGAAGATCATCGCGCCGGCTGCGAGGAGGGGCGGTTGAGGGGCCGGGGCAGGCTGGTTTGGATCGGCCCCCGCGGCGGCCGGCGCCGGAGGCCGCGGCGGCCTCGGCACGACGATGCGAGCCCCGATTCTCGGGCCGTCTCCCCCGTCCGGTTCGTACGAGGCATTCGACCAGTAGCGATTCCGCCACGTATCGACGGTGGCCGCAGCGCGGCTCCACCGATCGCGCTCCTCGCGGAGCATCGCCACCGATTTCATGTCGGGCAGCGGTTCGAGCCGACCGTCCGCGGTGGGGCCCAGGCCGTCTCGGGCCCTCGCGAGCCGCTGCTCCAGATCGCTGACGGCCTTCGCCCACGCGGCATCCCGCGCCGCCAGCCTCGCGCCGAGGTAGAGGAATCCTCCTGTCGCCAGGAGCACGAGCAGTGCGGCCACGACCGTGCCGATGCTCCAGCCACGGTTGCCGACGGCGAACGCGACGATACCGCCGAGAAGGAGCAGGCCGATCGCGGCGAGAACGGCGATCTCCATGAGGCACCTTCCGGGGGCGCGGGGTGCGGCGCTGGCGGCCCCGCTCGCGAGCCCCCTGATTCTATCGCCACCCCTCCGTCACCGTGACTTCGTGTGGGACGGGGCCGGTACTTGAATCGACACCCCCGACGCGTTGCAACCGGGCGACGCGCGGCGCCCGCGTGTCGACGGGATGCGACACGACCATTTCCAACGCGTGGCGGGTCCACGGCCCCGTTTCCTCGAATTTTCCCGGGGAATTCGGCGTCCGGGCATGGTCCGCGGGCGGGGCTGCGACCGAGCGGCACCCGAATTGCTTCCCTGACCCGCAGTGTCGCCCGAGCGGCGGGGATCCAGCCGCCGACCGCGACACGGCTCTTTCACGTCCAGCAGGGTCACCTCCATGCAACGTCGCGCCCCCCCGATCCCCCTCCACCCGATCGCCGCACCATCGGTCGCCAGCGCACCGGTCGCCCCGCTGCCTCGGGGCAAGGGGGTGCGTGCCGGCGAGCGCCCGGTGGGCAAAGCCGGCTCCCCGAAACCCGCCCGCGCCCGCCGGCCGCTCGCGGTGATCGACGACCCGGTGCGGCTCTACCTGCTCCAGATGGGTGGCATGCCGCTCCTCTCGCGACAGACCGAGGTGGACAGCGCCCGGCGGATCGAGCACTGGCGGCGCAAGTTCCGCCGCACGCTGCTCGCGAACGACTTCGTGCTCGCCGGCGCGCTCCAGCTCCTCGAGCGGGTGCAGGCGGGGACGGTGCGTCTCGACCGGACCATCGAGGTGTCGGTCACCAACACGGGGGAGAAGAAGCGGATCCTGCGTCGGCTCGAGCCGAATCTCGTGACGCTGCGTCGCCTCGAGCAGGAGAAGCGGCGCCTCTTTCGGATCGCCACCTCGCGGGCCGCGGCCCCCGAGGAGCGTCGGGCGGCGTGGCGGCGTCTCGTGCGGCAGCGCAACAAGTCGGTGCGACTCGTCGAAGAGATGCACCTGCGGATCCAGCGGCTCTATCCGCTCCTCAAGGAGCTGCGAGCCAAGGCCGACCGGCTCGCCACGCTCGGCGACCGCGTCGGCGGCACCATCGATCCCGCCACGGCGGCGCTCGAGCAGCGGCGCATCCTGCTCGGCGTCCGTGAGAGCCGCCGCACGCTCGCGCGACGGCTCGCCCGACTCGAGGATCTCCAGCAGCGTTACGACGCGGCGAAGCGCGATCTTGCGGAGGGCAACCTGCGACTGGTGATCTCGATCGCGAAGCGGTACCGGAACCGTGGTCTGTCGTTCCTCGACCTGATCCAGGAAGGCAACTCCGGCCTCATGCGGGCCGTCGACAAGTTCGAGCATGCCCGCGGCTTCAAGTTCTCGACGTACGCGACGTGGTGGATCCGCCAGGCCATCACCCGCGCGATCGCAGACCAGAGTCGCACGATCCGCATGCCGGTGCACATGGTCGACATGCTCACCAAGATGCGGAATGCCGCCCGCGACCTGCTCCAGCAGCACGGTCGGGAGGCGACGGTCGAGGAACTGGCGGCGCGTTCCGGCCTCGCGGTGGACGAGGCCGAGTGCATCTGGCGGATGTCGCGACGGCCGGCCTCGCTCGATCAGCCCCTCGGCGAGACCGAGGACGGATCGGTGGGTGAATTCGTCTGCGATCGCCGCGAGGAGGATCCCCTCCAGGACCTCAACCGCCAGTCACTCCGCGCCTCGCTCTCGCGGGCTCTCGATACGCTCTCCTATCGCGAGCGCGAGATCATCCGCCTGAGGTTCGGGTTGGCGGACGGCTACGCCTACACGCTCGAGGAGGTGGGGACGATCTTCGACGTCACCCGGGAGCGGGTGCGGCAGATCGAGGCGAAGGCTGTCGAGAAACTACGGCAGCCCGGTGCCGACATCGACCTCACGAGCCACCTCGACGTCGATCTCGCCGAACGCTGGCAGGTGACCGAGGAGCTGGTCGTGCCCGTCTGATCGCCCTGCGGTGCGGTGTGGACGGGGCCGGTCGCTCGACCGGCCCCGTCCACACGCGTCAGGCCTGCTTGGCCTCGTCGAGCGCCTGCTGGAGCCGCGTCTTCGGCTGGACGCCCATGAATTGCTGGACGAGCTGCCCGCCGCTGAAGATCATGATGGTGGGAATGCTCGCGACGTTGTACGTCATCGCGAGCCGGTTGTTCTCGTCCACGTTCACCTTGCCGACGCGGAACGTCCCCGCATTCTCCGCGGACAACTCCTCGATCGTCGGTCCGATCATGCGGCATGGGCCGCACCACGGCGCCCAAAAGTCGACGAGCACCGGCACGGGGGAGTCGAGCACTTCGCTCTGAAAGTTGGCGTCGGTGAATTCGAGGGCGCGTCCCATCGTCTCGTGGTCTCCTGAGGATGTCCGATCATTTCGTGGGAGCACCGAGTATAGCAGCCTGTGACATCCCGGCTGCGGCCGCGAGGCGACGATGACACCATCCCACGTCATCAATCTGACGGCCGCGTGGGAGCCGGCAGGGGATCGGACGGCCGGCTGGATCAGGCGATTCGGTGGCCCGAGCGGCGTCACCGCCGCCCACCGGCTCTGGCTCGCGATCGAGGATGCCGACCCGCGCGTCACCGCGATCCTCAACGACCGCCCGCTGCCGCAGGCGAGCGTCCACGCCGACGACGCGGCAGGAGACGGTCGCCGGCCGACGCTGCGCTGGGAGATCACCGGCATCGTGGCCTCTCGCAACACGCTCATCATCGGGGCTCCCGGCGTGCTCGCCCGGAAGCCCTCGGCCGGCGTGGCGGGTGACGCGTTCATCGGCGACGGGAGGACGCGCCGGACGCTTCCGGCAGCGATCGCCGCACGGGTCCTGCTCGAGATCGATGCCGACGTCGATCGCGATGCGTCGCTTGACACGCGGCGTTGAACATCGGTACCACCGCCGTTGGGGCTGCGGCGTCGCGTCGACGGGTCGATGCGACGTGTCCGTGGCACCGAATCGGAGTGCACGCCATGTCGGTCATTCGCATCGGAAGCAACAAGCAGTACGCCGATGGGTGGGAACTCATCTTCGGCGGCAGCAGGCGGGGGAAGAAGTCGTCCGCGGGGACGGCCGCATCGAAGCCGAAAGCCAAGGCCGGCAAGGCGAAGAAGGCGGCTTCGGCCGTCGCGAAACAGGCGAAGGCCGGCCCGGCGAAGAAGGCGAAGAAGGGAAAGAGGGCCGGCGCGCGTTGAACCGGCGGCACACGCCGCTCGTGTCGCCCCGGCCTCGCGTGCAGCGCGGGGCCGGCGCGGGTCGTCACGCCGTGGCGTGACGAGGCGCGGCACCGAGTTCGCGCGCACGGGTGGCGGCCGCCACGACCGCCGCGGTGATCGCCTCGGGCACCCCGCGAGCCTCCATCAGCGCCAAGCCTGCCAGCGTGGTGCCTCCGGGACTGGTCACGCGTCCGCGGACCACGGCCGGGTCCTCTCCGGTGCGCTCGAGCAGGGCGCCGGTGCCCGCGACGGTCTGCACGGCCAGAGCAAGCGCCAACGGTGGCGGCAGCCCGGCTGCGACCCCGCCTGCCGTCAGCGCCTCGACGAAGCGTGCGACGAAGCCGGGGCCCGACCCGGAGAGTCCTGTGACCGCATCCATGAGCGACTCGTCGACCTCGTGCACGTGGCCGACGGAGGTCAGCAGCCGCACGATCTCGTGACGATCCGCAGCCGGTACCTCCGGCGTCGCGCACCAGGCCGAGACCCCCTGTCCGACGAGGCACGGCGTGTTCGGCATGACGCGGATGATCCGACGGGAGCCGAGCAGCGCGCCGAGTGAATCGGTCGTCAGGCCGGCGACGATCGAGACGATCGTCGCGTCGGCCCGCAGTCCGAGCCTTGCGTCACCACACGCCTCCGCGGCCTGCTGCGGCTTGACGGCGAGGAAGACGATGCGGGCCGCTGCGGCGGCCGCCGCCGGTGTCGGCACGAACCGGACGCCCGGCACGGCCGCCGCGAGCCGTTCGCGGGCGACGGCATCGGGGTCGCACACGGTCATGCGGTCGCCGGTCGTCCGTCCCGTCCGACAAAAGCCCTCCGCGAGCGCCAGGGCCATCCGGCCGCCACCGATCATCGCGATGGGGCCGCAGGAGTCCCCCGGTTCCGGCGGGGGCGCGTCCCCGGGCCCCGCTCCCGCAGCGGGCGCGTCAGGGCGCATCGGTGGTCTCGCCCACGGGTCGAGTGCCCAGCGGCAGGGCGTCGAGTGCCGCCGCGAGACGGTCGATGTCGACGCGGCTCGCCCACAGCTGGCTCGCGCCACCTCGCCCGCCGCCGTCCGCACCGCGGCCCGACGTCCACATGAGAATCCGCCCGTCGGGCGAGAACACCGGCAGCACGTCCGCCGAGGCATGATCGGTGAGCCGCAGCGGCTTCGACCACCGCAGCTGCTCCTCCGACGTGTCGTACCGGATGATCCACAGGTCGTAGTTCGGCCTCTTCGCGGGGTCGGAGTGATCGGCTCCGGTCCAGATCAGCCACGGCCGGGTCGGGTGCCAGTACGGCGCCCAGCGCACGCCGGCACCGGCCGTGACCGCCGTGTCGCCACTGCCGTCGGCCCGCATCACGTGGATCTGCAGCAGGTCCTTTTCCACGCGATCGGTGCGATACGTGATCCAGCCGCCGTCGGGGGAGAAGAAAGGCCCACCGTCGTAGCCGGGCTGATTGCCGAGCTGGCGCACGCCGGATCCATCCGCGTTCATCACGTAGATGTCCGGGTCGCCGTCGCGATCACTCACGAAGAGGATCGTCGTCCCGTCCGGTGCGTACGAGCATTCGGCGTCGTACCCGGGGCTGTCCGTCAGTCGTGTCAGCATGCCGTCGCCACGCACGTCGGCGGCAAAGAGCTCCATGTGAGGGTCGAAGTCCCACTGATAGCGCCGGCGTCGACCGCTTCGGGCGTCCTCCTCGGCCTGCCGTCTCGCGGCCTCCTCCGTTCCTGCGAGATCGGGATCGAGGTGGCTCGATGCGAAGAGGAGCCGGCCGCCGTCCGGCGAGAACCAGGCGCAGGTCGTGCGGCCACGGCCGGGACTGATGCGCAGGGGCTCCGCGGATCGCGTTCCCGCGGCGTTCACGTTCGCGTCGAACGCGGACGGGTCGAAGCCCTGCACGAAGATCTGATAGAAGGGATAGCCGCTCGGCACGGCCTGAAAGCAGATCTGTCGGGCATCGGGACGAAAATAGCCCTCGCCCGCCTTCGGCATGCCGGCGGTGACCTGCACCGGGGGCGCGAGGAACCGTGCCTCCGCTGGCGAGAGCGTCTCGGCAGCCGGGGACGCGGCGGACACGCCCGGGATGTCGGCCGCGCGGAGGCTGCCGCGGTCCGTGCCGCAGTCGATGGGCCACGCCGCCGCGACGAGGATCGCGGTCCGGCATGCCGTGCGGATTCCACCGTGGGAATCGCGGCCCACGACGCGGCGGGCGGATGCGGCTTCTTCGCGACGCGACCGACGCGCGCGGCGCGGCTTGCAGGAATTCCTCATGCCGCGGAGTATAGCCCGCGGCGGCGTCCACCGGCGGTCCGAGGAGATGAACACCCTGATGAAGATCTACACGAAGACGGGGGACGCGGGAGAGACCGGGCTCTTCGGTGGGCCACGGGTGCGCAAGGACCACGCCCGCATCGAAGCCTTCGGCACGGTGGACGAGCTCAACAGCCAGCTCGGCGTCGCCCGCTCGCTGGCCGTGGCCGCCGCGTTCGATCCGCTCCTGCGCCGCGTCCAGGCCGATCTCTTCGAACTCGGTGCGCAGCTCGCGACGCCTCCCGCGCCCGGGCGATCCGTGGACGAGCGGATCACGGCGGCGCACGTGACCGTCCTCGAGGCGGAGATCGACGCGCTCGAAGCGGAGCTCGCGCCGCTGACGCACTTCATCCTGCCGGCAGGCACCGCGCTCGCCGCGGCGCTCCACGTCGCGCGCACGGTCTGCAGGCGCGCGGAGCGTCGCGTGGTGACGCTCGCCGCCGAGGTCGGCGACACGATCCCGGCGAACGCCATCGAATACCTCAATCGGCTCGGCGATCTGCTCTTCGTGCTCGCCCGCGTGGCGAACCACCGCGGCGGCGTGGCCGACGACCAGTGGATACCGACATGAACGGGCTGGCCGGGGCGGCGACGGTCCGTCCCGCCGTCTCGGCGGCGGCGGCGGGCGTGGCGGCCCTGCGCACGCGCGTCGCCGCCCAGCACGCGGCCGGTGCGCCCGGCATGGCCACGGGCGGCCTCGCGACGGAGCTGTTCGAGCGGGTGGTGCTCGACATCTGGTCCGCCGCGCTCGACGACCTCGGGGACGAGACGGCCGCCGGCGTGCGCCGCTCCGTGGCGCTCGTCGCCGTGGGAGGCTTCGGTCGCCGCGAGATGGCGCCCTATTCCGACATCGATCTCATGCTGCTGCACGACGCGTCCGCACCGGTCGCCGTGTCGCGGATGGCATCGGCGATCCTGCGGGACCTCTACGACTGCGGGCTCGAGGTGGGCCAGAGCGTCCGCACGCCGTCCGAGGCGGCGCGGCTCGCCCGCGAGGACGCGACGATCCTGTCCGCGCTCTTCGACATGCGGCGGCTCGCCGGCCGCGCCGACCTGGTCGCCGGCCTCGACGTGCGGCTGCGCTCGCTGATGCGCAGGCAGCAGCGGGCCACGGTCGAGCGGCTCGCGGCGGCCCGTGAGGAGGAGGCGGACCGGTTCGGCCACACGGTGTCGCTCCTGCAGCCGAACGTCAAACGCTCGCCGGGCGGCCTGCGTGACATCCAGCTCGTGCGCTGGCTGGGGCGCGTGACGCACGGCGCCGAATCGCCGGCCGACCTCGCGCTGCTCGGCGGCCTGTCCCCCCGCGACGCGGAAAGCCTGCGCGATGCGGCGGAGTTCCTCACCCGCGTGCGCATCGACCTGCACCTCGCGGCGGGCAAGGCCAACGACGACCTCACGCGGGCGGAGCAGCTGCGGATCGCCCAGGGCCGCGCCGTGCCGAGCCAGGACGGCCTGCTCGGCGTGGAGCGGTTCATGCGCGAGTATTTCGGCCACACGCGGCGGGTCGCGCAGGTGCGCGACGCCATGCTCCGCGGGCTGCGCGGGCCGGGACCGCTGCGGCGGATCGCATCGGGCGTGCTCGGCAACGTGGTCGACGGCCTGTATCGCGTCGGCCCCTTCCACGTGGGCGCGGTGTCGGGCGCCGTCTCGCGGATCGTGTCCAGCACCAGCGCGATCATCCGCCTGGTGGAGCTGTCGATGCTCCACGCGCTGCCGATCGATCCGGTCGTGTGGGAGGCCGTGCGCGAGGCCGTGCCCGACCTGCCCACGGAGCCCGACGCTCCGGCGGTCGCGGCGTTTCTCGGGCTCTTCGAGCGCACCGACGGCCTCGGAGACGCGCTGCGGCAGCTCCACGACGTGGGCGTCCTCGAGATCTTCGTGCCCGGGTTCGCCCACGCCCGCCACCTGCTGCAGTTCAACAACTACCACAAGTACACGGTGGACGAGCACTGCATCCTCGCCGTCGAACGGGCCACGACGTTCGCCCGGGACGACGCGTGGCTCGGACGGACGTGGCGGGAGCTCACGCGTCG
>CAIWZS010000381.1 GCA_903917235.1 uncultured Planctomycetaceae bacterium | reverse complement strand
GCCACCTCGCGGATGATGTGGATGCTCTCGGCCTCGAGCTGGCGGAGGTGGGTGAGCGAGTAGGACGTCATCGGTGTGTCGGCGTGGATGGAGGCAAGTGGCCTACTGTACCGATCCCCTGAAAAATGAGTCCATGGCGGTTCCCCGCCACTGCACCCGGGGATCGGCGACTGTCACTGTAGACTGGTCGGCATGCGGCGGAAGCCGTTGGGAGGCCCGAATGGTGAAACGAAACATGGCGGAACGAAACATGACGGACCCGAGCGTGACGGCACGAGCCTCCACGGACTCGATGCCGCGAAGCATGACCAGTGCGTCGTCGTCGAACCGGTCCGCCTCTGCCCCGTGCGGGCGGCGGAGGTCCGGGCTTCTGGCGGTCGCCTTCGTGAGCATGGTCGCCGGTGTCATGGTCGGGACGGCTCCCCACCCCGCGTGGGCCCAGCCCGGTCAGGAACCGGTCGGCGTCGTTCGCAGCCGAAGGCTTCCGCTCCTGCCTCGCCGGGCCGCCCGCATGGAAGCCCGAGGTGAGATCGTCGCGGTGCCGCTCGGCCAGCCGCGGCCCGGCCCGACCGCTCCGCGACCGGTGGCTCCGCCGGCCACGGGCGTTGCACCTTCCGCGGGGCGGAGTGCCGACGCGTCGGCAACCCCGCGGGCTCCTTCGCCGTCCGGGACCCTGGCGACGACGCTTCTCGAGCGGGCCCGGGCAGCACTGCCCGGTCTGCTCGATCGCGTCCCGGCGACTCCGGCCGCGCCGGCATCGGACACGCGCGCCATCGAGCAGGCGGCGCGACTCGTGCCGGCGAATCCACCAGCGCAAGATCCCGGGACGGACGTCTTGTCACCGGCCGCCCTCGCACCCGTGGCAGGCGACGCCGCGCGATCGGTGCTCGTCGGTCGACCCGAGCCGTTCACCCCCGCATGGCACGACGCGTATCCCCAGGCATGGACGCCGACCGGCACCGCCGACTGGTGGCAGCAGGCGTCGGCCAGTGGCATCGATTCGAGACTCGCCCGACTCGCGAACGCGCCACGGGTCTGGACGGTGGACGGACAGATCGTCGACGCGCCGCCTCCAGCCGATGGCACCCGCAGCGTTCTCGTCGATGGTCCGACGACCGCGGCAGGGTCGGGCTGGCTCCCGCTCGGCGTCTTCGCCGCATTCGCCGCGGAGCCCGCCGCGCTCGTCACGGCGGACGCGCCGGAACCACTCGGCTGGCAGCAGCTCGCCATCGGCAGCGACGGCGCGATCCGCGGCAACCACTACGACGCCATCTCGGACGTCGTGCAGCCGATCAGCGGCCGTGTCGACCCGCGCACGCGGCTGGCGACCTGGACGATCGGCGGCGGTCGGGGCGCCCGGTTCGAGACGCCGGCCGCGACGCTGGCGGAGTCCGCGGCCCGTGCGCAGGCGACGATCAGCGGGGCTGCCAGGCCGTGGACGCTCGTGCCCCTGACACGCCCGGCCCAGGCGGCGGTCGCCGGCGAGCCCGTCGAACTGCTCCCCACGCCGGGTCGTTAAAGCGTATGCGGATACGTGGAGCGAAGACTGAGCAGGCAGAGCGGACGAGGCGAAGGGGGTCGGCGAACGCTTCCCGAGCGAGCGGCCGCGGCGGCCGAAGCGAGGAGACTTTTGCCGCCCCCCGAGCCGGTACTCCACCGAGGGCGGATGCGCCCCGGGCCTGACGCCGGCCCTGCCGCCACGGCGCAGCCGTCACGCCAGCCCGTCCCGAAAGGCCTCGGCCTGGCGGCGGATCGCGCGCAACTCGGCCTTGTCCTTGCGACCGACATTTTTCAGCTGCATCGTCATCCGCTGGTTGGACGCCAGCAGCTTCTCGTGCCGCGCGAGAAAGTCCCAGTAGAGGGTCGTGAAGGGACACGCCTCGGGACCGCTGGCGACCTTGGGGGAGTAGCGGCACGACCGGCAGGCGTTGCTCATCCTGTCGATGTAGGCCCCGGTCGCGCAATACGGCTTCGACGCCATCACGCCGCCGTCGGCGAACTGGCTCATGCCGATCGTGTTCGGCAGTTCCACCCACTCGACGGCATCCACGTAGACGGCGAGGTACCAGCGGTGAACCTCGTCCGGACGCACGCCGAGGAGCATCGCGAAGAGGCCGGTGACCATGAGTCGCTGGATGTGGTGCGCGTAGCCATACTGCAGCGTCTGCGAGAGCGCGTCGCGCAGGCAGTTCATCTCCGTGGCCGCCGTCCAGTAAAAGCCGGGGAGCGGCGCGTCGGCACCGAGCGCGTTGCGCTCGGCGTATCCGGGCATGAAGTGCCAGTAGACGCCGCGCACGTACTCGCGCCAGCCGATCACCTGCCGGATGAAGCCCTCGGCCGCCTCGAGCGGCACGGCTCCCGCGCGCCACGCCCGCTCCGCACCGGCGACGACGTCGCGCGGGTCGAGCAGCTTGAGGTTCATCGCCTGCGAGAGCCGGGCATGCCACAGCCACGGCTCCCCCGTCCAGATCGCGTCCTGGTACCGACCGAAGTTGACGAGGCGGTGCGCGAGAAAGTCGTCGAGGGCGGCCCGGGCGTCCTCGGGCGTGACGGGCCAGTCGAACTCGGCGAGGCTGCCCGGGTGCGAGGCGAACCGTGCCTCGACGAGCGCGAGCACCTCGCGGGTGAGCGCATCGGGCGGAAACCGACGCGGCCGCGGCAGCACGCCCGGCCCCGACTTCGGGAAGGCGCCGCGATTCTCGGCGTCGAAGTTCCAGCGGCCCCCGGCCGGCTCCCCGTCCTCCATGAGCACGCCGAGCGTCTCGCGCAGCGGCCGGTAGAAG
>CAIWZS010000380.1 GCA_903917235.1 uncultured Planctomycetaceae bacterium | reverse complement strand
GCCGAAGCGCAGGCAGCCTCGAGAGAGCGGAGGCCAGGAAGGCCGCAGCGATCGTCCGGATCGCGGGGCACGGGCAGCCCCGACCCACGTCAATCCCGGATGGACCCTTTTTTTCATCCCGGCACACGGGCCTATGCTGGGACTTCCCATGAGTGTGGCAATCCATCGCGCCGGCTGGCGATTCGACAACTCGTACACAAGGCTCCCGGAGCCGCTCTTCTCGCGGGAGCGGCCGACCGCCGTGAGCGATCCCGCGCTGGTGGTCGTCAACGCGCCGCTGGCCGCCGAGTTGGGGCTCGATCCGGACCTGCTCCGCGACGAGGGGGCGGGCGTCTTCGGCGGCAACGAGATCCCGCCGGGAGCCGAACCGATCGCGCAGGCCTACGCCGGACACCAGTTCGGCCATTTCACGAACCTCGGCGACGGCCGTGCGATCCTGCTGGGCGAGCAGATCGCGCCCGACGGCCGCCGCGCGGACCTCCACCTCAAGGGGGCGGGCCGCACCCGCTACTCCCGCGGCGGCGACGGCCGCGCGGCGCTGGGGCCGATGCTGCGGGAGGTGGTCGTGAGCGAGGGGATGCACGCGCTGGGCATCCCCACCACCCGCGGCCTCGCCGTGGCCACGACGGGCGAGGAGGTGCTGCGGGCCACGCCGCTGCCGGGCGCGGTGCTCACCCGCGTGGCCGCGAGCCACCTGCGGGTCGGCACGTTCCAGTTCGCCCGCGCCGTGGGCGAGACGCCGGTGCTCGAGGCCCTGCTGCGCCATGCGATCGCCCGGCACGATCCTGACCTCGCGTCGTCCGGCGAGCCGGCGGTCGCGTTTCTCGACGCGGTGGTCGAGCGGCAGGCCGCGCTCGTCGCCCGCTGGATGCTCGTGGGGTTCGTCCATGGGGTCATGAACACCGACAACATGGCGGTGTCGGGGGAGACGATCGACTACGGGCCGTGCGCCTTCCTCGACGCCTACGATCCGACGACCGTCTTCAGTTCGATCGACCAGCAGGGACGCTACGCCTACGCGAATCAGCCGATGATCGCCCACTGGAACCTGGCACGCCTGGCGGAGAGCCTGCTGCCCCTCGTGCATGCCGACGAGGACGCTGCGATCGAGGCGGTGCGCGGCGTGCTCGACACCTTCCCCGCGCGGTTCGAGCGACACTACCTCGCCGGCGGCCGCGCCAAACTCGGCCTCGCCACCGCCGAGGACGGCGACCGCGACCTCTTCGCCGGACTCCTGAAGTGGATGCACGACCACGCGGCGGACTTCACGGCGATGTTCGCCGGGCTCGCGGCTCGGGCCGCAACGCACGACGGCGACGCGCCTGCCGTGGCGGCCGGAGGCGGGGCGTCCGCGGCCGGTGCCGACGCGTTCGCCGCCTGGCGTACGACGTGGCGGGCGAGGCTCTCCCGCGAGCCGGGCGGCCACGCGGAGGCGGTCGCGCGCATGCGACGTGTCAACCCGGTGGTGATTCCCCGCAACCACCGCGTGGAGGAGGCGCTCGTCGCCGCGGAGGCGGGGGACATGGAGCCGTTTCGGCGGCTGCTCGACGCCGTGCGCGACCCGTTCGCGGAAACGGCGGCCAACGAACCCTACCGGGCCGGCGCGCCGGCAGGCTGCGGCCGCTACCGCACGTTCTGCGGCACGTGAGCCGGGCGGCCTTTGGGGGCGAGCCGTCTGCCGGAAACGCTGCAGGTCACGCGGGACCGGGCGACTCGAGCACTTCCCAGCGCGAGTAGGCATCGGCCAGCCGCCGCTCCGCCTCCTCGAGCGCCCGCCGGTCGCGGGCGAGCACGTCGCCCGGCTGTCGGTAGTAGTCGGGTGCCAGCATCGCCTCCTGCTGCCGTGCGATCTCCTGCTCGAGCGACTCGATGCGCGCTGGCAGCGCGTCGAGTTCCTTCTGCTCCTTGAACGAGAGCTTCGCCCGGCGCGGTGGGCCGGAACCGCCGGCGGGAGGTGCCGCGGCCGGCTCACGACGGGCGGCCGCCGCCTGCGGGGCGGTCGCGGGCGCCGACCGCCGGCTGAGCCAGTCGGAGTAGCCGCCCACGTACTCCCGCACCGTGAACGCCCCGCCGCCGGCGTCGTGGTCCGCGCGGCCCTCGCGCGGGCCTGAAGCCGGATTCGCACGCCCGGAGGCGGGCGCCACGGGGGCACGGGAAACACGCGGGGCAGCCGTCGGCTCGAAGACGAGCAGGCTCGTGACGACGTTGTCGAGAAACGCCCGATCATGGCTCACGACGAGCACGGTGCCGCCGAACTCCACCAGCCGCTCCTCGAGGAGTTCGAGCGTCTCGGCGTCGAGGTCGTTGGTCGGCTCGTCGAGCACGATCACGTTGGCCGGCTTGGCGAAGTGCCGTGCGAGCAGCACCCGCTGCCGCTCGCCGCCGGAGAGGTGCTTCACCGGCATGCGGGCCCGCTCGGGAGTGAACAGGAAGTCCTGCAGGTAGCCGATGACGTGCCGCGGTGCGCCGTCGATGCGCACGGTCTCCGAGCCGTCGCTCACGTTGTCGGCCACGCTCGCCTCCTCGTCGAGACGGTCGCGCAGTTGGTCGAAGAAGGCCACCTGGAGGTTCGTGCCGAGCCGCACCGACCCCTCCGTCGGCGCGAGTTCGCCCAGGAGCACGCCGAGCAGCGTGGTCTTGCCGGCACCGTTGGGGCCGACGATCCCGATCCGGTCGCCGCGCATCACGGTGGTGGTCACTCGATGGAGGATCGCCCGCGACTCGCGGGCGAACGAGACGCCGTCGAGTTCGGCCACGAGCATCCCGCTCCGCTGCCCCTCCTGGATGCGGAGCTTCGTGGTACCGGTGCGGGTGCGGCGCTCGGCACGCTCGCGTCGCATGCGCTCGAGGGCCCGCACCCGCCCCTCGTTGCGGGTGCGGCGGGCCTTGATGCCGGTGCGGATCCACACCTCCTCCTGCGCGAGCTTCTTGTCGAAGAGGGCGTCGTGCTTCTCCTCGGCGGCCAGCGCCGCCGCCTTCCGCACGAGGAACTGGTCGTAGTCGCACGACCAGTCGAAGATGCGGCCGCGGTCGATCTCGAGGATGCGTCGGGCCATCTTCCGCAGGAACGCGCGGTCGTGCGTGACGAACATGAGCGTGCCCTGCCACCGGTCGAGGAAGGTCTCGAGCCACTCGATCGCATCGATGTCGAGGTGGTTGGTGGGCTCGTCGAGCAGGAGGAGGTCGGGGGCGGTGACGAGCGCGCGGGCCAGGAGCACCCGCCGCTTCATCCCCGACGAGAGCGCCGTGAAGTCGGCGGTCCCGTCGAGGTCCATTCGCGACAGGACCTGCTCGACGGCGTGCTCGCGCCGCCAGGCGGCATCGTGATCGGCGGCGTCGTCACCCGTGGTGTCGCTCGACAGGCCGCCTGCCACCACGTCGCGAAGCGAGCCGGCGATGTCGCGCGGCACGTCCTGCGGCAGGAGCGCCACCGTCGCCCGCGGGGCGCGGCTCACCTCGCCCGCGTCCGGCACGACGTGTCCGGCGATGACACGCATGAGCGTCGTCTTGCCGGCGCCGTTGCGGCCGAGCAGGCCGATTCGTTCGCCGGCCTCCACGTGACACGAGACGCCATCGAGCAGCGGCGGCCCTCGAAACCGCACGTGCAGGTCGCGGAGCGTGATCAGAGGCATGGGACGGCCACGAATCCCGGAGGAAGTGAACGCGCCATCGTAGACGAGGTAGACTCCGAAGGTCCGCTCGTGCACTCGCCGTCGTCGTCCCACGGGCTGCCCACCGGGCAGGACGGATCATGCAGACCGGGTCGCTCGTCTCGTTCGCCACGGCCTGCCTCGTCGCGCTCGCCGCCTGCCGCGTCGACGCGGAGATTCCCCGGCCCGACGACGCGCCGCGGCCGCTCACGCCTGCGGAATCGCGCGGCACGTTCCGCGTGCCCACGGGCCTGCGGGTCGAGCTCGTGGCGGCCGAGCCGCTCATCCACGAGCCCTCCGGCGTGTGCTGGGACGCCCGCGGCCGACTCTTCGTCTCGGAGCTCCACGGCTACAACCTCGAGGGGCAGTTCGACATCGAGGAGCTCAACAAAACCGGCGCGCTCGACATGGAGATTCGCCGGATCGCCGCGCCGCCGGAGGCGAAGGCAAAGGCCGACGCCGAGACCTACGGCACGGTCAAGCTCCTCGCCGACACCGACGGCGACGGCGTGATGGACCGGGCGAGCGTGTTCGCCGACCGGCTGCCGGCCTGCTACGGGATCGTTCCCGCCCGCGACGGCATCATCGCCGTGGCCGCGCCGCACGTGCTCTTCCTCGCCGACCGCGACGGCGACGGCGTGGCGGAGGTGCGCGAGCTGCTCTACGAGGGCTTTCCCGTGGGCATCCTCGAGCGCAACATCAATCAGCCGCAGTGGGGCCACGACGACTGGATCTACGTCGGCGCCGGGGCCGGTGGCGGCCGCATCACGGGCCCACACCTCGCCACGCCGGTCCAGCTCCCCGCGAGCGACTTCCGGTTCAAGGCCGACGGCACGGCGATCGAGCCGCTCGTGGGCCGCACCCACACCTACGGTTTCACGCTCACCGACCGCGACGAGCGGATCGTGATCTCGACCACGCGGCCGGGCATCCTCGTGGCCCCGGTGCCCTGGCGGGCGCTCGCCCGCAATCCCGACTACGCGATCGGCTCCGTGCAGCAGCCGCTCGGCGGCGAGCGGGCGTATCCCACGAGCCGGCCGCATCCCTGGCGCACGCGGCGCGAGCAGCACGCGGAATTCTCGAAGTACTACCGCGACCGCTACGGGATCGCCGAGTCGGCCGCCAACGGCTACTTCACGTCGGCCTGCGGGCCCTTCTTCTACGACGACACGGCCCTGCCCGGCCTCACCGGCCAGCTCCTCGCCTGCGAGCCGGCACAGAACCTGATCACCCGCGGCAGGCTCGTGCGGGCCGACGGCAGGCTCGCGCTCGAGCGGCTGCCCGACGAGGCCGAGAGCGAGTTCTTCACGTCGAGCGACGTCTGGTTCCACGCGATGGCGCTCGCCCACACGCCGGAGGGCGGCATCGCGGTGGTCGATTTCTATCGCGAGATCATCGAGGACTACTCGGCGATCCCGCGTTACCTGCAGCAGGAGTACGGGCTCGACCACGGCAAGGACCGCGGGCGGATCTGGCGAATCGTGCCCGACGTCCCCTCGCCCGGCGCGGCCGCCGCGACGCCCGACATGAGCGGCCTCGACGCCGACGCGCTCGTGGCCGAACTCGCCAGCGAGCGGTTCTGGCGGCGGCAGACCGCGCGGCGGCTCCTCGTGGAGCGGGGGGCGGTCGCGGCGGCACCGGCCATCGCGCGGCTCGTGTCGGCCGACGCGGACCGCCCGGCGGCGATCAACGCGCTGCGGACGCTCGAAGCCCTCGGGGCTACAGAGCCGGGGGTGATCGAGCGATCGCTCGCGCATCCCGACGCGGCGGTGCGCATCCACGCCGTGGCGGTGGCCGAGCCGCTGCTCGCGGACGATGCCGCATCGCCTCGCGGCGGGATCGATCTCGTGGCGGCGCTGCTCGAGTCGGCCCACGACCACGACGCCGACGTGGTCCGTCGCGTGGCGGCGGCGCTCGGCGCGTCACGTGACCCGCGGGTGCTCGACGCGCTCGCGGGAATCGCCCGCCGCTCCGGCGACGTGCCCTGGATGGACGCGGCCGTGATGGCATCGCTTCCCGGCCGGGCCAGCCGGCTTCTCGAAGTGCTCTTCGCCGATCCGGCTGCGATCGGAAAGGCGGCCGGCCTGGTCGGTCCGCTGGCCACGGCCGTAGCCTCCCGCCGCGAACCCGCCGAACTCGCCGCCGTGCTCGGGGCGATCGCCCGGTGCGACGACGCGGGCCTGCGCCGCGCCGCCTGGCAGGGACTCCGCGCCCCCCTCACCGCGCCGGTGGACGTGCGGCTCGACACGACGGCGGCGGCGGTCGTGCGCGGGGCGGTGGCGGATGGCGACGAGGCGATCGCGGCGACGGCCCGCGACCTCGTGCGGCTCCTGTCGCTCGAGTCGGCG
Organism: uncultured Planctomycetaceae bacterium; assembly: GCA_903917235.1. Taxonomy (GTDB): domain Bacteria; phylum Planctomycetota; class Planctomycetia; order Pirellulales; family UBA1268; genus QWPN01. The sequence continues at coordinate 3,399 of CAIWZS010000380.1, read as the reverse complement.
ACCGAGCGGGCGCGGCGGCTTGCGGCGCTGGCCGCGCGGGTGGGCGACCCGCGGGCCGAGCCGGACGCACGGCTCGCCGCGGTGAAGGAGCTCGCCGCCGAGAAGGATCCGGCGATCACCGCGACGCTCATCGGCGGCTTCGCGGCGGCGACGCCGCAGGTGCGCGAGGCGATCCTGGAGGCCTGCTTCGCGCGGGCCGACCGGCTGCCGGCCGTCGTCGACGCGCTCGAGGAGGGCACGCTGCCGGCATCGGCCTGCACGGCGCTCCAGCGAGAGGCGCTCGAGCGGCACGCCGATGCCGCGATCGCGGCCCGCGCCCACGCGCAGTTCGCGAAGCTCGTGGCGAACCTCGACGGCCACTTCGAGGACTACGCGCGGGCCCTGGGTCGGGCGCGGAATCGCGGCCGGGGGGCGGCGCTCTTCAAGCAGCACTGCGCCACCTGCCACGAGGCGCACGGCATCGGCGTGGCGGTCGGGCCGGCGCTCGCCGGGGAGGCGAAGCATCCGGAGGAGACACTGCTCGTGTCGATCCTCGCGCCCAACGCCCAGATCACCGGCGGCTACACCACCTACACGCTGCTGACGACCGGCGGGCAGGTATTCACCGGCCTGCTCGCGGCCGACACGGCGTCGAGCGTGACGCTCAAGGCCCAGGAGGGCAGGACGCAGACGGTGCTGCGGCGCGACATCGAAGACCTGCGGGCGAGCCCCGTGTCGCTCATGCCCGAGTCGCTCGCCAAGGCGCTCCAACCGCAGGACGTGGCCGACATCCTCGCGTGGCTCCGCGACCCGGAGGGCGAGTGATGGGCCGCGCGGGCGGGCACGGTCCGCGGTCGGCGGCAGCGTGGGCGCTGCTCATGTTCGTGTGCCTCGCCGCGTGGAGCGTCGCCGCGGAGCCGGGTCCCGGGCCGCAGGCGTGGCCCGAACGGATCGGCAACGTCTCGGCCGGCAGGTTCTGGCAGACGCTCGAAGACGGTGGACTCCTCCCCACGCGGTCGTATCCGTCGTTCTGGCGAACGCTCACCGCCGAAGCCGGCCGCGACCTGCCGGGCCGCGCCGGCGTGCTCGCCGCGCTCGGGGCGGCGCTGGCCGCCGGCGACCTTCGCGATGGCCCGCACGTGGAAATGCTCGACTACGAGGGGAGCCACGTCCTGGGTGAGCCGCAGATCCACTCGGTGCACGGCTTTCAAAACGAGTCGTTCGATGTCTGGTTCCTGCTCACGCGGACGTTCTCCGAGGCGCAGGCAGGCGCCGGCCCGTGGGACCAGTGGGCGATCGTGCAGGACAAGCGCGTCGAGCCGCACGTCGCCACGTTCTTCCACTACGCGCAGGGCCGCCCGGAGGTCTCCAACGCGCGCAGCGACTGCTACCGCTGCCATGCCAACGGCCCGCGGGCGCTCGACCCGGCACGGCCCGATCTCGTGAGCGGCCGCGAGTATCTCGCCGAGGTCAACGACTACTGCCGCAGCCTCGTCGGCGTGGTGACCGACTTCGACGGCCCGCGGCCCGACTTCGGCGCGGCGCTCGACGTGGCCGACTGCACCGGCTGCCACGCCACGGGCGCCGACCGCGGCCCGCTCCACCGCATCCAGGCGCATGCGATCCGGGCGGCGGTGGCTCGCGGCCGGATGCCGCCCGACGGCCCGCTCTCGCGCGAGGGCGCGATCGCGCTCGAGGCATTCCTGCGCGGCCCGCCAGAGGAAGCCGCGCCGTGACGCCGCACCGCCGTGCCCTGCGAGGCCTGCCATGACGCTCCCGGCCCGAAACCCGCTGCACCGCCGCCGCGTGCTCACCGCCGGCGGCGCAAGCGCGCTGGCCACGCTCGCCTTCGGTCGGGTGGCAGCCGCTGCGGTGACGACGCCCGAACGGGTGCCACTCGCCACGCTCGACCCGGCGCGGCTCCGTGCGGCCACGCTCGGGTTCGTCGCGTCGCTGCGGATGGCCGACGGCCCGTACGGCCGCTACCGCTACGCGGCCGGCTCGACGGAGCCCACGCTGTACAGCTCCACCTACGCCGCGATGACCCGCGACCTCTACGGGGATCTCGCCACGCTCTCGACAGGCGAGCGCGAGGCGTGGATCGCGTATCTCCAGTCGCACCAGGACGACGATGGCCTCTTCCGCGATCCTGTGATCTTCGACCAGGGCTGGTATGCCGGCGATCCCGAGTGGTGCGGCCGTCGGCATCTCTCCTGCCACGTGGTGACGGCGCTCACGAGCCTCGGCGCGGTGGCGGTCAAGCCGCTGCGGTGCCTCGATCCGTTTCTCGCGCCGGGCGGTCTCGTCGCCTGGCTCGAGTCGCGCGACTGGCAGGCCCGGCCCGACTTCGTGGGCAACGAGGTGCTCAACGTGGGCACGCTCCTGCAGTACGCCCGCGACTTCCAGCGGCATCCGCGGGCGGGGGATGCGGTGGCGACGATGCTCCGCTGGATGACCGACCACCACCTGAACCCGGCGACCGGATTGTGGGGTGGGCTCGACACGACGCGGCCGCGCGAGCGGTCGCGGGCCGTCCAGGCGGGCTACCACTTCTGGCTGCTCTGGTTCTACGACCGCGTGGCGATCCCGCATGCCGAGCGGGCGATCGATGCCTGCCTGGCCACCCAGAACGCCTGCGGCGGCTTCGGGCTCGGCGTGCACACCGGCAGCGACCGCGAGAGCAGCGCCTGCGAGGACATCGATTCGATCGACCCGCTCGCCCGGCTGCTCGCCCACGAGCCGCCCCATCGTCGCGACGACATCCGCACGGCACTGGCCCGGGGGGCGGAGGTGGTGCTCGCCGCGCAGGCGGCCGACGGCGGGTTTCAGTTCGTGCGGGGCCGACCGTTCGAGTATGGCCATCCGCAGCTGGCCGCCGGCGAGACGGAGGGCGCGATGTTCCCCACCTGGTTCCGCACGCTCACGCTCGCGTATCTCGGCCGCGCGCTGCCGGCCAGCCCGCTCGGCGCGATTCCCTGGCGGTTCTGCAACTGTCCCGGCATCCAGTTCTGGCTCGACCCGCGCCCCTGAGCCGGGTGCACGACGCCGTGGTGCAGCCATCGGGCGGCGCCCATCCGCAAGGGTCACGGCACCCACGCGCTGCACACCGAGTCGCGCGACGGCGACCGAAATGTCGTGGACACGCGGGACCGCCCGCGCGTCCACGCCGCCGCATGGCCGCCTGACGCGGGATCACCGCGCCACGGCCGGAAGGAACTCGAAGGGGCTCGCGGGGGTGAGCGAGGCGGAGGCATCGCCGTTGTAGGTCTCGCCTCCCGCGAGCGGCAGTTTCCTGACCTGCGCGGCGGGGGTGAAGTCGCACCGCTCGAGCGGAATCCAGAACACGGTCGGGCTCGTCGCCGAATCGAAGAAGAGGACGCGGTCCTTCTGGTCGTAGACCGTCCGCCAGATCGTGCTGGC
>CAIWZS010000379.1 GCA_903917235.1 uncultured Planctomycetaceae bacterium | reverse complement strand
CGGTCGAGTTTCACTGCACCGCGCCGGTCAAGGTCTCCCGCGCCCAGCAGATCCTCTACGGCCCGACGCTGACGGGGCATCTCCACGGCCGGCAGATCGGCGGCGCCCTCTTGGAAGAGGCCGGATCGACACCGGTCGTCGTCCTCACCGATTCCGAGGCGATGCTCCACGTGCGGCCGCACACGTCCCTGCCCGTCGTGCTCGTGCGCCGATGCGGCGACGAGGCGTCGGGTGACGGCGGCGGTGCCTTGGTCGTCGGCCACGCGCTCGTCACGCCGCCGGCTGACGCGGGCGGTGTCGTGAGCCACCTCGAGGCGCTCGCGGCGGCCGTCGATCTCTGCGAGCCGTTCGAGCGGATTCGCGCGGCGATCGACGAGGCCCAGCGGCACTGACGCGGTCGCGCGATGCCCGAGGAGGGTCGGGGGCCGCACCGCGCAACCGTGGGCGAAGCGGCGACGAAAGGACGGTGGGGCGATGGCGGTGACCGCACGAGCTGACGAGGGGCTGCCGGCACGCCCCGCCGTGCGGTCCCTGCGCATCGACGCGCTGAACTGGCCCGCGATCGCCGTCTCGCGGACGCACCTGCCGGCGGTCGGGCGTGCCGACGTGCTGAGCCTGCCGGTGGAATCATCCGCGGTGCAGGTGCTCTCGCTGCCGCTTGCGGCCGCACGTCCGAAGGTGAGCCGGTTTCGCTTCGCCGTGCCGGCAGCGCCGCCGACGGCCGTCGACGCGGCTCGGCGCGGGGAGGCCGCCCCGATCGCGCGTGCCGCCGTTCCCCCAGACGACGGTCCGACCATGCCCCGTCGCACGCGGCTCGCTCCGCCGCGCGATGTCGTCAAGCTGTCGGAGCGGTACTTCTACCTGCTGCAGCCCGACCTCGAGACGATGCTGCAGGCAGGCCGACTCGAATTTCCGCGGCGTCCGTTCCCGTTCCAGCTCGATGGCATGGCGTTCCTCGTGCCCCGGCATGGTGCGGTGCTCGCCGACGAGATGGGGCTCGGGAAGTCGATGCAGGCGATTTCGTCGATCCGGCTGCTCGTGCGCGGGGGCGAGGCCCGCCGCGTGCTCGTCGCCTGTCCGAAGGGGCTCGTTTCCAACTGGGTGCGCGAGCTGGCCGACTGGGCGCCCGAGCTCGTCGTGGCGGTGATCGAGGGGGACCCGGAACGCCGTCGCTGGCAGTGGGCCCTTCCGGACGTGCCCGTGAAGCTCGCCAACTACGAGGTGCTCGTGCGCGACCGTGACCTCGTGGCCGACCTCGGCCTCGAGTTCGACCTCGTCGTCCTCGACGAGGCGCAGCGGATCAAGAATCGCGCGAGCCAGACGAACCAGGCGGTCTGTGCCGTCTCGCGCCGCCGGTCGTGGGCCCTCACCGGCACACCCGTCGAGAACTCCGCCGACGACCTCTACGGCATCTTCGACTTCGTCGCCCCCGGCCACCTCGCCGACGGCATGACCCCGCGGGAACTGTCCGGGGCGGTGTCCGATCATGTTCTGCGACGCACGAAGGACAAGGTGCTCGACGACATGCCTCCGCGGCTCGACCGCGACGAACGGATCGAACTCGGCCCCGAGCAGCGGGAGACCTACCGGCTGGCCGAGGAGGAGGGCGTGCTGCGGCTCTCCGCGCTCGGCGGCGAGGCGACGATCCGCCACGTCTTCGAGCTCGTCCTCAGGCTCAAGCAGATCTGCAACTTCGACACCGCGACGGGGGAGAGCGCGAAGCTCGGACGGCTCGAGGCGGAACTCGAGGAGGTGAAGGCGAGCGGCCGGAAGGCCCTCGTCTTCAGCCAGTGGACCGAGACGCTCGGTCGGCTGCGAAAGGGGCTCGCGCGCTTCGGGGCGATCGAGTACCACGGGGGCATGTCGACCACGGCCCGCGACGCCGCCATCGCCCGCTTCCGGTCCGACCCGCGGCACTCGGTGCTGCTCCTCTCCTACGGTGCGGGCGCCGTCGGTCTGAATCTGCAGTTTTCGCAGTACGTCTTCCTGTTCGACCGGTGGTGGAATCCGGCGGTCGAGGATCAGGCGATCAACCGCGCCCACCGCATCGGTGCGGCCGGTGCCGTGACCGTCACGCGGTTTCTTGCGGCGGAGACGATCGAAGAGCGGATCGACGAGGTGCTCAGACGCAAGCGTGATCTCTTCGAGCAGATCCTCTCGCAGGCCGACGCCCCGGCGGCGAGCGGCCTGACGGCCGAGGAGCTCTTCGCGCTCTTCAGGCTCGTGCCGCCCCGCCGCGACATGCAGGCCGAAGACCCCGCGATCGCGGCCTGACCCGGCGCCGCGTGCTCCCGTCGCGCCGCGCAGGTGTCGCGTGGCGCGACACCGATGCGGCATGAACGCGGTTTGTCCGCGTCGCTCCACGATGCCGTGGCGCGCCTGCAAGCCTGTCGCCGCCTG
>CAIWZS010000378.1 GCA_903917235.1 uncultured Planctomycetaceae bacterium | reverse complement strand
GCCGGATCGCGCAGCCACGCGACGACGTGCGCGGCGGCGCGGTCGGCCGGATCCTGCACGGCGAGGTACTCGGGAAACACGGCGTCGGGATCGCAGGGGGGCACCGAGCGCGGCGGCAGAAGCACCGGTTCCGTCGGGCGCACCGGGTCGCGGCAGGCGAGCAGGTTCACGAGCGTGATGAATCGCGCGCGTCGAAACCAGCTCTGCACGACGTGGGCGAACGCGCCGACGCGGTAGAAGATCACGGTCGGCACTCGGGCCGCGAGCAGTTCGAGCGAGACCGACCCGCTCACCGCGAGCGCCGCGTCGGCCACGTCGATGAGCGCGCGGGTCCGTCCCGCGGCCACGCCGATCCCGAGCCGGCTCGCCTCCTCGCTGCCGGCGATCACGTCCTGCACCCGCACGGCGTGCCGCTCGTGCAGCGCCGCCACCATGAAGCGCGTCTCCGGCAGCTCCCGACGCACGATCGCGGCCGCCCGCAGGATGCTCCCGAGGTTGGCGGCGATCTCCTGGCCACGCGACCCGGGCAGGAGCAGCACGAGCGGTCCTGCGCCACGCCCATCCGTGCCGGTGTCGTCACGATCATCCCCGGGGGCCACCGCGTGCACGTCGAAGAACGGATGGCCGACGAGCGTGCTCGCCATTCCCTGCTCCACGAACCAGTCGTGCTCGAACGGCAGCGGAGAGAGGACGTGGTCGACGAGCCGTCGCATCTTCCGGATGCGCCAGCTCGCCCAGGCCCAGATCTGCGGGGGGCAGTAGAAGACGACCGGGATGCCGTGCCGCTTCGCCCGCCAGGCGAGCCACCAGTGGAAGCCCGGAAAGTCGACGAGCACGCAGACGTCGGGCTTCGCGTCGAGGAAGCTCCGCTCGGCGCGGCGGGCGAGGTCGACGAATCGATGGATCGAGACCGCCACGCGCAGAAACCACATCACCGCCAGCCGGGTCATGTCGGCCACCAGTTCGCAGCCGGCCGCCGCCATCTCAGGCCCGCCGAGGCCCGCGCATGCCACGTCCGGCCGCGCGCGCCGGATCTCGCGCACGAGGAGCGCCGCGTGGTGGTCGCCGGAGGGCTCGCCGGCCGACACGAAGACGCGCATGAAAAAACTCCGCGGGACCCTACGGGGCCCCGCGGAGTATTTCACGTCGAATCGATCGAACCTAGGCCAATTGGCCCGGGCGATCGCCGGGAAAAACCCGGCTCACTTGGCGGCGGCGAAGCCCTTCGAGACGTCGCCGAAGACCATCGTGATCTTCTCGTCACCCGAGGCGCCCTCGACCTTGCCCTTGCAGTTGTTGCAGCAGAACCCGACTGCGACACCGTCGATGTCGACCTCGGTGCCGGCCTTGACCGGACCGCCGCTCAAGGGGCAGGCCTTCTGCTTCATCTGGCCGGTGCTCACGAGCTGGTGATGCGCCTTGGCCGAGAACTTCGCCGAGTCCTTGCCGAAGGCCGCCTGGCAGTTGCCGCAGCAGAAGTAGACCTTGCCGCCCGCGAAGTCGGCGTGCTTCTCCGGATTGCAGTTCTTGCCCGAGACCGGGCACTTGGCCTGGGAGGGCTCCTTCACGGCCGCGACCACGACGGCACCCGAGACGAAGAGCAGCGCGGCTGCGGCGAACACGTAGGACTTCATGACCTCTGACTCCATGATGGGGAGGGAACGATCGGATGCGGAAGGAACGATTCGGGGAGAAGGTGCGAGCGGATCAGCCCGCCACTTCGGAGACTCGCGTACCGGAGCATGATAGACCCGTGACGCAGGCCGGGGCAACCGCCAAAAAAGGCCTCGAATGGGGCATTTGGACCCGACCCCGGCAGCTTCTTCCGCGCCCCGCGCGACGCGTCGGAGGCGACGTCAGTGTCAGTGCCAGCGCGGCTCGGGCAGGCCCCGGGCCACGATCGCACCGGCGAGGATGACGAGGGCCCCGGTCACGAACACGAGCCGGAAGCCGAGGGCATCGACCGCGAGGCCCACGAAGGGCGACGCCACGAACGGTGCCGCCAGCGCCGCCCCCACGATGCTCACGTAGGTGGCATGGTCCGCCTGCCTCGGGGCCAGTTCGAGCGCGTAGTTCGTGAAGACCTTGAGCGAGACCGGATTGAGGCCCAGTGGCACGTAGACGAGCCAGAACCAGCGGGCGGCCACCGCCGACGGCAGCAGCGACAGCGCGGTCACCGCGAGTGGCGTGAGCGCCGAGCAGGCGACGAGGCCGACGAGCACCACCTTCGTGCCGCGCCGGTCGGAGAGCGGGCCGGCGACGAGGCTCGCCACGCCGGTGGCGAGGTTCTGCACCACGACCCACGTGACGAGGCTCGCCGGCAGCGTGCCCAGCCGGTCCCGCGCGAAGGCCTGATAGTGCGGGAACATGATGATCACGGCGGAGAAGCAGGCCGCCACGAGCGAGACGCGCACGAGCGCCGGATCGTCCGTGAGCACGTCGCGCCAGCGGCGCGACGCTCCAGGGCCAGCGTCCCCGGCCCCGCGCCGGACCGGACTCCCGCCCGCCGTCGTGCCCGTGGTCGCACCGGAGTCGGACGGTTCATCGGGCGGCTCGTCCAGCAGGAGCGGCACGGCGGCGGCCAGCGCGAAGAAGAACGCCGTCGCCGCGAAGATCTTGGGAAACCCGTTCGCCTCGGCGAGCCACGGCCGCAGGAGCAATAGCGCCGCGGCGATCGCCAGCACGCTCCCGACCACGGTGCTCACGAGCATCGCCCGACCGCGGTGGCCGGGAGGGATCAGCTTGCCCTGGAGCGCCGCCGCGACGAGCTGGTTGAGGCCGTTGCACGCCGCGAACGCGCCGTAGAGCACGAGGAATGCGACGGCCAGCCGGCCGGGGCTGCCCTGGAGCAGGTTCCAGACCACGGCGAGGAGCGCGAAGCAGGCCGCCATCGCGAGGCTCGTGCCGACGAGCAGCCACTTCTTCACCGGGCGTCGCGAGACGAATCCGGCCGAGAAGAGCGGCGGCACGCTCTGTCCGCCGCGGTTGAGCACGGGCAAGAGCCCGCGGAGCAGGCCCGAATCGACCACCGTGTCGAGCACGGCCGGCATGATGATCGTCTCGGTCTTGAAGAGCCACCCGACGCGGACGACGACCTGATAGAGCTCGATGCCGAGCGTGTTGCGGACCTCGCGATCCCGAACGACGCGATCGGCCGAGGCAGCGCCATCCCCCTTCCCGTCGGACGGGGTCTCGGCATCGCCGGATGTGATTCGGGCCACCGGACCTTCGTGCATGGGTGCGTCGATCGGAACGGCCGCGGGCGAGGCTGACGGCAAGGGGCGGTTTCAACGCCGGTTCGCGCGCCGGTGCATCCTGCGATCACGCGCGGTGCCGGAGTACACTCCCGGCGGTGCCGGCATGGGCGTCGGCCGTCGAGGCAGCATGAGGGTTTCCTGCGATGTCGTCCATCCGTCCGCCGATCGGTTCCCGGGGTCTCGCGTGCCGCGCCATGCTCGCGGCCGTGGTCGTCTCGTCCGGCCTTCCAGCGGCCGCGGCCGAGCGGCACGTGTGGTTCGGCACGGGCACCCGCGGGCAGTCGAAGTCCGAGGGGATCTACGTCGCGACGTTCGACGATGTGTCGGGAACGCTCGGCACGCCACGGCTCGCGGGCCGGGCCGTCAATCCGTCGTTCCTCGCGCTGCACCCGTCGCTGCCGATCCTCTATGCGGTGGCCGAGGTGCCCGACGTCGATGGCAAGCCGGGCGGCGGCGTCGCCGCGTTCTCGATCGACGAGGCGACCGGCAGCCTCCAGTCGCTCGGCTCGCAGTCGTCCGGCGGCGCGGGTCCGTGCCACGTCACCGTCGATCCCGCCGGGAAGGTCGTCCTCGCGGCCAACTACGGTGGCGGCAGCGCGATCTGCCTGCGGCTCACCGCCGACGGCCGACTCGAGCCGGTCACCGCGGGATCACCGGGTGGGTTCGTCCAGCACGCCTACGAGCGGGAACAGGGGCCGGGATTCAACGCCGGCCGCCAGGAGAAGCCGCACGCCCATTCGATCAATCCGTCATCCGACGGACGCTTCGCGATCGTCTGCGACCTCGGCCTCGACAAGGTGTTCGTGCACGCGCTCGACACCGCGCGCGGCACGCTCGCCCCACACACGGCCGCCGTGCTGCCCGCCGGCGCCGGGCCACGACACTTCGCGTTCCATCCCGACGGCCGCGTCGGCTACGCGGTCAATGAGCTCGACCTCACCGTCACCGTCCTGGCCTACGACCCCAAGGCCGGCACGCTCACGCCGCTCCAGACCGTGCCGACACTCCCGGCGGACGTCACCGACCGCACCGGCTTCTCGACGGCCGAGGTCGTCGTCCACCCCACGGGCCGGTTCGTCTACGCCTCCAACCGTGGGCATGACTCGATCGCGATGTACGCAGTGGACGCGGCGACGGGCCGTCTCGACCTGCTCGGCGTCGAGCCGATCCGCGGCAAGACGCCCCGCAACTTCGCGCTCGCGCCGGGAGGTCGCTTCCTGCTCGCCGCCGGCCAGGCATCCGACACGGTGACGGTCTTCGCGATCGACCAGGCGACCGGCCGGCTCGCGTTCACGGGCACGTCGATCGACGTGCCGATGCCGATGTGCATCCGCTGGCGGCCGTGACCGCGGCACCCCGCATGCCATCCATACAGCCTCCCCTGTGGCGCACGCTTCCAGCGTGCGAATGCGGGTTCCACCACGATCGACCATCCGTCAAATCCCGGCTGGAAGGATTCGAATCTCCACTCGCACCCAGACCCCGGTTCGCACGCCTGGAGGCGTGCGCCACAGGGGACACGCCTGCCACCAGTCGCCACAGGGGCTCGTGCCTCGGCGAGTGCGTCACGTGAACAGGAACTCGGCTCAGCGGACGACGGGCGTGTTTGCGAGGAGCAGTTCGAGATAGCTGCGTCGCTCGGGCTGCGTGCAGCCCAGCGCTAGGGCGAGCGACTCGATGCACCCGCGGGCCTGTGGCACCTGCCCGGCCAGGGCCACGAGCTCGAGCTCGACGAACGCCCCGAGGCCGGTCACGTCGTCGAGCGCGACCTCCACGTCCGCGCCCTGCCACGGCACGCGCGCGGCCCGACGGCGCTTCGACACCTCGCGCACGGGCCGGAAGCCGAGCGCCTCGAGGAGCGACGTCCAACGGTCGATCGTCACGACCTTCGCCCCCTCGACCACCCGGGCGACGGCGAGTTCGAGCTCCTGACGCGTCTTCGTGGCCGCGTCGACGCGGGGGCCTTTCCAGGTCACGGCCAGGTCGTCCCCCACGCGCCGCAGCCGCAGGGCCTCGTCCGTCCGCGCGAAGTCGCGGCTCGGGTGGGCGAAGTAGCGGTCCACCTGCTCGACCGGTTCGCGAAAGCGGGCCGCGAGCCCCACGAGCCGCCGCTCGAGGTCGGCGGGGTCGTCCACCCGAAACTTGAGCTCGACCTCGTACATGACAAGCGCCCTCCGGGTATCGTGTCGGGCGTCCCCTGCCCTCGGTCGACGCGATGATACGTCGGTGGTCAGTTCGTGGCAGCAGTCCGGCCGCACGCATCGCCGTGGTGGCGGCGGCGACCGTCCTGCTCGTCGGTGGCTGCCGGCCGGTGCCGTCGTCGCACCCCACCGTGGGCCGCGCGGTGGGGCCGCTGCCGATCGTGTCGATCCACGACGCGACGACCGCGCCGCCCGACGTCGCAGGCCGCGTCACGCTGCTCAACTTCTGGGGCACGTGGTGCCCGCCGTGCCGCCGCGAACTGCCCGGTCTCGTGCGGCTGGCGGGCCGACTGGCGGGCGAGCCCGCGTTTCAGTTGATCGCGGTCTCGTGCGGTGCCGGTGCCGAGGACGTCGCCGAGGTGACGGCCGAGACGCGTGCCTTCCTGACCGAGCGCGGCCTCGAGGTCGGCGCGTGGGCGTTCGTGGATGCGGCGGCCCGCCGGGACGTCTCGGAGCGGCTCGGTCTCGACGCGTTTCCGACGACGTACCTCGTTGGTCCCGACGGCCGCGTGCGTCGCGTGTGGCGTGGCTACCGGCCGAGCGACGAGCCCGAGATCGCGCGAGCCGTGCTCGAGGTGCTCAAGGAACGAGCGGCGGCCGACGTCGCCGCGATGCGATCGAGAAAGGCGCGGGCCGCAGCCGCGGGAGCGGGGGCGGCCGTGATCGCCGAGGCGACGGCGAACCGGCGGATCCCGAGTGCCGCGAGTTCCTCGACGCGTTCGAGCGTGATGCCACCGATGGCGAAGGCCGGCAGCGGAATCTCCGCGACCACGGCCCCGAGGAAGGCGGGCGCGGCGAAGGCCGCGAACGACTTCGTGGCGGATGGATAGCACGGACCGATGCCGACATAGTCGGCGCGATCGGCATGGGCCCGGCGCGCCTCGTCGAGATCGTGCGTCGTCCTGCCGAGCAGCCGGAGACGCGCGGCCGGCGACGCGTCGTCGAGCCGTCGTCGGGCCTCGGCCGTCGGCATGTCGTCGGCGCCGACGTGTGCCCCGTCCGCGTCCTCCTGCACCGCGAGATCGACGCGATCGTTGACCACGACGAGCGGCGGTCGCTCCGGCCGCCGCCGCCGCGCGATGTCGATCGCGACCCGCACGCGGTCGGCGAGTTCGTGCTCGGGGATCGCCTTCTCGCGCACCTGCAGCATCGGCACGCCGGCGTCGACGAGATCCGCGACGAGCCTCGCGAAGGACGCCGCATCCATGCCGCCGCCGATGAGCACGCACAACGAGGCGTCGGCGAGGCGGGCCAACGGGTCGGTCACGAGCGATCTCCCTATCCTGCCCAGCCGCCTGCGGCGGTCGATCACCACCGCGACGGCATGCGCATGCGGCTGATTCCGGGGGCCCGGAACGCCTTGGCGAAACCCGCCCCCGATCCTACGATCCCGCCCCCGCTTTCGG
>CAIWZS010000377.1 GCA_903917235.1 uncultured Planctomycetaceae bacterium | reverse complement strand
GCCGCCCGACGAGTTGTCGAGGCCCCGCGGCAGGTAGACCAGCGGCAGCGCGGGCGAGCGGCCCTGGAAGTCCGGCACGGGCTCCGTCCCGGGCCGCACGGCGCAGATGGCCGACGCCGGCGTCCAGTCCCCCTCCGACACGGGCACGGTCAGCATGCCGTCGGGCAGGAGCCCGAGGCCGTCGGGATTGCGAAAGCCGGTGGCGAGCACGTCGGCACGCACGCCGTCGGGCGACACCCGCACGAGGCTGCGATGCGAGGCCGTATAGAAGGTTCCGGCCGGGTCGCGCTCCAGGCCGCAGTTGTAATCGTGTCCGGTCGACGGAGGCACCGCCCGGGAGACCGCCTCGTAGAAGTCGGCCTCCCCGTCGCCGTCGAGATCGACGAGCCTCGTGATCTGGTCGCCGCCCTGAACGTGCACCTGATCATCGACGATGACCACGCCGAGGGCGCGGTTGAGCCCCGTGGCGATCCGCCGCCACGTCACCTCGCGGAGCGTGTCGTCGAGGCCCTCGACCCGCCACACGTCCCCCTGCATCGTGCAGACGGCGGCCGAGCCATCGGAGAAGAAGTCGTGACCGCCGCAGAAGAGGAGCGCCTTCCAGGGGTTGTCGAAGGGAAGCGGGATCGTGTCGATCGCGTAGGGCCGCTCCGTGCCCAGCGTGCCCTGCATGACGAACGTCTGCGGCCAGCGGGGCGGTCCGCCGCGCGTCAGGTGCACGAGCGGATGCTCCGCGGCGGGCGCGACCACCCGCTCGAGGCGGCCGTCCTCGGCCCACGGGCTGTCGAGCATCTCCACGCCATCGACGGCATACGAAAAGATCACACGCGGCCCGTGGCGGTAGAAGCCGTGGTAGTGGATGGTGCCTCCCGGAGGGTTCGGCCCGCGCGGCAGCTCGGCGAGCGGGCCGGCGGGCTCGGCCGGTGCGAGAAACCCGTGACGCTGCTCCACGAAGCGCAGGAAGCCCCCCGTCCAGACCGCCTCGATGGCGAGCGTGTCGGGATTGAAGCAGGCATGGAGGCCGCCGTCGTCGCCGAGCCGCAGGCAGACGGCGCGCGGCAGCGTGCGGCCGGCGTTTTTTCCCCCTGCGCCCGCGGGCACCTTGAAGGCCCAGCACTGCACCGCCCCGAGATCCGTGTCGTTCCAGCGGCCGTCGCGCCAGGTGTCCTGATCGTTCTGGTTGCCCCAATGGCCGTGGCGTCCCCCGTCGATGCCGGGCCACTCCGGGACGATCACCGGCAGCGGATCACGTCCGCGGAAGTGGAGCGCCTGCCGCGTGTACCAGTCGTAGACCCGCTCGCGATTGACGAAGTGGCCCGCGTGCGGCCACGCCTCCGGACGCAGCGGCGCGTGCGGCGGCGCGAAGGGTTCCGGCCCGTGGGCGACCTGTTCGAGGCCGGGCGTGCGCCCGAGCTCGATGAGGTAGCGCACGAGGTCCCGACGCTGCACCGGCGACATGCCGGCGAGCAGGCCCTTGGGCATGAGCGAGCCGATGTCGCGCCGCTCGTCGATCTCGGCGGCCTCGAGCGCCTGCACCGCACCGCTCGCATCGACGAGCACGACCCGGTCCGGCGAGTCCTCGCGGACCACTCCCTGGATCACCCGGCCTGCCGCATCCACGACGGCGAGGGCCCGATGCTCCGGCCGCACCGTCCGATCCGGCCACCAGAGCGCCTCGACGATCTCCTCCGCGGTGCGGCAGGTGGCGACCTTCGTGAGTTCGGGGCCGACCTGTCCGCCGCGGTCTCCCACACGATGGCACGACACGCAGGCCGACGTCGCCAGCCCAAACACGATCGCGCCCCGCCGCGGGTCGCCATGGGCTCGGGCGTCGGCGAGGATCTCGGCGACGAGTGGCTCGCTCCACGCCAGCTCGGTCACGGGTGCCGCCAGGCACGCGTCGAGCACGCACACGGTGCCGACCGCCAGCGTCACCAGGCCGGTGACGGCCGCCCGCGCCGGCGAGGTCATGCGCTGCATCGGAGAGACTCCGTCACGGCGTGCGGTACTGCGGCGGCGGCCCCGGCGCGCGGCCGGCGAGCTGCGGCAGGAGCCAGTCGAGGCCGTCGAGGTTGTCGCGGAGCCGCGCCTCCACGTCGTCGTTCGTGTGGCCGATGATGCCGATCGGGCCGGCATAGCCCGAGTCACGGACGGCGCGAAGGATCGCGAGGTCGTGCTGGCCGCGGCCGAGCTGCAGGATCTTCGTGCCCTCGGTCATGCCGTTGAGGTTCAGGCACAGGAGGTGCGGCCGCATCGCGGCGAGGCAGTCGGCGAAGTCGGCGATGTGGCCATGGCCGTGGTGCAGGTTGTAGACGATGCCCACGTGCTCATGGCCGGCTGCGCGCAGTGCCTCGCAGACCGCCACGAGGTTCGCCGGCTCGCCGCCCCAGCCGCCGTGGTTGTAGAGGCCCAGCCGGCATCCCATCGTGCCGACCTCGGTGGCCACGGGCGCGAGCCGCGCGACGGCGGCGGCCACGCGCTCGGCATCGGTCGCACCCTCCGGTGAGGGCGCTGTGATCCAGACCTGCGGCGTGAGGCCATGCTTTTTGAAGAGCGCGAAGGCCTCCGGATGCGTGCTCCAGAACGCCACGTACTCGATGCCGCGCTTCGCATACTCGAGGATTTCCGTCTCGAACTCCGGCACGTGCTTCGGCCGCCAGTCGTAGGCCACCCGCGTGATGCCGAGTTCCTCGAGCATCGCCCCCCGCTCCGCCGGCGACCGCTCCTTGCCGTCGAAGGGCACGATGCACCACGCGACGAGGTTCTTCCGCGCGAAGATGTCCGGGGCCGCTGCCGCGGGCTCGGCGGCAGCCGGCACACCGGAAAGGATCGCGGCCGCGAGACCCGCGGAGAGGATCGCCGTCGCCACGGCCCACGGACGACACGGCCGAGACATCACGGACATGACACGTCTCCATCGAGGGGAATGCGGTCGCGATTCGGGCCCCACGATCATACCGAGCGGCAGTCGAGCCTCCGTGACGACCGCTCGGTGCGGCAGTGCCCAGCGGCGCGGAGGCTCCCTGCGCACGCCTGGAGGCGTGCGCCACTGACCCGCGGCTTTGCCCGTGGTTCCATGCCCGCGTTACCATCGGGGCATGCGTCGCGGCACCGGCACCACCGTCGTCGAACATGGCCTGCTGGTCGACGGAACCGGCCGGCCGCCGGTGACCGACGGGACGGTCGTCGTCACGGACGGCCGCATCCGCTTCGCCGGTGCGGCGGCGGCGGCGCCCCCCGTGCCCTCCGACGCGACCCGGATCGACGCCCGCGGATGCACGATCCTGCCCGGCCTCGTCGAGGCACACTTCCACGCCACCTACTTCGACGTCGAGAAGCTCGAGGACCTCGACATCAAGTATCCGGTGGAATACGTCACGCTCCTGGCGGCGGTCAACTGCCGGCTCGCGCTCGAGTGCGGCTACACCGCGGCCCGGTCGGGCGGCTGCCTCTTCAACTGCGACGTCTGGCTCAAGAAGGCCATCGAGAACGACCTCATCCCCGGACCGCGGCTCTGCGCGAGCGGCCGCGAGATCTGCAGCGCCGGCGGACTCATGGACTGGAATCCGGACTTCCGCCGCATCGGCATGGAGGGCCTCGTCTTCTGCATCAACGGCGTGGAGGAGGCGCGGAAGGCCGTCCGGTCGCTCGTGAAGGACGGGGTCGAGTGGGTGAAGACCTACCCCACCGGAGATGCCGCCTGGCCCGACGTCAACGACCACCACACGCTCTGCATGACGTTCGAGGAGATGCACGCGGTGGTCGGCACCGCCCACAACCACAAGCTCAAGGTCACGGGCCACTGCCGCGCGACGGCCGGGATCAAGAACGCGCTCAAGGCGGGCTACGACTGCATCGAGCACGCGACCTTCATGGACGACGAATGCCTCGACCTCCTGCTCGAGCGAAACGTGCCCGTCGTGCCGGGGCTGCAGTTCGAACTGGCCAGCGTGCGCCGTGGGCCCGAGTTCGGCCTGTCGCAGCGCGTGATCGACGGCCACCAGGAGACGCTCGACGGCGGCGCGGAGAGCTGCCGGCGGATCCTCGCCGCCGGTGGGCGGCTCGGCATGGGGGGCGACTACGGCTTCGCGTGGAACCCGCACGGCGACTACGCGAAGGAGCTGACGTTTTTCGTCCGCGAGGTCGGCATCGATCCGCTCGTGGTGCTCACCTGCGCGACCCGCACCGGCGCCGAGATCATGGGACGCGGGGACGACCTCGGCACCCTGGAGGAGGGCAAGCTCGCCGACCTGCTCGTCGTCGACGGTGACGTGCCCGCCGACATCACGCTCCTCGAGGACCGCGGCAACCTGCGGGTGGTCATGCAGGGGGGCATCGTGAAGGCCGGCAGGCTGGCGGGCGGCGCCGCGGCCGCGTCATGCCAGACCGCATGACCAGCGCCGCGCCGTGGCACTCCCGAGCACTTGCGGGCGATCCGGCGCTGACGTGGCACGACCCGGAGCCCCTCCGCACCGCCGACGTGCCCGGGGCTTCCGCGGGAGGCATCCGCGTGGTGCTGCTCCACGGCGTCACGCGCTGTGGACGCGACTTCGAGCCGCTCGTCGCGTCGCTGACCGCGACGCACGAAGGGAACACCGTGGACGGGCACGGCCCCCGGCTGGCCGTGCTCGACCAGCGCGGCCATGGCGACTCCTCCCGCGCGTCGCGCTATCTCGTGACCGACTACGCAGCCGATGCGGCCCGCTTCATCGATGCGCACGGCCCCTGCGTGGTCGTCGGCCATTCGCTCGGCGCGATGGTCGCCGCGCACGTCGCAGCCCATCTCCCGGCGCTCGTCCGCGGTGCGGTGCTCATCGACCCGCCGTTCCATGGCATGGGCGAGCGCATCGGGGGCTCGACGTGGGAGGCACTCTTCGTCGGGCTCCGCGACGCCAGGCGGCGGGGAGGCGGCGTGCCGGCGCTGGCGGCCGCGATCGCCGAGATCCGGCTGCCGGCCGGGGCGCGGACGGTGCGGCTCGGCGACGTGCGGGACGCCGCGGCACTTTCCTGGCACGCCGAGTGCCTCTCGAGGCTCGATCCGGAGGTGCTCACTCCGGTCATCGAGGGTCGCTGGCTCGAGGGCTACGACCCGACCGCCGTCGCGGCGGCGATCCGCTGTCCCCTCGTGCTCGTGCAGGCCGACCCGGCGTGCGGCGGCGCGCTCGACGACGCCGAGGCGGCGGCATTCGCATCGGCGGCGCCGACGTGCGATCTCGCGCGGGTGTCCGGTGCCGGCCACGCGCTGCATCGCGAGCATCCAGCGCGTCTGGCCGCGACCGTGCGCGACCTGATCGGACGCCTGCCGTGAGTGGCGGCGTCAGCCACGGCGGAGGTCGAAGTCCGGCGGCAGCGACCGCTCGTTGGCCAGCCACGCGCGCCAGGCGGCCTGATCCCACTGGAAGTTCATGCCGGTCAGGGCGATGAGTGCCTCGAGCACGCGGTCGTTTCGCAGTTTCACCATCACCCGCTTCGGCCCGCCTCCCATCGAGAAGCCGCCGCCCGACGGCGTGAACGTGGCGGACGTCGAGCCCGGCGCCCGGCCGTCGGTCACGATGCTCGCGTGCTCCGTCTCGAGCGCCGCGATCAGCGGCAGCACCGCCGATGCCACGCCGAGCCTGCCGAGCGCCTCGGCCGCCCGGTTGACCTGCGCATTGTCGGCGCTCGCGAGCGCCGCGACGAACGGCGGAGCGGCGAGGGGCGCGCCGATCACACCCAGTCGCTCGACGGCGGCGATCCGCGTCTCCGCATCGGGATGATCGAGCGCCACCGCGACGAGCGAGGCGAGTGCGTCGGACGACGAGATCCGGGAGAGCGCCTCGATGTAGATTCCGCGCACGCGCGGCACCGGCTCCGCCAGGAGCGCCTCGGCCAGGGGCTGCACCGCGAGCGGATCGGAGATGCCGCGAATCTCCTCGAAGGCGGCTGCCGACTCCGTCGGCACGTCGAGCCGACGCCTGAGTCGCTCGAGACGGGCCTTCCAGTCGCGGCGGGCGGCGGCGGCCCGCTCCTCGCGCTCGATGATCTCGATCTCCTGCGACGTCCGCCACGCACGACCGTGCCTCACGAAGCCGAGCCGCGCCATCGTCTCGGCATGCGTGGGGGTGGTGGTCGCCTCCCGTGGCTCCTCGGCCCGCGCATCACCGCACCCGTGCTCCGCGCACGCCGCGCCGACGAGCGCCGACACGAGCACGGCGAGCCGGCCTCCGCGCAGGCCGACAGCCGGACGACCGGGCACACACCGCGTCACGTGTCGCTCCATGGTCGGGCTCCCCCTCCTCCTCTCGGCACGCGTCACCGTGCCGCTCCAATCCACTCGTTCCGCGGGCCACCCCAGGCGAGGGCGTCGTTCAACAAGCCCACATAGAAGCTGAAGAATCGCCAGACCACCAGGGCGACCAGCACGGCCACGCCGGCCCAGGCCAGCCAGCCGATCCACGCCACCGCGGCCGTGAAGCCGTCACGCGCCCGTTCCTCGAGCAGCGTCGCCTCCCGGTCGAGCGTCTCGGCCGTGGTGCCGGTCATCTCACCGACGGCGACCGCCTCGAGGACGCTTCGAGGCAGGCTGCCACGTTCCCGGAGCGCCTCGACGAGCGACGATCCGGCGCGGACGCGGTCCTCGACCACGTCGCGGCGGATGCCGAGCCCGGGCGCGACCCGCGCGGTGAGCGTCACGAGCGATCCCACGTCGAGGCCGACGCCCGAGGCGACGGACGCCGCGCGGCACCACGCCGCCGCCTCGGCGGCCCGCGTGGCGGACCCGATCCCCGGCAGGCCTGCCACGACGCGGCGCACCATACCGTGCGCGGCCCAGCTGCGTGCGGCCAGCGCGCCGATGAGCACGACGCCGATCCCCGCCGCGACCACCGCGCCGGCGAAGACCGCCAGGCCACGGGCCCCCGACAGGCCGAGCCCCACCATGTCGACCGATCGGCCGTCGAGGCCCTGCACTCCGCCGCTGACGAGGATGAGCAGCCCGATCACCGCGACGGCAAGCGCGAGCTGGATCGCCGGCTTCACGAGACCGCGGGCGAGCGCCCGGCGCGAACGGATGGCATGCCGGAGCGCCGCCCCCGCATCGCCCAGGAGCTCGGCCTCGTGGCCCGTGCGATCACCGACGGTCGCCAGCGCCGTCACGAGCGGCGGAAACCCGCCCGCGCACTCCATCGCGACGCCGAGACCGACGCCGTCCGCGAGACCGTCGCCCACGGCGGCCATCGTCCGCTGCCAGCGTCGCGGCACCCGCTCTGTCTCGCTCGCCCACGCGCGGCGGACGTCGATCCCGGCACCCAACGCGAGAGCGAGCCGGCCGAGCACGTCGGCGAGCACCGCGTCGGGAATCCGCCGCGTGCCCGTCCGGACCGGCTGCACGCCGGGATGCGCGTCGCGCGTCACGTTCCGCCTCGTCGCACCTGTCATGGCGCCTGTGGAGCAGGCCGCTCGTCTGCCTCGGGCCTCCGGCGAATTGTACGGGGATGCCCCGATCGAGGCCCGCACCGCACCGCCGATGGATACCGCGAGGCCGCATGGTCTGGTAGAACGACTCCGCCGTGAAGCGCCTCTCTTCCACCCCGTCCATGCACGTCCAGTGGCCTGCCGTCACGATCGTGGGGGTGGGACTCATCGGGGGTTCCGTCGGCATGGCCCTGCGGTCCCGCGGTCTCGCGGAACGCGTGATCGGCGTGGGCCGGTCCGCCGCCGGCATGGCCGAGGCACGGCGGGCCGGAGCGGTCGACGAGACGACCGACGACCTCGCGGCCGGTGTTGCGGCAGCCGACCTCGTCGTCGTCGCCACGGGCGTGGGGGCGATCCCAGGTCTGCTCGACGCGATCGACGCCGCCATCCGGCCGGGCACGCTCCTCACCGACGCGGGCAGCACGAAGGCCTCGATCGTCGGCGCGTGGGAGCGACGCCGGGCTTCGCGTCGCGGCAGGTTCGTCGGCGCGCACCCGATCGCGGGCAGCCATCGACGCGGCGCCTCGGCCGGGGCCGCCGACCTGTTCGTCGGCCGCGTGACGGTCGTAACACCCGCCCCGCGCACGCCGCCCCGCGATGCCGAGGAGGTGGGCGGGTTCTGGTCGGCGCTCGGCGCCACCGTCTTCATGATGCCGCCGCGCGAGCACGACCGGCTGCTCGCGTCGTCGAGTCACGCCCCGCACGTCGTCGCCGCGGCGGTCGCGGCCGCCACGCCCCCGGAGGTCCGCGCGCTCGTCGCGGGGGGCTGGCGCGACACGACCCGCATCGCCGCCGGAGACCCCGAACTCTGGGTCGACATCCTCCTCGACAACGCGCGGTTCGTCACCGCGGCGCTCGGGCGGGTCGAGCGCTCCGCCGCGAGGATGCGCGCCGCGATCGAGGGCGGCGACCGCAGCCGCCTCCTCGCGCTCCTGCGCGACGCGAAGATGCGGCGCGACGCCGCCGACGCGCCGCCCGACGAATCCGGCACGGTGAGGCGCCGTGAGCGTGGCGCGCGGGGCGTCGATCGCGACCACGGCGCCACCTCCTGACCGACGGAGTCCACGATGCTCTGGGAAGTCGACGTGCATCCGAAGCATGCGGCCGCGGACCACGGCGCCCGCGCGCTCGTCGCCGGGGCCGCCGACATCGGCGTCGCGGGATGCACCCAGGCCCGCAGCTCGACGGGCTGGCTCATCGAGGGCGACCTGACGGCCGCCGACATCGAGAAGGTGGCGACGGCGGTGCTCACCGATCCGGTCACGGAGTCGTTCGTGGCCGCCCCGCTCGGCGCCGCCGCGCTCGCCGTCACCCCGCCCGGCCTGCCCACGGTCGTCCGCGTGCTGCCGCGCGCGGGGGTCACCGATCCGGCGGCCGAGACGGCCCGCGCGGCGTGTGCGCTCGTCGGACCCCGGCCGGTCGCCGTGCGCAGCGTGCGCACGTTCTGGCTGCCGCCACTCCCCGAGGCGGATGTCCGCAGGCTCGCGTGGAGCCTGCTTGCGAGCGAGGCGATCCATGACGTCGTCGTCGGGCCGCTCGTCCTGGAGACGCTCGGCAGCGGCCGCACGTGGACGTACCGTCAGGAGGCCGTCGTCCTCGACGGCCTCGACGACGCGGCGCTCGACCGCCTCAGCCGGGACCGCTGCCTCGCCCTGACCGTTCCCGAGCTGCACGCGGTGCGGGATCACTTTCGGAGCCTCGGCCGCGCGCCCGGCGAGATCGAGCTCGAAACCATCGCCCAGACGTGGAGCGAGCACTGCTGCCACAAGACGCTCACGAGCGCCGTCGACCACGAGGGGCCGGCGGGGCGCATCTCCTACGACAACCTGCTCAAGGAGACGGTCTTCGCCGCCACGCGATCGATCCGCCACGGGCTCGGCAGTCGCGACTGGTGCGTGAGCGTGTTCCGGGACAACTCGGGGGTCGTCCGCTTCGACGGTGATCACGACATCTGCATCAAGGTCGAGACCCACAATCACCCCTCCGCGATCGAGCCCTACGGCGGGGCCGCCACGGGGCTCGGCGGTGTCATCCGCGACGTGCTCGGCACGGGGCTCGGAGCGCGACCGATCGCGAACCTCGACGTGTTCTGCGTGGGCCCGCCCGACACGCCGGCCGCCGACCTGCCCCCCGGCGTCATTCCGCCGCGCCGCCTGCTCGCGGGCGTGGTCGCGGGCGTGCGGGACTACGGCAACCGCATGGGCATCCCCACCATCGCCGGTGCCGTGGCCTTCGACCCCGGCTACCTCGGCAATCCGCTCGTCTTCTGCGGCACCGTCGGCATCATGCCGCGAGACACCGCGGCCGCGGAGGTCCGGCGCGGCGATCTGGTCGTCGTCGCGGGTGGCCGCACGGGCCGCGACGGCATCCACGGAGCCACCTTCTCGAGCATCGAACTCTCGAGCGACAGCGAACGCGCGTCCGGCGGCGCCGTCCAGATCGGCCATGCCATCAACGAGAAGACGCTCGCCGACTTCGTGCTCGAGGCGTCACGACGCGGTCTGTTCCACGCGATCACCGACTGCGGCGCCGGCGGCCTGTCGAGCGCGGTCGGCGAGATGGGCGCCGCCCTCGGCGCCGAGGTGCAGCTCGACCGGGTGCCGCTGAAGTACGCCGGCCTGTCGGCGACGGAGGTCTGGATCTCGGAGGCGCAGGAGCGCATGGTGCTGGCCGTCGCTCCGGCCGACTGGGAGGCGCTCGCGGAGGTTGCCGCGGACGAGGGCGTCGAGGTGACCGCGATCGGCAGCTTCACCGGGACCGGCCGTCTCGTGCTGCGCTGGGAGGATCGCGTCGCGGGCGAACTCGACTGCACGTTCCTGCACGACGGGCGACCGCGACGCAGGCTCCGTTCCCGCCACGTCCCACCCGCGCCCGTGCCCGTGGCCTGGCGCGAGCCCTGGCCGATGACGGGTGTCGTGCTGCTCGACCTGCTCGCGGCACCCGACGTGGCGAGCAAGGAATGGATCATCCGGCAGTACGACCACGAGGTGCAGGGGGCGAGCGCCGTGAAGCCGCTGCTCGGCCCCGGCGCCGGCCCCGCCGACGGCACGGTGATCCGCGGCGCGCTCGGCCGCGAGCGCGGGATCGTGCTCGGCGTGGGCCTGCGGCACACGCTCGGCACGCTCGACCCCTGGCAGATGGCCGCCGGCGCGATCGTGGAGGCCATCTGCAACGTCGTGGCCGCCGGAGCCGATCCGGATCGCATCGCGCTGCTCGACAATTTCTGCTGGGGTGACGTCAAGCGAGAGGAATCGCTCGGCACGCTCGTCGAGGCCTGCCGCGCCTGCCACGACGTCGCCCTCGCCTTCGCCGCGCCGTTCGTCAGCGGCAAGGACAGCCTCAACAACGTCTTCGCCTGGACCGACCGCGACGGCGTCGCGCGCGAGCGATCGATTCCGCCCACCCTCCTCGCGACGGCGCTGGGCCAGGTCGACGACGTCGCCCGGACGGTCACGCCGGCCTTCACCGCCGCCGGGCAGTGGCTCGCGATCGTGGGACGCACGACCGCCGACCTCGCCGGCAGCCAGCTCGAACGGCTCGGCGTCGTCCGCGGTGGCCGGGTGCCGGCGGTCGATCTCGGCGCATGCCGCACCCAGGTGCGGGCCGTGGCCGCCGCGGCGGCGGCGCGGGTGGTCGCGTCGTGCCACGACATCTCCGACGGCGGGCTCGTGGTCGCGGCGGCGGAGATGGCGATCGGCGGCCGACTCGGCTGCCGTCTCCGGCTCGCCGACGTCCCCGCGGATCTCGCCGGCACGCCAGCCGCGGCCCGCGCGCTGGCCGTCGGCTGCAGCGAATCGCCCGGTCGGTTCCTCTGTGCCGTGCCGGCGGACGCCGTCGATGCATTCGCCGCGACGATGGACGGCACGACGTGGGCCTGGGTGGGCGAGGTGACGACCGAGCCCGTGGTGCAGATCGAGGGATTCGATGGAGCCGTCGAGTCGCTGCCCGTCGAACGACTCGCGGCCGCGTGGCGTGGCGCGGCGCGGGAGCCCGCCACGGCCGCGGGATCCGACCGTGCATCGACGGCTGGTCCATCGGGAGGGGCACGCTGACATGCTCGCACCGCGCGCCCTCGTGCTCCGGGCTCCCGGCACGAACTGCGATCATGAGACGGCCCGCGCGTTCGAGCTGGCCGGGGGGCTCGCACGACGGGTGCACATCCGCGCGCTCGTGGCACGGCCCGCGGCGCTGGATGACGTGCAGATCGTCTGCATCCCGGGCGGCTTCTCCTATGGCGACGACATCGCCAGCGGCCGCATCTTCGCGCTCGAGCTGCGCGTGCGGCTGGCCGATGCACTGCATCGCTTCCGCGACCGAGGCGGGCTCATCCTCGGCATCTGCAACGGCTTCCAGGTGCTGCTGCAGACGGGCCTGCTCGCGGCGGGCGCAGGTGGCGAACCCATCGCGTCGCTGGCCCACAACGATTCGGGGAGGTTCATCGATCGCTGGGTGCCGCTGGTGGCGCAGCCCGGGCCCTGCGTCTTCCTGCGTGGCATCGGCCAGCTCGAGCTGCCGGTCGCCCACGGCGAGGGACGCTTCGTCACCGGATCGGGCGCGGCCCTCGCGTCGCTCGATGCCGCCGGGGTGCTCGCCCTGCGCTACGACACGGATCGCGACGCCACCGCGAATCCCAACGGCTCCCAGGCGGATGTGGCCGGCGCGTGCGACGAGACCGGCCGCGTCTTCGGACTCATGCCCCATCCGGAACGGTTCGTCGATGCGACACAGCACCCCGCGTGGCACGGTCGGCTCGATCCGTCCGTCGCCGGCGCCGGTTTGACCATGTTTCGGAACGCCGTCGCGCACGTCGCCTGACGCGCCCACGCGCCGTCGACCCGCGAACGACGTTGACGCACGGCATGTTCGTCGCTACCTGTCCCCTGCCCGGCGTGCCAAGGCCCGGTTTCCCAACCTGCCACGATGCCGCGGTCATCCCGTCTTCTCCGGTCACCGCGCACGTGTATCGGGGACGCGTGCCGCCGACGAGTGCGTGTTCCACTCACGATCGATCGGCTCGGCGAGACGCGACGGAGCGCGACGACATGGCCGACTGCACGTGGAAAAAGTCCCCCATGGCCTTTTTCCGACCACCGAACGTCGCCGCATCCCGCCGCGGCAGGTCTCTCCAACACCCGGAGCGACCGCGCGGAGCCCTCGCCCTCGCGACGGGCCTCGCGGTCGTCGCAGCGGCGGGCTGCCAGCTCGCGCCCCATGGCACGGCCGACCGGGCCGCCGCCCCCGTGGAACGAGCCCTCGCCGGACCACGGCGGCCGCCGGCCAGCCGCCCGCTCGAGGTGGATGTGGTGTTCCTGCGCCATGAACCCCACGACCCGCTGCTTGGCAACGATCTCTGGTCCCTCGTCGACGAGCAGGCGATCGACGAACCGACGCGACGACAGCTCTCGGCCAACGGTCTGCGGGGCGGGGTGGTGATCGGCGACGTGCCCGCGCCGCTGGCCTCCCGTCTGGCCGAGGCGGCCGCGGAGCCCACGCTTGACGCGCCTGGCACGCTCCGCGTGCTGCAGCTGCTGCCCGGCCGGCGGGCGGAGATCGTCGCCACGACACTGCGGCCGGACTTGATCGTGCTCGAGAACGACGGCGAATCGGTCCGCGGCACCACGTACCACGATGCCAGTGGCGTGGTGGCTGTCCGGGCGTGGCCGGCGGCGGACGGCCGGATGCGGATCGAGGCGGTGCCCGAACTCAAGCACGGGCCCTCGCGGCGCACATGGGTCGGCGAGGAGGGCGCCTTCCGGCTGGAAACCGGACAGTCGAGCCATCGTCTCGACCGTCTCGCGGTCACGGTCGACCTGCCGCCCCATGGCCTGCTCGTGATCGGATGCCGCCCCGATGCCCCGTCGAGCATCGGTGAGGCGATCCTCCAGGAACGACCGGCAGACGCTGTCGCCTCCCGCCAGCTGCTCGTCATCAGTCCACGTGCGGCAGCGGTCGACCCGGTCTTCGCCACCGCCACGACCGTCGACGCCGACACCTTCACGAGGTAGGACGCGGCACCCTGCCAGCGCCGCCCTCTCGCGAAGATGGGGAGCGTCGGAGGGATGTGCCGGAGAGCCCGCGCGACAGGTGGTGAGACGGCGAAGCGGGCGACTCCGCGCAGCCCCGGCGCTCTGCGCATCGTTGGCAAGCGAAGACCTCACCACGGCACCGAGTGGCCGGCGCGAGACGGGTGTGCCGATTCCTCCGACGATGGCGGCGGAGGCCGCCGGGCCGACAGCACCCGGATGCACCCATGCACGACGCAGCGCAGTCCCACGAACCGTCCGCCAAGCGGCATCGCCCGGCCACGCCGACCGTCTTCGGTGCCGCGTTCGTCGCCGGCGCCGTGGCGGCGTTCGGAATCAACAGTTTCTTCGACGCCCACGTCGCCCGCACACGGCCGCAGGTGGAGAGCGAGCCGATCTTCGTGGCCCTGCGGTCGCTGCCTCAGGGGGCGCCGGTGACCGTGTGGGACGTGGCGCTCCGCGACTGGCCACGGGCCATGCTGCCGGAGAGCGCCCTGCGGGCCGAGGACCGGTTCGAGGGCTGTGTCCTGCGTCATCCGCTCCGGGAGGGCCAGCCGCTCCTCTCGGTGCAGCTCGTGCGGCCGGAAGGTGCCGCGGGGACGTTTCCGTCGTCGCTGACCGAGGCGCTCGCGGCCGTATCGATCGCACCGCCGACGCAGCCGCAGGAGACGTTCACCCCGCCGGTCGCCGCGGCCCCCGTGGAGGCACACCCGGTCGCCACCGCACCGTTGGCTCCGATGTCGGTGCCCGCGGCAGGGATTTCGTCGAGTGCGCTTCCGCCGCGGGACGCCGTGGAGGTGTTCGCCCCCGTCGAGCCCGCTCGCGCCGCGGAGGTGACGGAAGCGGCGCCCGGGATCGAGACGGGGAACGCGACGGTGCCGGCGGTGGTTCCTGTGACCGACGTGCCGGCCGGCACGGTGACGGAGCCGGTCACCTCGGCCGCCACCGACCAGGAGGGTGCCATCGGGATCGACAACGCGGTGCCCGATGAATCCGAACGGGTCACGACGACGGCTGAACCGTCGCCCACCCCGGTCGACCCGATCCCATCGGATCGGGAGGCCATGCCTGCCGATCCGGTCGTTGCGGACGACACCCCGACCGAAGCGGCGATCCCGGTCGCGGAGGTCCCCGATGCGGACGCCCTCGATTCCGCCATCACGAACAACGCGGCACCTGTCTCGCCCGCACCGCTCGCGACCGGGCTCACGCCGATCGAGTCCGTCGCTATCGAGCCCGCGACGGGCCCTGACACCGTCGTCTCCGCCCCCGGCTTCGATGATCAGGCGAACGAAACCACGGAGATCCGACCGCTGCCTCCGGTCGCGGGGCCGATCGGAGGGTCGCGTCCGCAGCCACCGGTCCCACCCGCTCCCGGTTCCGATATCGAGGTTCCGCTGGCCGTTGCCAGTCGCCAGCGGGCCGCCCAGACGGCGGCGAATCGCCCCGGCAGTGTGCTCGCCTCTCCCGATCCCTCCGTGAGCGAATCGCTGCCGATCCCGACGACGCCCGTGAGCGACGTCGCCCTGCCGCTGGAGGCCGTCGCCGCAGGACATCTGCCTGCCAAGCCGACCGGGCCTCGCGGGACATCGACGAGCGACTCGTCACGGAGTGCCGACGTGACCGTCGGTGCGCCCGTCACGACGGCGCCCGGCAACGATGCGGGCTCGGTGGGTGAAGCGAACGCCACGACGGGATCGACCGGCACGATGGCGGAGTCACGGACCGCGGCGAAGGGTTCGACCCCGTCATCTCGCACGGAGCCGAACACGACCACGTCGGCCTCGAGCGTCCCCGCATCGGGAGATGCCGCCGCGACCGCGACGCCTCCGCTGCGACACCTGGTCGTGCCCGAGCGCATCGCCATGCAGGCGGACGCCTCCTTCGTCGCACCCCGTCCCGTCACGGATGGAGAAGACACGGCCACGGAGGCTGGTGCGGCGGCGACCACGACAGCGGCTGAAGCGCGTCCCACGACGCCAGCGCCGTCGCGTCCTGCCGAGACCGCGAAACCGCGCGGCGATCGCGCGGGGCGGCCGTCCCCTCAGCCGCACGCCGCGCCGAGCCGATCCAGCGGCCCGGTCATGCGGGCGATCGGCAGCATGCTGCAGGGGTTCAACGCTGAGCCCACCCCGGACCCGTCGCGCCGCCGTTGACCCCTCTGCGTCGGCTCGGTTCGGATGACGGCGGCGACGTCGATCCAGCCGACGTCGATCCAGCCGGTGCGGGTGGGGCTGACGGTCATGCCGACGCGCTCAGCGCGTCGCACCGGATCGCTCGGGCGGCGCGAGGCGCGTGGAGAGGATCGCTGCCGCGCCCCCTGCCGCGACGACCGCACCGGCTGATGCGATGACCCAGAGCAGGCTGGCGATCGTCGACGCGGCCCGCTCCCGTCGCTCCTGATTGGGCGGTGGAGGCTGAGGCCCGTTCCGCTCGAACACCTGCCACGCTCGCAGGACGGCATCGAGGCTCGACGAGCGAACGATCTGACGGATGGCGACCTCGTCGACCCACGAGTTTCCGGTTGGTGTGGACCCGTACTGCCACGCGCCGAGCGAGGCGGCGAGCGCCACGATCCCTCCGGCGAGCAGACACGCGTGTCCGATCGACCACGGCCGACGCGAGCCCGCGTCGTGCCGGTGCACCCCATCGGTCGTGCGGGCTGCCGACGCCGAGGCCGTTCCGCCCGAAGCGCCATGAAGCGCATGGCTTGCCTGACCGGCATGACTCGAAGTCCCGAGTCGACGCAGAGCACCCAGTCGAGGCACGGGCTGCTCGACGCCGCAGGAGGGGCAGCGAGCCCTCCCGCCAGCCTGACCAGCCACGACGGGGATCGTCGCGGAACACGCACACCGTAGCTCGAATGTTTCCATCGTTGCCCACCGGACTCGGCGACGGATGTACCGTGGCCGCAGAAGCCGCTCCCTCGATCCCTTTTACCAACAGCAGGCCTGAAGACGCCAAAAAAACGTCGGGCAGGCAAAAAAAAAGTGGTCCCGATGATCGACCAGCGGCATAATCTCACGCCGTCCGGGAGTGCCCCCTTGCCGACGCACGACGACTCGAGGAGCACACCCGCACGGCACACCGCCATCCTGGATTCGGCGTCCTCGAATCGGCGTCCTCGATTGGGTCGTGGATGTCGTGGATTCGGTTCGGTCGGCGGTGCGCGAATGGATGATCGCATCCCCTCGCGCCGGAGCGATCTGGTGGTGGTGGCGGAGGTGGTGAACACATGGTGGCTTGCTGGACGCTTCGCTGGGCGGCTGGCTGGACGGATGACCGGATGGATGGCTTGGGGGGGTGGCTGGACTTGCCTCACCCTTGAATCACACTGTCGGCTCGTCGAATGATTGGCCGCGGTGCAGATTCGGCTCGATCCCGCCCATGCATCGATGCGTTTCTCGCTTTCCTCTGATTTCCCGACTTCTCCCGGATCGCGCGACGGGGACATGACGGACCGTGATGGACTGACCAAGGAGCACTGATTTGTACGACTCGCTGCTGGATGAACTCGAGGACGATGTCGTTTCCAATCCCCAGGAAGTCGAGGACCTGACGGAGAAGGTCGTCGATGCCGAGGAGGCCGACGCCGACCTGCTGGTCGACGAGACCGAGGTGGCCGTGCTTCCCGAGGGGGAGCTCGACCGCGAGGCCGACGCGGAGGTCGACACCGGCACCGATGCGGAGGAGATGCTCACCGAGCAGGTCGAGAACTGGTCGGATGACCCGGTCCGAATGTACCTGACCCAGATGGGCGAGATCCCGCTGCTCACGCGGGCCCAGGAGATCCACCTCGCCCGCCAGATCGAGACGACGCGGGCGCAGTTCCGCGCGAAGCTGCTCGAGTGCGAATATGTCTGCGAGCACGCCTTTCGGGTGCTCTCGCGGGTGCATCGCGGCGAGCTGCCATTCGACCGCACGGTGCAGGTCTCGGTGACCGACCGCCTCGAGAAGGAGCAGATCCTCGGACGCCTGCCGCACAACCTGCGGACGCTCGAGGTGCTCATCAAGCAGAACAAGGCCGATTACCGGATCGCCCTCTCCAAGAAGCGGCGGATGGCCGAACGGCGCGAGGCGTGGGCCCGACTCGGCCGGCGTCGCAGGCGCTGCGTCCGGCTCGTCGAGGAACTCGGCCTGCGGACCCAGCGCATCGAGGGCATGATCCCGCAGCTCGATGGTTTCGTCGCCCGGATCAAGGAGCTGAGGGCCAAGATCGACGCACACAAGCGGACGAAGCAGCCGCCGTCGGGGCGGCAGAAGCTCGTCGACGAGTACCGCTCGATCCTCAAGGCTTGTCAGGAAACGCCGCGCAGCCTCGCGCGGCGGATGAACGAGATCCGCGTCATCTTCGCCAAGTATCAGCAGGCGAAGCGCGGCCTCTCCGAGGGCAACCTGCGTCTGGTCGTGTCGATCGCGAAGAAGTACCGCAACCGCGGGCTCTCATTCCTCGACCTCATCCAGGAGGGCAACGCGGGGCTCATGCGGGCGGTGGACAAGTTCGAGTACCGCCGCGGCTTCAAGTTCTGCACCTACGCGACCTGGTGGATCCGGCAGGCGATCACCCGCGCGGTGGCCGACCAGAGCCGCACGATCCGTATCCCGGTGCACATGGTGGAGACGATGAGCCGCGTCCGGAACGTGGCGCGTCAGCTGCTCCAGGAGTACGGCCGCGAGCCGACGATCGAGGAGATCGCCGCCCGGGCGGGCACGCCGGTCGACGAGACCCGCCGGGTGACGGCGATGAGCCGCTACCCGATCAGCCTCGACCGTCCCGTGGGCAACAGCGAGGACAGCCACTTCGGCGACCTCCTGCCCGACACCGGCGCTGAAAACCCCGCCGTGGGTGCCGCCCAGGAGATGCTCCGGAATCGCATCGCGAAGGTGCTCAAGAGTCTTTCCTACCGCGAGCGGGAAATCATCAAGCTTCGCTACGGCCTCGGCGACGGCTACAGCTACACGCTCGAGGAGGTGGGGCACATCTTCAAGGT
>CAIWZS010000376.1 GCA_903917235.1 uncultured Planctomycetaceae bacterium | reverse complement strand
CTTGCGACGGCCGTAGCCTGCGGTGCAGACTTGATTGTTTCAGGCGATGCCCATCTTCTCGGGATCGGCGAGTTCCAGGGGATTCCCGTCCTCACGTCTGCGGCGGCCGTGAGTCGGCTGACGTTGTGACCGCGCGGTCGCCGCCGGCCCGGCGGCACTTGCGATTCAGTGGCACGACCACCTCTTTCAGCGTGGCCTCACCAGCCCTCACTGCCGGCTGCGTGCTGCAGGCCGCACGCCATAGTGCCGACGAAGTGCCGTCAGTTTCAAATGCCCTACCACGATCGAGCACCGCCAAAGCCGGCACGGCATTGATCGTGAACCGGGCGACCATCTGCGGTTTCTCCTGCCCCTCGACCTGTCGCTTCTCGAGGACGACGTCGCCCACGAGGGCCTTGAGCACCTGGGCCGCGACGCCCACATCGCCTTGCAGCAGGTCGCGCAGGTGCGTGAGCGCCGCGACCACGTCCTTCTCCGTGACGCTCTTTACGCTCGGCCGCCGGCCAGCACGCTGGAACTCCTTGAGCTGCTCCCGCTTGGCCGCCAGTTGCCGACCCATCTCCTCGGCCTTGGCTAGCACCGCGTCGAGGTGCGTGTCGTCGAGCTTGGCGAGCCGGTCGGTTAGCCGCTTCAGTTGGCGGTCCTCGTTCGCGATTTCCTGCTCGAGCCTTTTGGTGGAGGGAATCGGCTGCCGGACGATCCATGCGAGCCGCTTGTTCACCTCGGCCGTCAGGTCGGCGAGGAAGTCATCCGTGAAGAGCGTCGCCATGATTTTGCCGAGTACCGCTTCGTCGATGATCCTTGCCGACTTGTAGCCGCGGTTCGTGCAGCCATGAATCCCGTTGTTCGCGTTGAAGCAGAAGAAGCTCTGGTACTTGTCGTCCGAACGCCCGAGGATCATCGGGTTGCCGCAGCCGCCGCAGATCGGCCGGACGAGGACCTTCGGGTCCAGGTCCACGCGGCGGGCCTTCTTCCGTCGGTCATTCGCCTTGCGGCCGAATGACTCCGCACCCCGGCCTAGCTTCTCAAGCACCGCGTTCGCGAGCTCGTCGGTGAGGATTTGCAGGTGTGGCACGTCCCGCCAGATCCACTCCGATTTCGGAAGGCAGATCACCTTCTTCTTGCCGGTTTGGCGGTCGGTGGCTTGCCTGCTCTTGTGGAGCACGTCCTTGCCGACGAGCCGCTCGCGGGCGTAGTGCTGGCGGACCCTGCTGTCGGACCACGTCTGCTTGCCACCCACCTTGTGCTCGTTGAAGAGCCGGGCCACGTCGATGGCGCTCTTGCCTTCGTAGGCGATCATCTCGGCGCCCCTTCGTGTCCAGTCGGCAGCTTCAGGGTCGATCTCGACGACCTTCTCGATCGTGTTCTTGTGGGTGATCACGAGATTGCCGTGAGCGTCTTTCAGGTCGACGAGCCGGTAGCCGACGCCGGGCGGTGAAATGTTGTCACCGCGACGGAAAGCGTCGTCCATGCCCCGCTTCACCTTGGACTTCAGCTGCGTGATGAACGCCTCGTTCATCGAGCCGAGCACAGGAAGCAAAAGCGAAGACTGAGGGTTGGCGCTGTCGTACCCGTCGCTGGCGCCGACGACACGGACGCCGGTCGCCTGTGCCAATTCCCCGTGCCGCAGCGATTCGATCGTGTTGCGGCTGAGGCGGGAGAGGTCGTCGATCAGGAACCACGACACCCCGAACTCGTCGCGCCGCTCGACGATCGTCTTGGCGAGCGTGTAGCCGGTGCGGCAGGCAAGGGTGCCGCTGACGGCGGCATCGGCCAGGACGTAATGCCAGGGCACGAAAACGCCGTCCCGCCGGGCGCGGTTCAAGACGTTGAGCAGCTGCTGATCCAGCGACCTCGGGTTGGAGTTTTCATCGCTGAACCGCAGGTAGCCGACCGCCAGAGCGAGCCAGATGATCGGCGTACCGCCCGGACGAAAGACCTCGGCTTGCTGCTGCCGGAACCGCCGCTCGAAGTCATCGGCCATCGCCGCGATCGTGGCGGCGTCGGCCGCCGGCACGGCCGTCGTGCCGGCGAGTTCGGGCCAGAGCCGGGCCTGGACCTCGAGGTAGGTACGGGAGAGATCGAGCAGCCCCTGCCGCTCGGGCATGCCGAAGTCGGCGCTTCGGACCCGCCCACGGCGGCTTGGGGCCGGGGCGCCGCCGCTGGCAGCGGAGGACTGGGGGACAGGGGAGTAGGAAGGAACACTGCCGGCGGAGCCGGCGTCATCATTGAAACGAAGCATGGTAGAAACCTCGGAGGCGATGAAAAATGCCTCCGGGGTGGAGCAGGGGGGCGGGCTCGGGCCCGCCCCGGTCAGCTGCTTCCGCGTTTACGCCGAGACGCCGATCTCGCCCGCACCGCATCCCCGTCGAACCAGATCTGGCACGGGAATGGGTATGGGCAGAGACCTGCGGATTTCTCGGGCGTTTTGCGAATGTGCTGCCTCATGAGAGACCGCACGTTCGGGGTCGCCCCGACTTGCCTTTTATAACCGTCCGGTCTCGGATGGTTGGCGAGGTGATTGACGATCGGCCGGTGAGGGTCGCACGCCGTCCCGCGACGCCGTTTTCAACCGCCGTCAACACGATGCTCGGTCCGCGTCACGTGGCGAATCCGGCGAGCGTTTCCGACGTGCTCGACGCGAACCGCGGCACTTCCACGCCGAGTTCGTGGAGCATCTGCACCCAGAGGTTGCACAGCGGCGGGGGATTCTTCGGATCGTGGGCCAGGTGGCTGCCGTGCCTGAAGCGGCCGCCGGCCACGAGGATCCGCAGGTTCGCGGCGTCGTGACTCGACGCATTGCCCAACGCCGCGCCCATCAGCGCCATCGTGCGGTCGAGCAGCCGGCCATCCCCCTCGCGGGCCTCCTTCAGCCCGCCCAGGAACCGGCCCCACTCGGCAAGCAGGTCGCGCTCGATCACGGCGAGCTTTTCGATCTTGCCCGGATCCTGGCCGTGGTGGCTGAGATCGTGGTTGGCGAACGACTGACCGGGAGCGGAGGATACGGTGGGCCGTGCTCCGCAGGCACGAAAGCCGCCAGCCCGTCACGATCCGCGGACAGCGTATGTGGTCACGTGAACAAGCCGGCCCGTTGAGCGGACCCCCAACGAGCGGCTTCTGCAACAACCGGCGCTCAAAACGGATGCGGCTCGTCGATGAAGTTTCGCTCCCGGTTCTCGCCCCGGACGAGCACGGAGCGCCAGCGGGTGCCGAGGGAATTCTCGCCCACCTGCCGGACCGACGTCGGAATGTAGACCATCGCCAGCCCGCACCGCCTGCGGGTCGACTGGTTCGGCTGGCTGCCGTGCACGATCAGGCCATGGTGCAGGGAGATCTCGCCGGCCTTCAGCTGGACGTCCACCACCCGCCGCTCCTCCTCTGCCGTCACGGGCACCTGCTGGTTGATGCTCAGCAGGTTGGCCGTCGGATCGGGCGACGTGCCGTGGGCCCGGATGCCGCCCGAGTGCGTGCCCGGGATGACCTGCAGGCAGCCGTTGCCCACGTCGCTGTCGTCCACGGCATACCAGGCCGACACAGCCACGGCGGGATCCAGGCCCCAGTAGGTGACGTCCTGATGCCAGGCCACGAAGGCCCGCGTCGGTCCGTACTTGCAGAAGAAGTGGCTCCCCATCACGAGGATGTTCGGCCCGATCACGGATTCCACGGCGTCGAGCACCCGGGAATTGGTGGCCAGCTCCCAGACGAACGGGATCGTGAAGTGCGGATCGTACAGGCCGCGCTGGCACTTCTCCCGTCCCTCTCGGGCCTCCACCTCGTCGAACTGGCGCCGGTTGTGGAGCACCGTGGCCTCGTCGGCCACGCGGATGTTGGCGACGTAGCCGTCGGCCGCGAAGCGCCGCTCGAGATCGTTGGTCCGGGTCATACCATCCGCCTTCATGCCATTCATCTCCAGGATGATGTCACGACGCATGCGTGCACAACGAATCCATCCAGAACGAATGCTCTCGGAACCGAACGTCGCACACCGGACACGGCCGCCCGTTCACTCCGTGGCCGCCGCCGATCGCGGTGCCTGCTGGCGTCTCAAGCTGCGCATCCAAAGGTATCGTGCATCTTCGCCGGGCTGGCGTGAACGTCCACGATCGGGTCGTGGATCGGTGCGTTCGATCCCTGCTCGACCAGGGGATGTGCCTGACCGGGGAGGCCGCGAGACGAAATCGCGTGGGGCGTTCATGAAGACCGTCCTGTTTGTCTGCGGGGGCGTGGAGGTCACGCCCTGCCATGGTCGTGAGTTCCCCAACGCCGGGCACCCGGACGGCCTCGTCCTGGAGACGTGCGGCGCGGGAGCTGCAGGCTGCGACCCGATCCGGACGCGTCTCAGCCGTTCGTCGGATGCGGGTGGCGATGCGGGCGCCGCTGTCCCACCGGTTTGCCCGGATGCGACATCTCCTTGAAGACATGCTCGATGTTTTCCGTGCGTGTCTTCGCCTCGAGTCCCGTCCATTCGCGGTAGAAGGGGATGTCGATGCTTTTCTTGATCTCGTCGAGTCCGTCACCACGCGCGATTCCGGCCTTCACCGCCTCGCGCAGTTCGAGAAACCAGCGCTTCTGCCTGGCGATCACGTCCGCCCCTCCCATCTCGCCGTGGCCGGGGCAAAGCTTCTTGACGCCCAGGTCCTCCATGGCGCCGAGGGCCGCGATCCAGCTCGCGGTGTCGGAGTCGCCGGTGTAGTTGAAGGCGCCGTTCACGCATGCGTCGCCCGTGAAGAGGATGCCGTGCTTCGGCAGCCAGGCCACGGCGTCACCGGCAGTGTGCGCGTGGCCGAGGAACAGGAGTTCCACCCGCTGTGCGCCGTCGTCGAACACGAGCTTGTGGGAAAAGTAGAGCGACGGCACCTCGTACGACAGGGCTCCGTACTCGCTCGCGCGGTTCTTCTTCGCCCCCTCGAAGCCGTCGGCCCCCTTGGTCTCGAAGAGCGGCTGGCTGCGCTCGTGCGCGACGATGGTCGCACCGATCTTCACGTACTGCTGGTTCCCGTCGGCGTGGTCGCCGTGATAGTGGGTATCGAAGACGAACCTGATCGGCTTGTCGGTGCGTTCGCGGATCGACGCGATCACGTTCTCGGCCTGTCCGGGAAAGTTGGCGTCGATGACGAGAACGAAGTCACGGAAGACGACGAAGCCCTGGTTGCACCCCGTGAACACGGGTTCTGTCTGGGCCTTGCGGAAGAACACGCCCGGGGCGACTTCGGTGATCGTCGTCTCCGTCGGTGCGGCATGGGTCAGGACCGCAGGGAGCAGGAGCGCGGCGGCGAGGAGCGTGGTCGGGCGCATGGACGTATGGTCCCAGGGCGGGTGAGCCGCGCGACGCGGCGGGGCGATGACGGACCGCGTGAGAATACGGCTCGCCGCGGTCCGCCGCAAAAGGCGGCCCCCGCGCCCTACGCGGCGGTCGCCGGTGGTTCCGTCCACGCTGCCGCGGGGCTACATTCGCCTGACACGAGGCGTCCCGGAGAGCGGCACACGTGACCCACGATCTCCATTCCGATGCGGCCGGTTCCTCGACAGCCCGCAGCATGCCGGGTGACGGCATGCGGGATCTGCTGGCCGGCTGTCCGGTGATGCCGATCCTTACGGTGCACGACCTCTCCACCGCCGCGCCCCTCGCTCGGGCGCTCGTGGCCGGTGGCATCCACATCTTCGAGGTGCTCATGCGGACGACCATGGCCTGCGACGCCGTCGCCGAGATGCGTGCGGCGGTGCCCGAGGCGGTCGTCGGCATGGGCACGCTCCTCACGCCGGACGA
Organism: uncultured Planctomycetaceae bacterium; assembly: GCA_903917235.1. Taxonomy (GTDB): domain Bacteria; phylum Planctomycetota; class Planctomycetia; order Pirellulales; family UBA1268; genus QWPN01. Next base: position 4,956 of record CAIWZS010000376.1, on the reverse strand, counting down.
CGTGGCACGGGCGGTCGCCGCCGGCGCCCACTTCGGCGTGTCCCCCGGGCTCACCGCCGTCCTGGCCGACGCGGCCGTCGAACACGGGCTGCCCTTTCTGCCCGGGATCGCGACGGCCAGCGAGGTGATGTCGGCACACGATCGTGGCTTTCGGTTCATGAAGCTGTTTCCCGCCCAGGGAGCGGCCGGAGTCGCATTCCTGCGGGCCGTCGCACCCGTGTTTCCGGACGTGATGTTCTGTCCCACAGGCGGCGTTGGACGGGCGGACGCGGTGGCCTACCTGCAGTTGCCGAATTGCACGACCGTCGGCGGCTCGTGGGTCGCTCCGCCCGACCTGGTGCGGGCAGGTGACTGGGACGGCATCACGGCGCTCGCCCGATCCGCCGCATCCCTGACGGCGACCAAGCCGCCAGCCTGACCGAGTGTCGCGCCGCCAGCGGCCTTCCACCGCCATGTCCACCGCACATCGCCCCAAGATGGTCGCCGTCGGTGGTGCCTGCGCGACGAGCATCTATCGGGTCGATGCCGTGCCGCCGCTGCCCGCCAAGGCGCTGGCGAACGCGCTGTGCCGCGTCGCGGATGGCATGGCGATCTCGGCCGCGTGCGGCTTCACGAGGCTCGGCGGCGAGGCCGCCATCTGGGCCCGCGTCGGGGACGACGTGGACGGGGCATTCATCCGAGCCTCGCTGGCCGCCGAGGGACTCGACGTCTCGGCGATTCGCGTGCTTCATCCCGGGCGATCGTCCAGCGTGGCCGTCATCGTGGATCGCAGCGGACAACGCCTGGTCGTCCCCTTTCACGATCCGATGCTCGACGACTCCGCGGCGTGGCTGCCCCTGGACGACCTGCGGGGCGTCGCGATGGTGCACGTCGATGCCCGGTGGCCCGCCGGGGCGTCGCTCGCGCTCGAGGCGGCGCGAGCGCGGGGCATTCCCACGATGCTCGACGGCGAGATCGCGCCGCGGGAGGTGCTCGCGCGGCTCGTGCCCCTGGCTGACTTCGCGGTGTTCTCCGATGCCGGTCTGCTCGCCTACACCGGCTCATCCGACGTCGACGCGGCACTCGTGCACGTGGCCGCGTCACACGACGGTCATGTCGGCGCGACCTGCGGGAGGGCCGGGTACGCATGGTGCGAGAGGGGCCTCCTGCGGCGCGTGCCCGCTCCTGCCGTCGAGGTCGTGGACACGCTCGCGGCCGGAGACATCTTCCACGGTGCGTTCGCGCTGGCGATCCTCGAGGGGCAGCCTGCCGCCGATGCGGCACGATTCGCCTGCACCGCGGCCTCGCTCAAGTGCGCCCGTTTCGGCGGCAGGGTCGGGTGTCCGACGCGGGCCGAGGTCGATGCGGCACGCGGTGCCGGGGTGGGAGGCTGAACGTCGAACGGACGGGGCTGGCCGCCGGTCGGCCGCGCGCTAGGGTTTCATGACGTGGGAGATGCGTGCCATGAACCGGCGGTACCCCGAGCAGGAAAAATTCTTCCGCGTGGCGGCGCTCTGCCAACGCGCGATCCAGGAGCAACGAGAGCGTGAGCGTCGGCTCGGGTATGGCATGGACGATTACACCGAGGGCCGCATCGTGGGGGCCGCCAATCTCGCACGCGCGATCATGCGGGCCCTGGTGGGCGACGCCCCGCCGGATCCGCCGGGCCGAAGGCTCGGAACGGAGCGACGCGTCGTCTGAACGGTGACGTCATGGGGAGAGGCTCCGCCGTCGCTTCAGACGCAGGCCTGCCGGACACTACACTGTCGGCCGTGATTCACAGCACGACCCGACAGGTAGGATTGCGATGTACCAGCTTCTCGTGGGCGGTGACGAGCCGCGATCGATCCAGGCCGATATCGGCTTCACGGCCCTGCGGGTCGCAACCGGGCTCATGATGGCCTTCGGGCATGGCCTCGCGAAGGTGCCGCCGCCGGCGGGCTTCGTGGAGGCCGTCGCGGGGCTCGGGTTTCCGCTGCCGGCGGCGTTCGCGTGGGCGGCGGGACTCTCGGAACTCGCCGGTGGCGTGCTCATCGCCGCCGGCCTGCTCACGCGGCCGGCAGCGCTCTTCCTCGCCGTGACGATGGGCGTGGCCGCGTTCGCGCAGCACTGGGCCGATCCGCTCTTTTCCCGCTCGGGGCCTTCGAAGGAGATGGCGGTGCTCTATTTGGTCGCGGCCGTCGCCTTCCTGCTCACCGGCAGTGGCCGTTACGGATTGGACGCGGTCCTGCGACACCGCCGGGTTGGCGAACGTGCCGACTGACGCGTTGAGGGTCCGCGGTCGTCACGGTGGGGATGATTTCCGTGGGCCCCCGAACCGATCGGACCAGACCATGCTCATGCGGCGACTCGGGGCGGAGGCCTTCGGAGCATTCTGGCTCGTCTTCGCAGGCACGGGCGCCGCCGTCGTGAACGAGGTGACCAATGGCGTCGTGACGCACGTGGGCGTGGCGCTGGCGTTCGGACTGGTGGTCATGGTGCTGATCCATTCGATCGGGAACGTGTCCGGGTGCCACATCAATCCCGCGGTCACCGTCGGACTCGCCGCGGCCGGCCGCTTCGAGCGGTCCCTCGTGCCGCCCTACGTGGCGAGCCAGTGCCTCGGTGCGGTGCTTGCCAGCGCGAGCCTGCGGCTCCTCTTTCCTGACAGTGTGACGCTCGGCGCGACGATCCCGGCCGGCGGTGACCTGCAGTCCCTCGTGCTCGAGTTCATCCTGACGTTCGTGCTCATGTTCGTCGTGCTGACCATTTCCGGCGGCGACCGCGACGCGCGCAGGCTGGGCGGCATCGTCATCGGGGGCGTGATCGCCCTCGAGGCGCTGTTCGCGGGACCGGTCAGCGGCGCGTCGATGAACCCCGCGCGTTCCCTCGCACCGGCCCTCGTCTCGATGCAGCTCGATGCGGTGTGGATTTATCTCGTGGCGCCGACCGCCGGCGCGCTGGCGAGCGTGCCGTTCCAGCGCTGGCTTCATGGTTCGCCCGGTCGGCCACGCGCAGGCGGCGCGGGGCACGGGGACGGGATGCCGGGGGCGTGATCCGGTCGCGTTCCACCGGACGGCCGCGCGCAGGAGTGGGGTTCCCGCCGGGAGCGATCGGCATGCTCGACAAGCGGTACACGATCGCGGGCCCGGGGTTCAATCGCTGGCTTGTCCCACCGGCCGCGCTCTGCGTCCACCTCTGCATCGGCATGGCCTACGGGTTTTCGGTGTTCTGGCTCCCGTTGACACGTGCCGTGGGCATCACGCACTCCGTCGCGTGTCCCGAGTCGCTCGGAATCCTCGGCAGGCTGACGACGACGACGTGCGACTGGGACAAGCCGCTGCTCGGGTGGATGTACACGCTCTTCTTCGTGTTCCTCGGCTCGAGCGCGGCGCTCTTCGGCACGTGGCTCGAGCGGGCCGGACCACGCAAGGCGGCCGTCGTGGCCGCCTGCTGCTGGAGTGGCGGACTCGTGATCTCGGCGGCCGGCGTGTACAGCCACCAGCTCTGGCTGCTCTGGCTCGGCTCTGGCGTGATCGGCGGCATCGGGCTCGGGCTGGGCTACATCTCGCCCGTCTCGACGCTCATCAAGTGGTTTCCCGATCGCCGGGGCATGGCCACGGGCATGGCGATCATGGGGTTTGGCGGCGGCGCGATGGTGGGCTCGCCGCTCGCTGACCGGTTGATGCGACACTTCGCCGGCCCGGATTCGGTCGGTGTCTGGCAGACGTTCCTCGTCCTGGCGGGGCTCTCGTTCCTCTTCATGATGATCGGCGCCTTCGCCTACCGGGTGCCGCCCGATGGCTGGACGCCGCGTGCTCGGGGCGGTGCAGCCGGGCGACCGCGGGCCACGGCGACTCGTCCGGTGCAGCGTTCCTTCACGGCGGCCGAGGCGTGTCGCACGCGACAGTTCTGGCTGGTGTGGCTCGTGCTCTGCCTGAACGTGTCGGCCGGCATCGGCGTGATCGGCATGGCGTCGCCCATGCTGCAGGAGATTTTCGGTGGCCGCCTGCTCGGCGTGGACCTGCCCTTCGAGCGGCTCGATGCCCCCGCGCTCGCCCGCGTGGCCGCGATGGGGGCGGGCTTCACCGGGCTCCTGAGCCTCTTCAACATCGTGGGGCGGTTCTTCTGGTCGTCGCTCTCCGATCTGCTCGGCAGACAGCCGACCTACGCGGTGTTCTTCCTGCTCGGGGCGGCCCTCTATGCCGCAGCGCCGGCCGTCGGGCGTGCGGGCGACGTCGGGCTCTTCTGCGCGGTGTTCTGCATGATCCTCACGATGTATGGGGGCGGCTTCGCGGCGATCCCCGCGTACCTCGCCGACCTGTTCGGCACCGCGTTCGTCGGCGCCATTCACGGCCGGCTGCTCACCGCGTGGAGCGTGGCGGGCGTCGTCGGTCCCGTGCTCGTGAACTACGTCAACGAGCAGCAGGTCCGCGCGGGCGTGCCGCGAGCCGCGGCCTACGACCGCACGATGATCATCCTGGCCGGGCTCCTCGTGGCGGGGGCGATCTGCAACAGCCTCGTTCGTCCAGTGGCCCCATCCGAGTCCGATGCGCGCGACGGGACCGACACCGGCCCTGTCGCCGAGGCCGTGCGGTGGTCGGCGGGGGACGCCGCGACGTGCCTCGAGGCACGTCTCCGCTGGCCGTCAGTTGTGCGGCTCGCGGCCTTCTGGCTGCTCGTCACCCTCCCGCTCGCGTGGGGCCTCTGGGCCACGATCCGTCAGGCCGCGGTCCTCTTCGGCTGAGATGGAAGAACCGGGTCCTCGACCCGCGATGAGGCGAGGGCCTTGGTCGCCCGCACTCGCGGGCACCTCCCCGGAGACGCGTTCAGGGGACGAGCGAGTAGACCGCGAGCGAGTCCTGATCGCGCAGGTAGAGCTTGCCGGCGTGCACCACGGGATGCGGCCAGGCGGGCCGCTCACTGCGATTGCCCGGCATGAAGCGGCCCTTCTCGACGTACTCCCGCGGGCTGGCCTCGACGAGGGCGACCGGGCCG
>CAIWZS010000375.1 GCA_903917235.1 uncultured Planctomycetaceae bacterium | reverse complement strand
GGGTCGAGCAGCTTGAGGTTCATCGCCTGCGAGAGCCGGGCATGCCACAGCCACGGCTCCCCCGTCCAGATCGCGTCCTGGTACCGACCGAAGTTGACGAGGCGGTGCGCGAGGAAGTCGTCGAGGGCGGCCCGGGCGTCCTCGGGCGTGACGGGCCAGTCGAACTCGGCGAGGCTGCCCGGGTGCGAAGCGAACCGTGCCTCGACGAGCGCGAGCACCTCGCGGGTGAGCGCATCGGGCGGAAACCGACGCGGCCGCGGCAGCGCGCCCGGCCCCGACTTCGGGAAGGCGCCGCGATTCTCGGCGTCGAAGTTCCAGCGGCCCCCGGCCGGCTCCCCGTCCTCCATGAGCACGCCGAGCGTCTCGCGCAGCGGCCGGTAGAAGTACTCCAGCCTGAGCTGCTTGCGGCCCTGCGCGTGCGCCGCGAAGTCGTCACGCGACGTGAGGAAGTGGCGATCGGGCCTGACGTCGAGCGGGATCCCGGCCTCGCGCGCCGCCTCCCGGAGCTCTTCCTGAACGCGGTGCTCGCCCGGCTCGACGACGACGAGCCGGTCGGGCAGCCGCTTCGCCCTGCGTGCGGCCGCAAGGCTGCCGAGGAGTGCGGCGGCGAGCGTGGCGGGATCTTTCGCCCGCGGCGTTGCCGCCAGGGACGTGTAGTCCACCGTGATGCCGTCGGCCTCGAGGCGATCCCGGAAATGACGCATCGCCGCGAGAAAGACGGCGATCCGCGCCTTGTGCGACCAGACGTGCGTCGACTCGCCGGCGACCTCCGCCATCCACACGCGGTCCCGGCGCGGGTCGAAGCCGTCGAAGGCCGCGCTCGTGCGATCGAGCTGGTCGCCGAGCACGAGGACGAGATGCCGCATCGACCACGCTCCTCCGACCGTCAGGCCGGAGTGTAACGCTACGGCCGGCGTCGCGTGCGGCGGGCGGTGGGCGACCTGCCCGGGGCGGCGACGGGCGGACGCCCCTGCGGGACGGGCGCGACCTGTGGCACCACGAGCATGCCACGGAGCCGCATGGCGAGGAGCTCGTCCCGGATCGCCAGCCGACGGACATCCCGCAGCAGTGCCGCGTCAGCGACGACCATGGCAGCGACCTCCGGGAAAGGCGACCGACGAACCGTGTGCCACCTGCGGTTCTACGGGCCGCAGCCGCCGCGTGTTCGCCTCTCGGCGCCGCGTCAGTCGCCGTGTCGGCCGACCCGTCCCAGCACCACGATCAGGAGCGTCGCGATCGGACCGAGCAGGAGCGAGAGGAGGCACCAGACCAGACCGCTCCTCCCCTTCCCCTGCGCGAGCCCGGCGTTGATCAGGGCGAGCGTGCCCCAGCCGACGAAAAAGTTCGTGCGTTCGTCCATGCGCACCCCGCCTCGTTGACCGCTCCGATCGCCGCCCCGCGAGGCCGGCCTCACGGGACGAACCGGGAACCGCGTCCCCGGGGTACAACACCGCGGTCGTCGGAGCCTTCGGGGAGAGTATCGCGTGGAGTGGGCGGGGCGAGCAACGCGCGGGGGTTGGGGCATCAGCGTCCTGCTGCTGCTCGCCACGATGATCAACTACATGGATCGACAGACGCTCGCGAACCTCATTCCGCGCATCACCGCCGAATGGGGACTCACGAACGAGCAGTACGGCGACATGGAGTTCGTTTTCGGCGTCGCCTTCGCCGTGGGCTCGCTCACCTTCGGCATCCTCGCCGACCGCGTCTCGGTGCGCTGGCTCTACCCGCTCGTCCTCGTCGCCTGGTCGGGCGTGGGGTTCGCCACGGGACTCACGCGCGGCCACACCTCGATGCTCGTGTGCCGCGGGCTGCTCGGTTTCTTCGAGGCGGGCCACTGGCCCTGCGCGCTGATCGTCACGCAGGCCGTGATGAGCCGCGGCGACCGCGTGATGGGCAACAGCATCCTCCAGAGCGGGGCCTCGATCGGTGCGATCCTCACGCCGCTGGTGATCCGGCTGCTCGTCGGTGACTCGATGGAGGCCGACGCCTGGCGGCTGCCGTTCTTCGTGATCGGCGCGACGGGGCTCGTCTGGGCGGCGCTCTGGCTGCGGATGGTGCCGCCAGGCCTCCTGCCGGCGGGTGGCGGCGGCACCGGCGTGCAAGGGCGGGGCCGCATCGCCGCGATCCTGGGTGAGCGACGGCTGTGGGCGCTCGTGGCGATGGTCATCGCGATCAACACGTCGTGGCAGCTCGTGCGCGCGTGGCTGCCCACGTTCCTCCAGAAGGGCCGCGGGTACACGGAGGCCGAGTCGCTCTACTTCAACTCGCTCTACTTCGTCTTCACCGACGTCGGCTGCATCGCCGCCGGCGCCGCCACGCTCTGGCTGGTCCGCCGCGGCCACGGCATCCACGCGAGCCGCGTGCTCGTCTACGCGTGCTGCGCGCTCCTGGCGGGCCTGACGACCGTCGCCGCGATCCTGCCGGCGGGCTGGGCCCTGCTCGCCACGCTGCTGGCCGTCGCGGCCGGCACGCTCGGCGTCTTCCCCTGCTACTACGCCTTCACGCAGGAGCTGACGGTGTCGCACATGGGCCGCGTCACCGGCCTGCTCGCCTTCGTCGGGTGGCTCGCATCGTCACCGATGCAGAAGCTCTTCGGTGTCGTCGCGGACCGCACCGGAAGCTACGACCTCAACCTCGCGGTGCTCGGCTGGGCTCCGCTGGCCGGCCTGCTCCTGTTCCTCGTGCTCTGGCCGCGCGAGCCGGCGGGCGGGACCGCATCCACACCGCCGGCCTCGTGACGCCCTCTCTCGCTCACGGCAGCCCGGCGCCCGTGGTGAACACGCGCAGGGCGTCGCGGTAGGCTCGACCCGACTGGAGGGTCTGCTTCAGGACGGCGGCGACGTGGTCGGGGTCCGCTTGCTCGTCGTCGAGGACCGAGTGCTCGAGCGCCTCGATGTCCTCACGCAGCGCGCCGGCCGACGCCGCCACGTCCCCCGCAAAGCGACCGCTCCGAATCCAGACGCCCACTTCCGCACGGCGAACGAGGTTTTCCCAGGCCTCGACCCAGACCCGGGTGCGCCGCTGGTCGCCCGCCAGCGCCGCCGCATGCGCCTCCGCCTCGACGAACTTCAGATCCTCGAGGGCCGTCGTCGGCGCGGGATAGTAGAGGTAGGCCGCGACGACGCTCAGGGCGACGAGGCCGGCGAGTGCCGCCGCCCCGAGCACGGGCCCCGGAAGCACGATGTCCCACCGCCGCGCCACCGGTGCGGCATCGCCGGTGGCGCTCGAGGACAGCCGCGCCTCCAGCCGCCCGCCGGGATCGAGCCGGCGCAGGGCGAACCCGGCGGCGGCGAGCCCGGCGAGGAGTGCGAGCGCCGTCCACTCATGCGCCGGCACGCGATCGGCGAGCAACGCCGCCACGCGTGCCACCGGATCGCGCGCGTCCGTCTCGAACGGGAGACAGAACACGTCGAAGGCGTGCGTGTGATCCTCCGGCGGGGCGTCGCGAAACGACAGCGGTCGCTCGATGAGCATGGCGACCGCGAGCACCACGGCGAAGAAGAGCCCCAGCCATGCCGCGGCCGCCCGCGGTCCCCACGCCCGCCAGGCCCAGGCGAGCAGGCCGAGATTGAGACCCGCACCGGCCGAGAGCAGCACGTATGCGGCACCGACGGAGTTGCCATGGTCGAACATCGAGCCCACCTGGGTCATCGCATCGGTCGGCGTGAGGAACGCGGGCACGCCCACGGCTGCCATGAGTGCGGGCGCCCACGGATCGAACGCCTTCATGGACCGCTGGAGCGATCCGGCCGGCAGACAAAAAGAGAGCAGACCGACGCCCGCAATCGCGATCGCGGCGAAGCCCAGCGTCGGCCCCGCGGCCTCGCGCACCATGTCCAACCCGAGTGCGACGCTGCGACGCCAGCCGGGTGCGATGGCCGGTTCCGGTGGCATGTCGCCGTGATCGGGCACGGTCGTCACCCTGTCCCATGCGAGCCCCACGACCGTCACCACGAGCATCGACGCCAGGGCGAACCCGACGATTACCAGCGGATGGGAGAGCGTCAGTCCGTAGAGGAGGGAGATCGGATTGAACAGGGGCGCCGACACGGCGAACGCCAGCACCGTCCCGCCCGCGAGGCCCGCGCGTCGCAGCTCGCGGGCCACCGGGATGGCACCGATCGAGCAGACCGGCAGCAGCATGCCGAGCAGCCAGGCCCGGACGAGCGACGCGCCGGCGCCCGTTCCGAGCAGTCGCCGGACGAGGATCGGCCCCACGAGCTGGCGGAACACCGCGGCCACCACCAGGCCGCAGAGGATCGTCGGAGCCGCGTGGGCGGCCGCCGCGAGCATGCGGAAGCCGGCTCCCCACAGCACGTTCACGAGCATCGTCGCCATCACGTCACCCTCCGATCGGCACCGGCACGCGCACGCGGGAGAACGCCTCGTCCACGAGCGCCTGGCAGGGTTCGTCGGCCAGATTGAGCCGCACGCCGAGCACCGGAACGGCCACCCGGCGCACGTCGTCCGGCAAGACGTGCGCGCGTCCTTCGATGAGGGCCCAGGCCTGCGCCACACGCTGCCAGACCAACAGGCCGCGCGGACTCGGCGCGCCCTGACCATGCAACGCACGGCAGGCGCGGCCGACATCCACGAGGTAGGCGACCAGCGCATCGCACATCGGGACCCCGGCCACGTCGTCCTGCAACGCTCGGAGGGCCGCACGGTCGAGCACGGGGCCGCTCGAGGCCGCCTCGACGGACGTCCGTGCACGGCGCAACAGATCGATCTCCGTCGCCCGGTCGGGCTCGCCGATCCGCAGGCGCATCGCGAAGCGGTCGAGCTGGGCCTCCGGCAGGGGATACGTGCCGAGGTGTTCGACGGGGTTCTGCGTGGCGACGACGAAAAAGGTGTCACCCAGCCGGTGCGTCGTGTCGTCGATCGTCACCTGACGCTCCGACATCGCCTCGAGCAGGGCGCTTTGCGTGCGCGGCGTGGCACGATTCACCTCGTCGGCGAGCAGCACGTCGGCGAAGACGGGGCCGGGGCGGAACTCGAACTGCCGGGCGTGCTGATCGTAGAGTCGGAAGCCGGTCACGTCGGTGGGAAGCAGGTCGGGGGTGCACTGGATCCTGGCGAAGCGGCCCGAGGTGAGCGTGGCGAGTGCCTTGGCGAGCGTCGTTTTGCCGAGTCCGGGGGCATCCTCGATGAGCAGGTGGCCGCGGGCGAGCAGGCAGGCCAGTGCCAGGGTGCACGCCTCGTCCTTGCCGTGGAGCGACTCGCGCAACCGCACGCGCAGGGCGGTCACACGTCGATCGGGCACGACGCCCGTCGAGACCACGTCTCCGGGCGTCCGCGGCACGCTCGTGATGCTCATGAAGCCGCTCCGACGATCCGGTGACCCAAGCGAGCGTCGCGGGGCGATCCGACGAGGAGGGTCGTCCGCACGCGCTGCCGAGCGAGGCGGCGCCGCCTCGGTGTGGTGACGGGACGCCCGGCCCGCAGCCTCACCCGCGTGAGCGTCTTCGCCGCATCGCGGGCGATCCGCAGGTGCGCGACCCGGTCCCGGCACGTCGTCCGCGGCCCGTACGCCACGGCCTCGAGCGCGGACACGAATCCGACGGCGGAGGAGCCGCCGGGATCACGACAGGCCTTGACATACCAGCCGCGCGCCGTCTCGTGTGCCGGCCGCGGGCATCCGGCAAGCCAGGCTCTCCACTCGACGAGCCGCCAGGTGACGACGAGGGGACAGGTGTCTCGTCGACCGATCGCCACCCGCCAGGAGAGCGTGGCCAGTGCGTCGGCGAGGTCACGCCAGATCCGCACGAGGGCGATCGCGAGCCCGACCATCCCCAGCAGGGCGAACAACGGCACACGATCCGTGACGGGCCGCATGTCGAAGAGTGCCTGCATCCTTCGCCACCAGGGGATGGCCGTCCCACGCAGCGAGAACCCCGGTGTCGCCTCCACGGGAATCCACCGGCCCACGTGATCGGCCACCTCGGCCCAGACGTGGGCGTCTTCGGTGCCTGCGACGACGCGCCTGGAGCGCGAGTCGCGACGCGACCCGTCGAGGTAGAGACCGCCGGCGAGGCGGGAGTCGTAGCCGCAGGCGCGGAGGAGGAGCGTGGCGGCACCCGCGAAGCAGAACGCCGGACCGCGACGCGACTCGACGAGGAAGTGACGCAGCGTGTCGGGGCACTCTTCCGGCAGGACGGCATCCGGATCGAGCGTGCAGCGGCGGGAGAGCTCGGCGACGACGCGCGAGGCCGCGTCAAAGTCCTCCGTCGCGTCACCCCCGACCGGAAGCCGCCACTCGACGACCAGGTCGCGGACCCACCCGGGCACGTCGTCGGTCGTGCGGGCCGGGCGTCCGGGCGGAACGTGCGCGGCATCGATCCCACCGGCGGCACTCAGCGCCTGGACCGTGGTGCCGGCGGGGACATCGACGCCGTCGAGCGTGGCGACCTCGGCGGCGGGCGTGCGGAAGAAATCGGCCCGATCGATCCGGTCGATCCGCAGGCGGACAGGCTGCGTTGGCAGGGGGAGCGTGGGCGTGCGCAGCGTCCCCACCACCACGTCGTGCAGATCGGATCCCACGTTGGACGGCCTCGCCGGCGCGCCGGTCCACTCCATCCAGTCACCGCCGACGTGCGCGAGAGAGGACGGGCCATCCACCGTGCCCGCCGGCCGCCAGTCCCTCCCGTCGAAGCGGTTGAACACCTCGAGTCGCAGGTGCACCGGCATCGGCCCGGTCACCGACACGACGGCGCGGGCGGCGATGTCCGAGTCGGGTCGACGGCGGCGCGAGGGGCGGCGGACCGTCGAGAAGGTGCGTCCGGCGTGCGCGCTGTCGGCGAAGTGCTGGTCCCCGCGCGGCCGCTGTTCGAGCGGGAGGTCGAGTGCGATGGCGCGCTGCCGACGGTCGGCCTGCGGCTTCGGAGGCTCGCCGTACAGGTCGTCGAACATGTCGAAGAGGGACGGCTGGTGGCTGGTCAGGAACAGGTGCGAATCGACGGGCCCCGTCGCCTGCGGCGTCTCGCGAGCGGCCACGAGGTTCTCGCCGTCGCCGATCCCGTCCCGCGCCCACGGGAACGCCCACGAGTCACCGCCGGAAAAGGGCATCCAGCCGGCGATCGCACGCCCGGTGGGATCGTGCCTGCCACCCAACGCGCCCACGATCGCGGCCACGGCGAGCGGCGCGATGAGGACAGCCGGTCGCACCGCGACGCGGTGACGGACGGATGTCGGAGGAGCATCGGGCGCGACGGTCGCCAGACGCCGACGCGTGGCAAGCCAGCACGAGGCCGCCAGCGCGTAGCACGCCGTGGCGATGTCAACCGCCGGGTGATCGACGACGACCGTGGACAATGTCACGAGGAACACGGTCGCTCCAATCGTGAACGCCGTCTGCGTGCACGCCGTCCCCACGACCACACCGACGAGCAGCATTCCCCGCAGCACCGCCAGCAGGATGCCCTCGGGACTCGCCCCCTCCCCGCCTGCACACGTCGGCGCCGCGAGGGTGGCGGTCAGCAGGGTCGCCGCCACGGGCGGCACGAACGCCCACGCTCCGATCAGCCCGACGACGGCGGCGCGACGCCGCGGCGACCACCGCGACGGGATTCGGAGGACCGTCTGACGCAGGCCGATCGCCCACAGCGACCACCCTGCCGCGCCGACGAGCGCCCACCACGGCGACGCATCGGGCGGCAGTTCCACCATCTGCTCGACGACGATCGCGGTCATGAGCGTCGCCCAGCCTGCGATGCCCGCATCCGCCGCCGCGGGCCGGACCGGATCACGACCGGGGTGCATCAGGATCATGGCCGATCTCGGCAAGGAGGCGATCGAGGGTGGCGGCGGGGCGGTCGATCGGCAGGACGAGCTCGATCTCGTCCTCACGACGCATGCCCCGCGGGGCACGGTCCAGGTCCGCACCGGATGGATCGACCATGACGAGGAGTCGCGGATGCCATCCTCCCGCCGCGCGGGGCGCATCGGCCCGGGTGCCGGCGAACAAGGCCCGACGGCCAGGTGTCGTCAGGCGGATGTCGAGGTCGGTCGGGCGTGGATGCGACGGAACGGCGAGCGCGACATCGTCGGCGCGAGTCGCAGGCTCGAGACACGCGAGGGCGTCGAGCGCCGCCTCCAGTCCGCGCCGCGTTCGCGGCCGATGGATCGCGGAACCCGCCCACTCCAGATCGACGGCGATGCCGCGGGGCACCCACGACTCGACGAGGCTCGCGGCCGTCGCCACGAGCGCATCGAGCGTCCGGGACCACGCCGCGTCGGACAGGCCGGGCGGGGCGAGCCGATCGACGATGACGTGCACCGTCGGACCGCCAGCACCGGGTCGCTCGCGGACCATGACGGCATCCTGTCTCGCGGTGTGGGCCCAGTGGATCGCGCGGACGGTATCCCCGGGCCGATACGGGCGGACGCCGAGGACGTCTCCGGCGCTGCCGGCCACGCGATCGCTGAGTTCGCGGCCGTGACGCACCGCGTCCACGAGCGCCGCCGGAAACCGGACCGGGACCGTGATCGGCCAGACGACGATGGGGCGATCGACCTCGAGCGCCCGCCGGGCCCTGACGAGCCCAAAGGGCGCATCCGACTCGACGGCGGGTGGCATGCGGGGAAACCGGCCCCGCGCGGCTGGCCTCAGCACCAGACGGCGATCGTTTCCGAGCGACACGCCGGTCTCGCCGTCGACGATACCGAGCCCGCGCAGGCCCGACCTGCCGAACGTCGTCACGATCGCGTCGATCGTCTCACCGACACGACAGCGTCGGCGCTCGAAACGGATGCTGCCGCGAACTCCGGCGACGGCCAGCCACGGCCCGACACATCCGAGACCGAGGACCGTCAGCAGGCCGACGACGAGCGGCAGCGATCGCGACGTGACGAGCACGAACACGACGAGCGCAAGGAAGGTCGCCACCGCGAGGACGACGAGCGGCCGGCGGGCGAGTGACTCGATCGCGTCATGCGTCGCGACCAGGGCACGCGCCGCGCGCCATTCCCGCCCAAGGCTCGACGACGACTCCGCCATGACAGCACGCCCACGGGACCGTGACCCCGATGCAACCATACTGCCAGTGCAACTTCATTGCAACTATATCCGGACCCCTCCCCTGCGTTGTGGTGGCCTGTCGCGGCGACGGCGTGCGGCCGTCCCGATCAGTGCGGTGCCGCGAGCGAGACGCGGATGATCTCCCTGTCGTTGCGGACGACGATCGCGCGGTTGGCGTAGGCGGGCGGGCACCAGACCACCTCGCGGCCGAACGCGGTGTTCGTCGGCTCGAGCAGGTGCGCCCGGTCGATCTCCTCGTAGCCGGCGGGCGAGAGCCTCGCGATGACGAGGTCGCCGGTCTCGGCGAAGAGCCAGTACCGATGCGCCGCAGCGGCCGGACCGGGCTGCCGCACGATGAACGCCGTCGCCGACCCCTTTGGCCGGTCTCCGAACGGACCGCCGCCCGTCCAGACGATCTCTCCGGAGGGAATCGCGACCACCCGCAGGTCGCCCTTCTCGTGGAAGCCGTAGACGTGCCCGTCGGCCACGAACGGCTGCACGTTCACCGCCGAGAGCCCGTGCTGCTTCTTGTTGCGCCAGACGGTCTCGGCGCCCGGGGCGTCACCGCGGAGCTTGAGGAGCAGGTTCTTGTCCTGGAACCCGCCGACGAAGAGGTGCTCGCCGACCTTCACCGGGGCCATGATGATCGAGCCGTTGTCGGCCCCGTAGGCCGCCTCCCAGAGGATCGCGCCGGTCTCCGGCACGACGGCGTAGATCCCGTCGGGCTTCATGAAGACGAGCTGCCGCACGCCGGCGTGCTCGATGATCGTCGGCGGCGAGTAGCCCTGCTCGGGGGCCGTTCCGACCCGCCAGAGCTCCTTGCCCGTCCCCTTGTCGAACGCGGCGGCGTGCGCGACGGCGGTGCCGACGACGCAGACGAGCCGGTCGCCATCGACGAGCGGATGACTGGCGTAGCCCCACAGCGCGGTCTTCGTCGAGTAATCCTTCTTCAGGTCGCGTGCCCAGACGACGCGCCCGTCGGCGACGTCGAGACAGAGCAGATCGCCTTCGGCACCGAGCGTGTAGACGCGGTCACCGTCCACGACAGGCGTGCAGCGCGGGCCGGCCGGGTAGGAGATCGTGTAGGTCACCGGATACTCGTGCTTCCAGAGCACCTTCCCGGTCTTCTCGTCAAGGCAGAGCACGCGCTCGGTGCCGGTGGACGCCTTGCGGTCGAAGTTCGCCACCTTGACGTCATCTGCCGTGACGTAGTCGGTGACGAAGACGCGCCCCCCGGCCACGGCGGGTCCGGCGTACCCGCCGGCGATCGGCGTGCGCCACAGCACCTCCGGGCCGCCGGCGGGAAACCGGTCGAGGAGCCCGTCCTCGCGCCACTCGTTGTCCCGGCCCGGCCCCATCCACTGCGGCCAGTCGTCGGCCCGCGCGGGGGCGGTCACGAGCAGGGCCACGGCTAGCAGGGCTCGGAGGCGGTGGCACATGCCGGCCACGATACGGAGGCGTGGCGTCGCGATAGAGACCATCGGAGGGGCTCCGGAAGGCATGCGGCCTCAGGTCGCGCACGCCATGACGAGGACGTGCCGCCGCGGCGCTCATGATACAGGTACTGATACCGGTACGACCGCTCCTGGAGACCGCATTCGCACGCCTGGAGGCGTGCGCCACGGGACGGGCGCCTCGGCGGCCGCACCTGCGGGCCATCGGCCCCGCACCGCTACCAGCGGCCTTCGAGGCCGACGTTCACGCCGTTGAGAAACACGCTGCCGGTGCCGCGGATGCCGGTGCCGGCCCCGGCGCCGGTGGCGGCCGAAAAGTCCCACTGGTCGGGCGCGAGGGCCACACCCGTGAGCCAAAACACGTTGTACCCCACACGCAGGCCCAGAGAGTCGGTGAATCGCCAGATCGCGGAGAGGTTCATGTCGGCGATCATTCCCATGCCCGCGAGGTCGCTCGAGCGCGGCGAGCGGTAATCGGTGGTCATCGATTGCGATTGCGACAGCATCGTGCCGGCCACGCCCACCTTCATCCAGCCCTCGAGCGCCCAGTTTTCGAAGGCCATGCGGCCCCGTACGCCGGTCTGTCCGGCGAAGAGGTTCGACGTCGCGTCGACGATGTAGAGACTCGGCACCGACGCATCCTCAGGCTGGACGCCGAGTCGGGCCGTCTCCTCGAGCCCCGCCCAGCGGAATCCAGCGAGCCAGTCGAGGCTGCCCCCCTCGTAGCCGGAACAGCGCTGCCACGGATAGCGTGAGGATCGATCGAAGCCGCCATCGAAGCGATGGAAGACGGCGTTGGCCTCGATCGAATTGATCTCGGAGTCGTAGTCCGCACCGGCACCGATGCCGTTGTTGAAGCCCGCCGCTGCATAGCCGAGCGGTCCTGCGGCCTGGATGGTGGGTCGTCCGCCGACGACGACGTCACGGGTCTGCATGTCGTAGAGACCGAGGTAGCCCACCTCCCAGCCCATGCCCTCCCGACCGTAGTCGCCGAAGAGCACGCGTGTGCCGACGCCGATGGGGGGCAGGAGGCCGCGGCTCGACAGGACGGTCTCGTCAGTGGCCCCACCCGCCGCGACCGCGATCGGCCGGGCATCGGTGGCGTTGTTCCGCTGCCAGAAGAGCGCCTCGGCCGTGCCGTAGAATCGCTCGTCGCGGACGGTTTCCCCGACGGCGGGCTCCACCGCGGCCGAGCCCAGCCCGGCCATCGCCACGAGCACGACCGCACGCAGGACCGGAACGACCCGGACCGGGCGGAGCGACGCGGGGCGGCGAGCGGGCATGGGCGTTACGACCGGTACGCGGGGACAAATCGATACAGGTGGTTTTTTCGGCACCTTCGGCGTTCGGCATGAGGGTCGTTCGCCGACAGGGAGAATTCGGGCAGATCGCGTGGTCTGCGGGGCCTTCGGAGCCCGTTTGGCGTCCCTTTCCCGGGCAAAGAGGGGGTTCGAGGGCCGCCCGCACCCGGTGATTGGAGAAGGTGCCGTGGGAAAACGTGCGCTCTGGCGAACCATTCGGCCGGGTGTCGCCGTACTACCGATATTCCGACGGGCCCGCCGTGCGGCCTGATCCCGCCCCCGCCCCTTCCTGCGACTGGTGCTTCCATGCCGAGACTCCGCCGCCCAGCGACCCCGTCCATGCGAGCCACCCGGAGGCGTGCCCGCCCCCTCCCGTCGCTCGAGCGACTCGAGTCCCGCGCCCTCATGGCGGCCGACCTCGACCTCACGTTCAACGACAATCTGGTCGAGGGGACGGAGCGGGCGTTCGCCACCGCCGGCGGCGACGTCACCTACACGCTGACGCTCCGGAACACCGGTGATCAGACGGCGACCAACGCCGACGTCTCGGTCTCGCTTCCGTCGGCCGTGGCGCGCGCGACCTGGACGGCCGCCTATGCGGGCGGAGCGGACGGCCCGGTCATCGGGGCCGCCGGTCCGGACGCGCTCGTCACGCTGCCGGCAGGCGGTTCGGCGACGTTCACGATCGTGGCGACGATCGCACCGACCGCCACGGGCGACCTCGTGGCGACGGCGACCGCCACGTACGCCGGTGAAACGCTCACCGCCACCGATACCGACCGCATCGTCCCCAACCTGGTCGTCGTCAGTGACACGGCGAGAGTGGGCGGGACGTCGAGGGTGCGGTTGCTCGACGCCGCGTCGGGCGCCACGCGTGCCGAGGTGAACGCGTTCGAGGCTCAGTTCACCGGCGGCGTCGAGGCACAGCTCGCCGACATGAACGCCGATGGTCTGCGCGAACTGGTGGCCGTGCCGGGCCGTGGTCGCCGCTCCGAGGTGGTCATGTTCCGTCAGGACGTCGCCGCGGACGGGACCATCTCGTTCACCCGCGACGCCACCTTCTCGCGAAGGCCGTTCGGCGAGGGCGCGACCAACGGGCTGTCGCTGGCCGTGGGCGACTTTGACGGCGACCGCCGCGATGACATCGCCGTGGCCGAAGGGGGGAACAATGGTCGCGTGAGGGTCTACGCCTCGCGACCGGCTGATCCCTCGCGCGTGGAACTGCTGCGTTCCTTCATCCCCATGATCCCCGGTCGTCAAACGGGTATCTCGCTCGCCGCAGGTGACTTCGGCACGTTCGGCACGACCACCGACGCGGCGACGCCGGACGGCCGGTCGGAACTGGTCCTCGTGAGCGGCGCCGGCAGCGCACCTGTCGTCCAGATTCGCGACATGTCGAAGCCCCGGGTGCCGGTCCTCGACACGATCAAGCCCCTGGCAGGATTCCGTGGTGGGGTCGCCACGAGCGTCGCCCGGATCAACAAGGACTCGATCCCCGACCTCGTCTTCTCCCAGGGCCTCACCGGCACATCCAAGGTCGAGGTGTACGAGGGCGTGGTGGATGCGACGAAGGACAACAAGCGGCTGGCGGCCTTTGCGGCCTTCACCGATGACGCCTCCGTGAAGCCGATCTTCGCGACGGGCGTCGATCTCAACGCCGACGGCCGTGCGGACGTCATCCGTGTGCTGCAGTCGGGGGCCACGGGCCGCGCGATGCGCACGTTCACGATCGCGGACGGCACCGACGGCGCCGTGACGGTGGCCCGGGACACGTCCGCGAACGAGGTGGCGTCGCTCGGCCGTGTCACCGCGTCGGCCGCGGCGACGCTCCCCGGCATCGTCACGACGGCATCGGGGCTCCAGTACCGGGACACCAAGGTCGGCACCGGTGCGAAGCCGGCTTCGGACTCCGCCAGGGTGCGGGTCAATTACGAGGGATGGCTCCTCAATGGCACGCGCTTCGACGGCAACAGGGGCACGGAGTTCGCGCTCAACGGCGTGATCAAGGGCTGGACGGAGGGGCTGCGGTCGATGGCCGTCGGCGGCCGCCGACAGCTCATCATCCCGGCGGATCTGGCCTACGGCGCGGCGGGTACGGCGAACATTCCGCCGAACTCGACGCTCGTCTTCGACGTCGAACTCCTCTCGACGACCTGACGATCCGGGACTCGCCTGTCGCGACACGCCGACCGTCTCCGCGGAACCCCACGCGACCCGGGGTCGAACCGGCCCCGGCTCCAGGTCCAGGTCCGGGTCCACGTCCAGGTCCGACCCGGATTCCCACCCCCGGGGCTCGGTGACGGGGGCGGCGACGGGGACCGTGGCCGGGGACTGGACGAATTCCCGCTGCCTGTTACCGCCGCGCGATCCGTGCGGTTGGCCTGACGGAGCCAATCGTCACATCCGGCACAGGCAGGGAGTCACCCCATGATTGCGCCCGTCAGGAAGCGCTCGCGGCTGCGGACCTCGAACGATCGGCCCAGCCGGCCCCGGGTCACGGGCATCGACGCCACCGCCGTGACGCCGGCCGAACGTCGGGAGCGACGAGCAGCCCTCGTGGCACGTCGGAAGGACTTTTTCGCCAGGTCCATCGACTACATCCCGTGCCGGCAGTTTCTGCGTGCCGACGCGGAGCGGCTGGCGACGGTGCCGCCGTCCGACGCGGCTGTCCCGCTCCAGCAGGTGGGCCGCGAGTCGCCCTCCGGAGACGGGCTCACTCCGTACCTTGCGAGCCTCTACGAAACGAGGCTGCTGACCAGGGATGAGGAGCAGTTTTACTTCCGCCGGATGAACTGGCTGCGGTTTCGCGCGGCGACGACACGGGGTCGGCTCGATCGTCGTCGGGCGACGCTCCGGCAGATCGAGCAGGTCGAGGGCTGGCTCACGGAGGCCGAGACGGTCAAGGCGATCCTCATCACCTCGAACCTCAGGCTCGTCGTCTCCATCGCGAAGAAGTTCATCGACACGAGCTGGTCGTTCGACGAGCTCGTGAGCGAAGGCAATGTCGCCCTCATGCGGGCGGTGGAGAAGTTCAATTTCGCACTCGGGAACCGGTTCAGCACCTACGCGACCTACGCGATCCAACGGCACTTTTACCGGCTGTCGCACCGCGGCCGTCAGCAGCGCAAGCGATTCGTCACCGACGACGAGGCTCTCCGCAGCCGCGCGGCGAACGAGCCGGATGGTCGCTACCGGTCAGCGGAGCAGATCGACATGCTCAAGTCACTCTTCGCGGGTTTCCTGTCGGAACTCGAACCGCGGGAGCGACGGATCGTGGTCGCCCGCTTCGGATTCGACGGCAAGTCGCCTCGCACGTTTCGCGAACTCGGCAGCCAGATGGGCGTGTGCAAGGAACGGATCCGCCAGATCCAGAGCCGCGCGATGGAGAAGATCAAGGAGATGGCGGAGGGCGCCAGGCTCGAACAGACCGTCGGCGACTGGCTGTGACGACCACCACGGGCATGGCTCCACGAGTCCTGATCATCGGCGGCGCGGGTGGGATCGGCGGGGCGACCGCCCGGTCGATCGTCGCCTCCGGCGGTCGCGTCTTTCTCGCGGGACGAAACCCGCCCGGGCTCTCGGCTCTCGGAGCCGAGCTCGGCATGCCGAGCGGCACGGTCGAGGCCACGGACCTCGACGCCGTCGATGCGTGTGCCGACACCGCGGCGGCGGCGCTCGGCGGCCTCGATGGCATCGTCTGCTGCGCAGGATCCATCCTGCTCAAGCCGGCCCATCTCACGACTGCGGCCGAGTGGGCGGCGACGATCGCCGTCAACCTGACGAGCGCCTTCGGATGCGTTCGGGCAGCCGGCCGGCTGATGCGCGAGTCGGGTGGCTCGGTCGTGCTCGTCTCGAGTGCGGCGGCCCGCATCGGCCTGGCCAACCACGAGGCGATCGCGGCCGCCAAGGCGGGCATCATCGGACTCGTGCGGTCGGCGGCCGCGACGTACGCGCGGCAGAGAATCCGCTTCAATGCGGTGGCGCCGGGACTCGTCCGCACGCCCCTGGCCAGCGGGATCGTGTCGAACGAGCTTGCCGAGAAGGCATCGATCGGCATGCACCCACTCGGCCGGCTGGGGGAGCCGGGAGACGTGGCGCGGGCGATCGTGTTTCTGCTCGACCCGGCCCAGACATGGGTCACGGGACAGGTGCTCGGCGTGGACGGCGGACTGGCCGACCTCAAGACACGGTCGTGAGTCCGCACGGCCTGAAGGCGTGGGCCGCCGGGAGATGGCCTGACCGAGGCCCATCCCGCCGGGGTCCACGCCGTCGAAATCTGCCGGGGCCGCTGGTATCCTTCGCCCCATGAATACCACCCACACCGCGGCACCGGCCCCGACCTTTCGACTCTGGCTGATGATGGTGCTCGAGTTCGTGATCTGGGGGGCGTGGCTGCCGCTCATCTGGGGCTACATGGGTGCCTCGAGGGAGGACGGCGGCCTGGGCTTCACCGGTGCGCAGATCGCCTGGGTCGGCAGTGCCTTCGCGATCGCCTCGATCGTCGGCATCTTCTTCTCGAGCCAGTTCGCCGACCGGACGTTCTCCGCCGAGAAGTTCATGGCCTTCAGCCATCTCGTCGGCGGTCTGGCGATCCTGGGCATGTTCTGGGCGAAGGATTTTCCGCTGTTCTTCGCGCTCATGCTCGTGCACTCGCTGCTCTACGTGCCGACGATCTCGGTCGCCAATTCGATCGCGTTCACGCACATGCAGAACGCCGAGAAGGAGTTCGGCCTGGTGCGGATGGGCGGCACGATCGGCTGGATTCTCGCCGCCTGGCCCCTCTTTTTCCTGCTGGAGGGGAAGACGGGTGTGGCCGCGACGACCGCCAAGGCCAACATCTTTCTCGTGGCGGGCATCGCGTCGCTCATCCTCGCCGCCTACAGCCTCTCGCTGCCGCACACGCCGCCGAAGCGCACGGCGACCGGTGACGGCGGCCTCGCGTGGCTCAAGGCGGCGAAGGATCTCGGCAAGCCGTTCCTGCTCGTGCTCTTCGTCGTGACCTTCATCGACTCGGTGATCCACAACGGCTACTTCCTGCTGGCCGGCAACTTCCTCGGCGACGCGAAGGCTGCCGCCATCCCGCAGAAGTGGATCATGCCGGTGATGAGCATCGGGCAGGTGGCGGAGATCGCCACGATGGCCGTCCTCGGCGCCGTGCTCGCCCGACTCGGCTGGAAGACGACGATGATTCTCGGCATCCTGGGACACGCCGCCAGGTTCGCGGTCTTCGCCTTCATGCCGCAGAATCAGCTGATGATCATCGTCGTGCAGGTGCTGCACGGCGTCTGCTACGCCTTCTTCTTCGCGACGCTCTACATCTTCATCGACGCCGCCTTCCCCAAGGACGTGCGGAGCAGCGCCCAGAGCCTCTTCAATCTGTTGGTGCTGGGGCTGGGCGACCTGGCCGCGAAATGGCTTTTCATCCCGCTGCAGGAACGGCTGACGGCCGACGGCGTGACCGACTACCGACAGCTCTTCCTCGTGCCGACGTTCATGGCCCTGGCCGCCGCGGTCCTCCTGGCAATCGCGTTCTGGCCCCCCGGGTCGCTGACGTCCGCCGCCGAGACCCGGGACGACCCCGAGACGGAACCGCAGCTGGTCGCCTGACCGCTCCTCCGGCCGGAAGCCGATCTTGCAGGGCATCGGGGTCTTGCCTACCTTCCCGCCCCCGCCACGGCCCGTCGGGGTGTGGCGGACGCAGGAGGCATCCAGATGGCGACCACGATCGCAGACCTGGCAGCCGCGCTCGGCGGCGTGCCGATCGGAAATGCGTCGCACGCGGTGAGCGGCGCCGCGACGCTCGAGACCGCCGGTCCGAACGAGATCACGCTCGTCGACTCGGCCGACAAGCTGCACCTGCTCGCGAAGAGCCGGGCGGCGGCGGCGATCGTGCCGATCGGCTCGGGATCGCTGGATCGCCCCACGATCGAGGTCGCCGACGTCCACGCCGCCTTCGCGGCGACGATCGTGCGCTTCCGGCCGCCACGGACGCGGCTGCGGATGGGCGTGAGCCCGCAGGCCGCCGTCGCCCCCACGGCGCGGCTCGCCGCCGACGTCGACATCCACCCGTTCGCCACCGTGGAGGCCGACGTCGAGGTCGGCCCGGGCGCCACGATCCATTCGGGCGTGCGGCTCATGGCCGGCTGCCGCGTCGGCGCGGGCACGACGATCTTTCCCAACGCGGTGCTCTACGAAAACACGGTCGTCGGTGCCCGCTGCATCATCCACGCCGGCGCCGTGCTCGGGGCCTACGGCTTCGGCTACAAGCCCACGGCCGCCGGGTACGTGCTCTCCGCGCAGCTCGGCTGGGTGGAGGTGGCCGACGACGTCGAGATCGGTGCGGCCACGACGATCGACCGCGGCACCTACGGCCCCACGGTCATCGGTGCCGGCACGAAGATCGACAACCTCGTGATGATCGCCCACAACGTGCGGCTCGGCCGTCACAACATGATCTGCTCGCAGGTCGGCGTGGCCGGCAGCACGAGCACCGGCGACTGGGTGGTGATGGCGGGGCAGGTGGGCGTGCGCGACCACGTGCACATCGGTGACAAGGCCGTCCTCGGAGCGCGGTCCGGCGTCTCCAACGACGTCGAGGCCGGCAAGACCGTGCTCGGGGAGCCGGCGATCGACCTCCGCGACCGCAAGCTCCAGCTCGCCACCATCACGAAGCTCCCCGAGATGCGCAAGGACCTCAAGCAGCTCGCCGCGCGGGTCGAAGCGCTCGAATCCTCGCGCGGCGTCCGTATCGACCATGCCGCCTGACCACGCGCACGTGCTCGCCGGAGAGACCATCGGAATCCTGGCCGGCTGGGGCCGCTACCCGGTCATGGTCGCGGAGGCGGTGCGCCGCCACGGTGGCCGCACGGCCATCCTCGCCATCCGTGACCACGCCGACGCCGACCTCGAGGCGCTCGCCGACGTCTATGGCACCGTCGGCGTCGCCGAGATCGGCGGCGCGATCGCCTTCTTCCTCCGCCACAACGCGCGGCGCGCGACGATGGCCGGCAAGATCCACAAGGCGCGGCTCTTCGCCCGCCACGCGTGGCTCCGACACCTCCCCGACCTGCGCGGCATTCGCACGTTCTGGCCGCACTTCGTGAGCCGGCGCCGCGACAACCGCGACGACTCGCTGCTGGGCGCGATCGCGGCGGCGTTCGACGCCGATGGCGTGAGGATCTGCCCGGCCACCGACTTCGCACCGGAGCTGCTCGCGACGCCCGGCGTCCTCGCCGGACCGGCACTCTCCCCACGGCAGGAGGCCGACGTCGTCTTCGGCTGGCGGCTCGCCAAGGAGCTCGGACGGCACGACATCGGCCAGACCGTGGTGGTGAGGAACCGGGCGCCGCTGGCCCTCGAGGCGATCGAGGGCACGGACGCGTGCATTCGACGCGCCGGAGACCTCTGCCCCGCGGGAGGCATGGTCGTCGTGAAGGTGGCCAAGCCCCAGCAGGATCTGCGGTTCGACATGCCGACCATCGGCACGGGCACGCTCGAGAGCCTCGCGGCGGCGGGCGCAGCGGTGCTCGCGATCGAGGCCGGACGGACGATCCTCGTCGATGCGCCGGACCTCGCGTGCAGAGCCCGTGCCGCCGGGATCACGATCGCGAGCTTCACGGACGCCGCGGGCCTGCCCGACATGCGACGACCGCTCGCCGCGTGATCGGGAGCAGGCTGGCCCGGATTTCGAGCCGCGACCGCGAGCACGATCCCACGATCGGCGGTGTCAGCCGTTCAACGACACCGATTCGCACGCCTGGAGGCGTGCGCCACAAAAGACAGGGAGCGGGCACGATCCCACGATCGGCGGCGTCAGCCGTTCAACCACGCCCATTCGCACGCCTGGAGGCGTGCGTTCCTGGGGCGAGGCGTATACTCGATCGTCATGCGGCATCTCGCGATCACCATCACGTTGCTGAGCCTCCTCGGCGGCCGGGCCTGCGGCGAGCCTCCCACCGGCGTGGCCGACCCGCCGGCTCCGGTGAGTGGCCGACCGGTGCCGGGCCGCCGGCTCATGCGGCCACCGACGATCGACACCGCCGTCGATCTGTCGGTGCCGATCCCGCCGCCGTTGACGCACTTCATGGGGCGCGAGATCGCGCAGACCATGCACTACACCGGCGCGCCGTGGCTCGTCCGCGAAAGCCGGCAGCGCGAGGAGGACTGCCGCCAGTTGCTCGAGGCGCTCGAGATCCGCCCCGGCCAGACGATCTGTGACCTCGGCTGCGGAAACGGGTTCTACACCGTCGAACTCGCCCGCCGGGTCGGTCCCGAGGGAATCGTCTACGCCGTCGATATCCAGCCCGAGATGCTGCGGATGCTCGCCCGTCTGGCGGCGGAGCAGGGCCTCGGCAACATCCGGCCGATCCTCGGCACCGTCATCGACCCGCGGGTTCCTCCCGACACGTGCGACCTCGTCCTGTGCGTCGACGTCTATCACGAGTTTTCCCATCCCGAGCCGATGCTCGCCCGCATTCGTGCAAGCCTCGCCGCAGGTGGGCGGCTCGTGCTGGCGGAGTTTCGGGGCGAGGATCCGGCGGTGCCGATCAAGCCATTGCACAAGATGACGAAGGCCCAGATTCGGAGCGAACTCGAGCCCGCCGGCTTCGCGGTCGTACGAGAGTTCGATCAGCTCCCCTGGCAGCACCTCGTGTTTCTCGAGGCCGAGCGACGAGGTGACTCACCGAAAGGTGGGCAACCGACGTCGCGCCCCTGACGACGGCACAACCGGGTCGGCAGCCCATTGCCGCACCAGCGGGAAACGACGAGGCGAGGGGTCGGCGAACGCTCGACGAGCGTGTGGCCGCCGCGGCCACAGCGAGGAGACTTTTGCCGCCCCAGAGCCGACGCGATCCGCAGACAGGCCGCGCGCTAATGACTCCGATCAGGCGTTGCCTGCGGCAGGCGGCAGGAGCCGTCGTCGCACCGACCGGCGATGCGGTAGCGGTTGCGGGCGACG
>CAIWZS010000374.1 GCA_903917235.1 uncultured Planctomycetaceae bacterium | reverse complement strand
GATGCAGCCGGGGCCGACCCCGCCGCAACGACGGACGACACCGCCGCCACGACCACGGCTGCCATCGCGGATGGAGCGGGCGAGGCCTCGGCGGGCGAACCATCGCCGGCATCATCGCCCGACATGCCCGAGACCGGGACCACGCCCGCGGTCGATCCATCGGCCCCCGAAGAATCCGCAGCGGTCGGCACCGATCTCCTGCCGCCGGCGGCATTCACGAACGCGAAGACGGCCGCCGACACCGTGGCCTCGCCGCAGCCCCCATCTCCACCGTCGGCACGGCCCGCATCCACCCCGCAGGCACCGGCGCGACCGGCTGCCTCGGCGTTCGCGGCGGCACCTCCGCTCGTGGCCGATCCACCCTCCGGTCTGCCGGCGATGCCGCCTGCTGCTCCATTCGCCTCGGCCGTGCCGCAGCCGGCGGCCGCGGACGGCGGTCCGCCCGGCGTCTCGGCGGCCACGGCCGGTGGAGCCGACGGCCAGGGACGCCCCGGCCCTCCGCAGCTCGATGGTCTGCAGTCGCCGCAGTTCGCGATCGAGAAGCGCGGCCCGCGCGAGATCCAGGTGGGCAAGGCCGCACGCTACGAGATCCTCCTCCGCAACGTCGGCAGCGCGATCGCCCGCGACGTCGTCCTGCGCGACTCGATCCCGTATGGCACGGCACTCGTGACCACCACCCCGCCGGCGAGCCCGGGGGACGCGCCCGACGCGCTCCTGTGGCGGCTGGGCGAGCTGCCTCCCGGCGGGCAGGCCCGCGTCGTCGTCGAACTCATGCCGCAGACCGAGGGGGAGATCGGCAGCGTCGCCAGCGTCACCTTTCGGGCCGATGCGTCGGTGCGTTCGCGGGCGACGAAGCCGGCGCTCCTGCTGGAATGCCGCGAGCCGGAGGCCGTGCGCATCGGACGCGACGCCAGCCTCGCGCTCACCGTCACGAACCCGGGGAGCGGCATCGCGACCGGGGTGGTCCTCGAGGGGACGCTGCCCGAGAACGTCTCCCATCGCTCCGGACGCGATCTCGAGTTCGATGTCGGCCAGTTGCGTCCCGGCGAGTCCCGGTCGATCGATCTCGTCCTGGGCACCACCGGTCCGGGCGTGCACCCCGCACGCTTCATCGCGCGAGCGGACGGCGGCATCGAGACGGAGCGGGTCGTGAAGCTCGAGGTGACGGCCCCCACGCTCGAGATCGCGATCGCCATGCCGACGAGACGGTTCCTCCAGCGCCCGGCGACCTGTGCGATCTCGATGGTGAACGCGGGGACCGCGACGGCCCGGGCGGTGGAACTCGCCGCCCAGCTGCCGCCGGGGATGAAGTTCGTGCGGGCCAACAACGCCGGCTGGCACGACAGCCGCACGAACCGCGTGCTGTGGAACCTCGAGGAGCTGCCGCCCGGCGAGACGGGCGTCGTCGAGGTGGTCGTGATGCCGGTCGAGCTCGGCCCGCAGAAGCTCCTCGCCGCGGCACGCAGCGCCGACGGCCCCTCCGCGCAGGTGACGCACGTCTGCGAGGTGGAGGGCGTGGCGGCGCTCGCCTTCGAGGTCACCGACAGCGAGGATCCGATCGAGATCGCCGGGATCACCGAGTATGTCGTGCGCGTGGGCAACCAGGGCACGAAGGCCGCGACCGGCGTCCAGCTCGCCGCGACATTGCTTGGCGATCTGGAACTGGTCGATGCGAAGGGTCCCGCCGGCCACCGAGTCGAGAACCTCGTCGTGTTTTTCGAGCCGCTCGCGAAGCTCGCGCCCTCGGAGGACGCCGTCTATCGCGTGCGGGTCCGCGGCCGCGCCGCGGGCAATCAGCGAGTGCAGGTGCAGCTCACGAGCGAGGACCAGCCCGCGCCGATCACGAAGGAAGAGACGACGCGGGTGTACGACGACCGCTGATGCCTCGAAGAGCGCGGTCTGGTTCCCACGGGTGCCTCCCCGGGCCCGCTGCATCCCCTTCCCTGCCGGCGCTCGACAGCCGCCTCTCGATCGGGCATCCTGCCATCTTCCCGCGCTCGGGCCGGTCACGGCTCCCCGGTCGTTCGGCTCATGCAGGCCGAACGCCCGGCGACCCGGCCAAGGCGCGGCACGCGAGGAGGGAATCGCATGCTCGATGCGGCGAGACGACACACGATCCTGACGACCATGGGGGTGGCGACGATGGCAGCGATGCTCGGCTCGGCTGGTGCGTCCGCGGAGGACAAGGACGCCCTGCGTGACATTCACGGCCAGCCCTCGTGGGTGCTCGCCAACGACGACGTCGAGGTGGCCGTCACGCGGCTCGGCGGGCACATGGCGCCGGTGACGTTCGCCCGCGGTGCCGCGCGACCGATCCGTCCCTACCACGTCAGCCCCTGGCAGGAGGAAGGCCTTGCCGACCTGCCCGCCGCGGTGCTCGTGCCCCTGCGAGGCGACTTCTTCTGCCTGCCCTTCGGCGGGAACGGCGAGGCGTTTCGGGGGGAGCAGCATCCACCGCACGGCGAGACGGCGACGGAGGCCTGGACCTTCACGAGCCGCGACCGGGCCGCGGACGGCGCGGAGACGCTCACGTTGTCGCTCGAGACGAGGGTGCGGCCGGGCCGTGTGACGAAGGAGCTCGTCGTCCGCCCTGACGAACCCGTTGTGTACACGCGGCACGTGGTGCAGGGCTTCGCAGGTCCGTCCACCGTCGGCCACCACGCCACGCTCGCGCTGCCGAAGACGCTGCGGGCGCTGGCCGTCTCCGTGAGCCCGTTTCGGCTCGGCATGACGAATCCGTCCCGCTTCAGCGATCCGACCGCGGGCGAGTACCAGTCGCTTGCGATCGACGCCACGTTCACCGACCTGACCCGGGTGCCGAGCCTCTTCAAGGAACCGGCCGACGCCGACTGCGCGCACTATCCATCGCGCCCCGGCTACGCCGACCTGCTCGCGGTCGTGGCCGACCCGGCGGCGCTCGGCGGGCATCCGGCGTGGACGGCGGCGGTCAACACCGAGGAGCACTGGGCCTGGTTTTCGCTGCGCGATCCGGCCGTGCTGCCCACGACGCTCTTCTGGATCGAGGATGGCGGCCGGCACGGGGTGCCCTGGAACGGTCGCAACCACTGCCTCGGCCTCGAGGACATCTGCGGTGCCTTCGCGGACGGACTCGCCCCGTCCACCAGGGCGAACGCCCTCGCGGATCGCGGCGTGCGCACGACGCACGACTTCGACGCGACGAAGCCGAAGGAATTTCGCACGATCCAGGGTGCGGTGCGCGTGCCCGCCACGTTCGACCGTGTCGCCAGGATCGAGTTCCGCGACCAGGGCCTGCGTCTTGTCGCCGAGTCAGGCACGAGCGTCGACGTGCCCGTGCGTCACGCCTACGTGATGGGCACCGGCACGTAGGCCGACGGCATGCACCCCGGCGGCCATAGGGTGGTGTTCAGCCGGAGGTGGCCAGTTTCGGCACGACCGGGCCGGTGGGCTTCGCAGCAGGCATTCGGCGGCCACGGGCCAAATCCGCCAGTCCCGCTCGGGCGACGGATTCGGCCACTCCCCGTCCTCGATGCGTGGGGTTCACCAACCTTCCGCCGAACGCGTTCCGTGTGCTTGCCGGCGCATCCAGGAGTCACTACTTTCCGGGGGTTCATGCACCCTGAAACGGATCGCTGATGCAGACGACCCCGCTCGCCGCGATCGGGTTTTTCACATGGCTTGCCGGGCTTGCCGTCCTCGTGCTGGCATGGCGAGCCGTGACCAATGCGACTCGTGCTTCTGCCAAGCCTGCGGGATGGTTGAACGACGTCTTCGGCGGTTCCGGGCCGAATTACGGACCCAACGCACTCACGACTCTTGATCTCCGCACCGCGCGGCGACTGCTCGACGAGAACAGGCGTGGAGTCTCGACGGTGATGTTGCTGAATAGGCTTACGACCATTTCCGACAACGTGGCGGCGGTGCTATCTGGATGGAAAGGGATGCTCTCGCTCGATGGCTTACGCCACCTGTCCGACGAGTCGGCGATCGCTCTGGCGAAGGTGCAGGGAAAACTTGTCCTGAATGGCGTCGAAGCGATCACCGACCGCGCGGCGGAAGCCCTCGGCGATCACCGCGGAGAGCTCGGGCTCAACGGCCTGCGTAGCCTGTCTGACGCCGCGGCGATAGCGATTGGCCGTCACGTCGGAGGGCTCGGCTTGAGCGGGCTTGAAAGCCTGTCGGCGGTGGCCGCGACCGGTCTCGCGAAAACGCCAGACGTCCTGGCGCTGAATGGCCTCAAGTCCTTGACGCCCGATGCCGCGAAAGCTCTCGCTCAATGCAAAGGCCCGATCAGCCTGAATGGACTGTCGACCCTCTCCGCGGCGGCGGCGACGGAACTCGCCGAGTACACGGGAATCGGCTTGCCTCTCAATGGCCTGCGGGAACTGACCCCGGAGGCTGCGGATGGATTGGCACGCCACCAAGGCAAGCTGGGCTTGGACGGGATTCCGGAGGTATCGCCCGAGGTCGCCAAGGCTTTGTCGCGCCACCGGAACGATCTATCGTTGGCCGGCGTACGAAATATTTCCGCCGCCGCAGCCGACGCCCTGGGAGATCACCACGGGAGCCTTGGCCTGAACGGCCTGCAGGAGCTCTCCGAGGAGTCCGCCCGTGGCCTGGCTCGTCATCAAGGAGCGGTCCTGCTTCACGGCCTGCACACCCTGACCGCGGGCGCTGCGGAGGCTCTCGCACAACATGACGAGAACTGGCTCGAACTTGCCGGGCTGACCGAGTTGTCAGAGGACGTCGCCTCGCGACTATCGAAGCACAAAGGCCGGGGCCTCGGACTCGATGGTCTGGTATCGATCACTCCGCAAGTCGGGTGCTTGCTCGGCGCGCACACCGGTTGGCTTTCGCTGCGGGGCGTGACCCAGTTGTCGCCTGAGGCTGCCGCGGGTTTGAGGCATCACAAAGGCGGCATTGATCTGAGTGGCGTGCGACAGATATCGGCCGGCGTCGCCGACGCCCTGTCCAAGCATGATGGGGAGAGTGGTGGACTGAATCTGTCTGCTGTCGAGACCCTGTCCGATGAAGCCGCAACCGCCTTGGCACGATACCGGGGGCGGCTGGGCCTCGGGGGCTTGCGCGAGCTTTCCGTGGCTGCAGCTTCAGCGCTGCAGCAGCATCCTGCACTGGATGTGCCGCCCACCGTTTCAATCAGGTAACGTCGACACGCACGACGGAGTACTTCGTGCTCCCGCTCGTCGCTGGCCCATGGCAACGGCGATGACCATCCAGCGCGATCCGCCGACGGCCTCCGGTCGGTCGCGGAGTCCCGGCCGATGGCCGACGGCATGGATCCCGGCGAAACCTGGGGGCGCTGGGCAACTCCGGTGACCCAAGGCACTTCCTCGCCCCGCGGTCCCGTCCCGGCAAGTTCGGCTGGCCCCGGCTGGCCACGATCGCCATCCTCCGCGGCGCTCCGCCGGCTCGTCGAGGCCGGCCCCACGACGAGGCGTCGGCGCTCCATGCCCAGGCATACCGCTCCACTCGGGATCGCGGCCATCGCCGTCCACCAGCCCGCCTGGCACCTCGAGAACGGCTGGTTCGGCGACGCGATGCCCCGCAAGTTCGGGCACCACACGGGGATCGAGGCCCGCGGCATCTCGACAGACGACGAGGTGACGATGGGCCTGCATGCGGTGCGCGTGCTCGAGCGCGAGACGGGCTGTGATCCGGCGCGGTGCCGCGGGCTGGTCTTCGTCTCGCCGTCCTTCATTCCGCCGACCGTCGCGCGTCGTCATCTGCCGCCGGAGGCGGTCGTACGCGAACGGCCGAGCTGGGCGGCACGGCGTCTCGCCGTCGCGCTCGGTCTCACGCGGTGCCGGACGGCGGGGCTCAACTGGTTCTGCTGCGGGTACAGCCGCGCCCTCGCCTTCCTGCTCGGACGCTGGTCACGTCGCCTCGCCCTGCGGTCCGACGAGCACGTGCTCGTCGTCGTGGCCACCCGGATCAGTCGCATCACCGACTACGGCTGCGCGCAGACAGCGGGACTCTTCGGCGACATGGCGTCGGCCACGCTCCTCGCCACGCCGGCGAGCCGTCGGCATCCCGTGCACTTCGAGATCGTCCACGCCCGTGCCGAGCGGGTGCCGGCGGAACGGCCCTACTTCGACTTCCACGTGCGCGCAGGCGTGCCCGTCCCGCAGCCCGACGGCGGCATGCGACGCGAGGATGGCCGGCTCGTCTACTCGCTCGACGGCATGGGGATCGCCGAGACGGCGCCCCGGGCGATGGCGGCGGCCGTGGCGGGAGGCCTCGCGGCGGCCGGTCTCGCCGGCGACGAGGTGCGCTTCGTCGTGCCGCACCAGGCCGGTGCCGGGATCGTGCGCTTCACCGGCATGCAGCTCGAGGATCACGGCGTGCGGTGCGAGGTCGTCAACGGGCTCACCCGGCGC
Source organism: uncultured Planctomycetaceae bacterium (assembly GCA_903917235.1). Lineage (GTDB taxonomy): Bacteria > Planctomycetota > Planctomycetia > Pirellulales > UBA1268 > QWPN01. The sequence goes on along the minus strand of CAIWZS010000374.1, from coordinate 3,034 downwards.
ACGGGCAACGTGAGCGCCTGCTCGGTGCCCCACGCGCTCCACCACGAGTGGGACCGACTGCGGGGCCTCGTCGCCTGCCCGACGGCGGCCGTCGGCGCGCCCGGCCGGGCCGAGGTGCTGCAGGGATGCGTGCTCCTGCGGGCCACGGCCGTTCACGAGCGGCGCGCCGGACTCGCGGCCTGAGCCGGGCCGGCCCGCCGCATGTCAGCCCGGGCCTCGCAGCGTCGCGCCCGTGCGCCGACCGCAGGCGGCCACGGCCGCGTCGATCACCCGCGCCGCCTCCTCGCCGGAAAGCGTGCCATGCGGGCTGCGGAGCGTGCACGACACGACGAGGCTCTTCCTGCCGGCGCCAAGTCGCTGGTCGTCGCGCCAGACGTCGACGAGCGTCACCGACTCGAGCAGGTCGCCGATGCACGCGCGGAGCGCCGACCCGACCTCGGCCCACGGCACGGCCTCGTCCACGACCAGGTTGAGATCGCGACCCACGGGTGGAAAGTCGCTCGGCCGACTGAGCCTCACCGCCGCATCGACGCACCACTCGACCGCGTCGAGCCGCACCTCCGCGGCGGTCACCGGGCCGGCGATCGAGAAGGCCGCGAGCACGTCGGTCGCCACCTCGCCGATCACGCCGATGCGGTGCGGTGCGTGGTCGGGCCGAGCGAGCATGATCTCGGCCGCCCTGCCGGGCGCGAACAGCGCGAGATCGATCGGTCGATACGCGACGCCCGGACACTCTTCCCGCTCCGTCAGTCCCAGCCGCTCGAGTGCCGCGGCCACGACGCCTTTCCCCCGCAGGAACCCGCCGGCGACCGTGAGGCCGAGGAGCAGTGGCTCGTCCACCGGACCGGGGCCGATCGCGGGGCGAGCGCCGGACCGCGTGAGGTAGCCGCGGGCGATCTCGAAGAGGTCGCCATGGGGGGCGGCGACGGCGCCGTTCACGGCCCGCGCCTCGAGCAGGCTCGGGAGCAGGGTCCGCCGCAGGCGGTCGGCTCCGCGCACGAGCGCCGGTGCGACGACCAGCGGCGGTGACTCGCCCCACGGCGAGCCCCACGCTTCGAGCCGGGCATCGACCACGCTGCGCGTCATCGCCTCGCAGAGACCCGCCGACACCAGCGCCTCGCCGGCCCGGCGCACGATCGTTTCCCGCGCGGACCACTCCACAGGACGCGCGGTGATCGGCACGTCCTCCGGCACCCGGTCGTAGCCCTCGATGCGGCCGATCTCCTCGACCAGGTCGATGTCGCGGAGCACGTCCCGACGCCACGACGGGACGCGCCAGGCCGTCGCGGGCGCCGCGGTCGTCGCCGCCGCGACCGGAACCTCGACGAACCCGAGCGCCGTGAGGATCGCCCGCTGTCGCTCCCGCGCGACGTGGATGCCGAGCACCTCCTCGACACGACGGTCCGCCAGCGGCACGACGGACGGCGTCGCCGCGAGCGCGCCGGCGGTCACGACACCGCGCTCGAGCGTCCCGCCGGCGGTCTCGAGGATGAGCGCGGCGGCACGCCGGCTCGCCCAGTCGACCGACTCCGGGTCCGGCACCCGCTCGAACCGGAACGACGAGGCGCTCTGGAGCGCGAGCCCGCGGGCCGCGGCCCGCACCGCCAGCGGGGCGAACTGGGCCGATTCGAGGAGCACGTCGCGGGTGTCGCCGGTGATCTCCGTGGCGGCGCCCCCCATCACGCCCGCGAGCGCGACGGGCCCTTCAGCGTCGGCGATCACACACGTCCCCGCCGGCAGCTCGTACGACCGGTGGTTGATCGCGGTGAACCCCTCACCCGGCGTGGCGGTCCGCACGACGATCCGCCCCCCGCGGATCCGTGCGAGGTCGAAGGCGTGCAGGGGCTGCCCGCACTCCAACATCACGTAGTTCGTCACGTCCACGACGTTGTTGACGCTGCCCACGCCGACCGCTTCGAGACGGCGCACGAGCCAGTCGGGGCTCGGTCCCACCCGCACGCCGCGGAGCACGCGGGCGGAGTAGAAGGGGCACAGATCCGGCGCCGTGATCGACACGGTCACGCTCGCGGCCGCGTCCTCCCCCTGCTCGTGCGGGCGCGGGTCGGGGATCCGCAGGGGCCGCGCGAACAGCACCGCCACCTCGCGGGCGATGCCCACGTGTCCGAGACAATCGGGGCGGTTGCTCGTGACCTCGAGTTCGACGGCGGTGTCGTCGCCATGCGGCCGCGTCGACTCGTGGTTGAGTCCGGCGAGCGCGAGCCGCTCCTCGAGCACCCGGATCGAATCGGGCAGGTCGACGTACTCGGAGAGCCAGTTCGTGGAAACGATCATGTGCGTCGGCGAACGCCCTCAGAACTGCCGGAGGAACCGCACGTCGTTGCGGTAGAAGTCACGGATGTCGTTCACGCCATACCGCCGCGCGGCGATTCGCTCCACGCCCAGCCCGAAGGCGAATCCCGACACCTCGGCCGGGTCGTAGCCGACCGCCGACAGGACGGCCGGATCCACCATGCCCGCGCCCCCCATCTCGACCCACCGGCCGCCCCATTCCATGTCGACCTCGACACTCGGCTCGGTGAACGGGAAGAACGAGGGCCGGAACCGCACATGGACGTCACCGCCGAGGAAGCTCGAGGCGAAGAGCCGCAGCACGCTCTTGAGGTGGGCCATCGTCGTGCCGCGCTCCACGAGCAGTCCTTCCACCTGGTGGAACATCGGGTAGTGGGTGGCGTCGGCCGTGTCCGGCCGGTAGACGCGTCCGAGCGAGACGATGCGGAGCGGTGGCCTGCGGGTCTCCATGACGCGAATCTGCACCGTGCTCGTCTGCGAGCGCAGCAGAAGCGGGTCGGTGCCCCGGGCCACCGAGAGATAGAAGTTGTCGAGGGGATCGCGGGCCGGATGCTCCGGCGGGATCGCGAGCGCCTCGAAGTTGTGCCACGGATCCTCGACCTCCGGGCCATCGACGCTCTCGAACCCGAGCCGCGCCATGATCTCCTGCACCCGGCGGACGGTCTGGGTGATGGGGTGCAGGTGGCCCCGCGGCACCGGCTCGCCCGGCAGCGTGACGTCGATC
>CAIWZS010000373.1 GCA_903917235.1 uncultured Planctomycetaceae bacterium | reverse complement strand
GGCTTCGGCCGCACGATGACGAGGCGGTCGTCACGCACGAGCCAGACGTCCCCGCTCGGCCGCAGCGCCTCCTCGGGGATCGACACGAGCGGGTGCGGCGAAGCGACGTGGACGCGGACTTGCACGAACATGCCGCGCATGAGCGAGCGCGGCGCGCCGGGCGGAAGCTGCTGGAGGGGCACGCCGTAGCGATCCATCGCCCGCGTCCGCGTCGGCGCCACCACACGGACCCTGCAGGGGAGCGTGCGGGTCTTTTCGTCCAGGCCGCGCCCCTCCTGCCGGGAGAGCACGCCGTCCCACTCGTACGTGTGTCCACCGATCCTGAAGACGACCGTGGCCGGCGCATCGGGCAGGGCATGCGCCGCCCCCGGCGCATCGGCGATGGAGGCCGACCGCCACACGCGGGCGACCTCGTCCATCTGCAGGCTCGTGCGCACCTCCGCCGCGCTGGTGTCCTCGATCGTGACGAGGGCCATGCCCTTCGACACGAACGAATCCTGCTCCACGTGCTCCTCGACGACGATGCCGTCGGCGGGCGCGACCACCCGCGTCCGCGAGAGGTCGAGCCGGGCCTTGTCGAGCATCGTCGATGCCAGGGCCTGCGCCTCCTCCAGACGGTTGCGTCGCTTCCGCAGGACGCGTGCCTGCCCCTGGAGATTCGTGAGGCTCGTGGTGGCCGACAGCTCGTCGCGCACCGCGCGGTCGTGCTCCGTCTCGGTGACGATCCGCCCCGCCTTGAGGGCATCGAGCCGCCGCACCTCGCGACGGGCGAGGTCGAGTTGGCGCCCCGCCAGATCGCCGGCCGTGGCGTTCTGTGCGATCTCCTCGTCCACCTCCTCGATCGAGAGTCGGGCCTGGGTCAGCTCGCGCTCGAGGCGGGCGACGTCGAGCTCGTAGTCGCGTGGATCGATCTCGAGGAGCAGCGTGCCCTGCGCGACGAAGCGGCCCGCCTCACAGGCCTCCGTCTTGTGGCGGACACGCCCGGGCACCTCCGCCGCGAGCGTCACCTCGCGCAGCGGCACGACCGTCCCGTCGAGCCGGAGCGTGAGGCCGTCGGTCTCGGCGGCGACCTCGGCCGTGCGCACGAGCGCCGCCGACGGTCGCTCGGCCGTCCGACGCTCCGGCGGCGCCTGCCGACCGAGCATCGCGAAGGCCGCGACGCCCATCGCCAGGATCACGAGCGGCGCCACCCACCCCACGATCGCACGTACCACCTTCATGGAGCACCATCCTCCGAGCCATCCGACCCTGCACCCTCCCCAGGCCCCCGCGACCACGCGCCACCGAGCGGCGGGCCGGCACCGAGCGCGGCGAGGGTGAACGACGTGACATGGTCCGCAAGCCGGGCCGGAGCATGGTGCGACTCGCGCTCCGACGCGGGCACGAGCATCCCGACCACGTCACCGGCCGCCCGATAGAGGAAGCACTGGCCGACGACGCTCAGGGCGACGCGTCGCAGCCGGGGCGCGTCGAGACTGTCCGCAGACAGCTCGCGGAGGATCGACACGAGACCGTCGAAGTGGGGCCGGATGTAGTCCTCGACCAGTTCGCGGCAGGCCTCCGTCGGATGAAGCAGCTCCCGCAGCATGAGCCGCACCTGCCAGTCGGGCTGGCCGAACCCGAGCATCCGCTCGAGCAGGTTGCCGACGAAATCACGCAGCTTCCGCTCGGGCGGCGTCCCCGGCTCCCACCGCGGCTCGGGCACCTGCCGCTCGCGTTCGCGGTGGGCGTGCTTCACGCTCTCGATGTAGAGCCGACGCTTCTCGCCGAAGTAGTAGTTCACCGCCGCGACGTTCACGCCCGCCGCGAGGCAGATGTCACGGACCGTCGCCGCCTCGAACCCCCGCTCGGCGAACTCACGTCCTGCAGCGGCGAGAATCCGATCGCGGGGGTCGTCCCCGGTCGGCCGGTCGGTCGTCGGATGGGAGGCTGGTGCGGTGGCCACGGAGAGCCCGCCGGAGGGCGATCGGTGATTCGCGGGGCAAAAGCCGATTCAAACGGATGTTTGATCGCATCAAACGCGTGTTTGAAACAATCGTATCCCGGCCTTCCATCCCGGCCAATCCCGTTCTCGGGCGGGCGGATCGGAACGCGCCCGCACGAGAGCGCGGGTCTCTGGCACACCGGCGGACGGAACCGTCTCTACGGTCGCAGCCGGCGTCCGACGACGCGGGCGATCGCCGCAGCGATGTCGTCGAGAGGCAGCACGGAGTCGGCGAGCCCCTCCTCGGCCACCGCCTTGGGCATGCCGTAGACGGCACAGCCCTCCGCGGCCTGGGCCACGACGTAGCCCCCTTCGCGCCTGATCGCCGTGCACCCCTCCACACCGTCGCGCCCGATGCCGGTGAGGACGACCGCGAGCGTTTTGGCACCCAGAATCGGGGCGAGCGATTCGAGCAGCGTGTCGAACGAGGGACGACAGCCGAGCCGATGCGGGCCGTCGTGGACCACGCAGCGAAAGCCCCCTCCCGGCGCCCGATCGATCCGCATGTGCGCCCCGCCGGGGGCGATGTACACGGTGCCCGGTGCGACGGGCATGCCATCGGCGGCCTCCACGACCCGCAGCCGCGACAACTCGTCGAGCCGCGTGGCCAGCTGCGCCGTGAACCCGGCCGGCATGTGCTGCACGACGATCACGGGCGACGGCAGATCGGCCGGCAGGGCCGGCAGCAGCGACGTGAGTGCCTGTGGACCTCCCGTGGACGTGCCGATGGCGACGACATCGAAACGCCCCTCGCGAGCGGCCACCGCGCGAGGCGACCCGGCCGCGGCGTCCCTCGTCGCGTGCTCCATGGCGGGCGGCATGGCTGCTGCGGCGGCGACCGTCCGCGCGTCGACGATCGCCGCGATCTTCTCGAGGAGCGCGGCGTGGATGTGGGCCCGCACCTGGTGCGTCTCGAGGCCGGCCGGCTTGGTCACGAAGTCGAAGGCGCCCTCCATGAGGGCCTCCACCGTCGCCGGCGAGCCCTCGCTCGTGAGGCTGCTGACCATGATCACCTTCGCCCGGCTGCCCCGGCGACGCAACTCGCGGAGCGCCCCGAGGCCGTCGAGTCGTGGCATGGAGACGTCGAGCGTGACGACATCCGGCCTGAGCGACTCGGCCTGGGCCACGGCGTCGAGACCGTCGTGGGCCACCCCCACCACATCGACGCCGGGCACGTGGGACAGAACGTTCAGCAGCATCTGCCGGTAGAGGGCAGAGTCGTCGGCGACGAGGACGGCGATGCGTCGGCCGGTCATCGGGCTCATGACGATGCAGGGGCCACGGCCAGGGGGGAAGGGGGCGGCTTCACCACGCGCGACGTCGACGTGATCCGGCCCTGATGGCTGACGGGATTGTGCCGGCGAGACAGGCCCTTCCGCCTGCACAAGGCCGGCGGAGCGGTTTGAATCGACGGGTTGCCGAGGCTATATCCATCGTGGGACGTGTCACCGCGCACGGCGCGACTCCGACGCATCGGCCGGGGGGGCGACCCGTCATTCCGGCCGGCGACGTCCGGTCTCCCGGCCCGAGCGGCAATCGACCACACCCTCACTCTCGGACAGCATAGCGAGACGTCCATCGGCATGAACGCCCTCCCCGACGCGGCCGCCCCGACCCCCGCCCGCGCCGCCGGCACCTCGCAGTTCGTGGGTTTCCGGCTGGCGAATCAAAACTACGTCTTCCGGATCGAACGGATCCGTGAAATCGTGATCCCCACCGGCATCGCGAGCCTGCCCGAGGTGCCCGCGTGCATCGACGGCGTGAGCAACCTGCGGGGCACGATCATCCCGATCGTCAACCTCCGCGTCCTCTTCGGGCTCGAACGCCGTCCCATCGACGCCGAGACACGCACGATCGTCGTCAACGTCGGCCAGCGGGTGATGGGATGTATCGTCGACTCGGTCTCCCGCGTGATGCGCATCGCCGCGGACCAGATCCAGCCGGCGAACGACGCGGTACTCGTCAGCGGCCGCGGGTTCATCGAGGGCTTCGCCCGCGCGGCCGACGACCTGTTCATCGTCCTCGACGTCGACCAACTGCTCGATCCCACGCGGCTCGACGAGGTTCAGCGGGCAGCGCTCGCCCGGCCGACCGACCTTCCCCCTGTTTCCGGAGCCACCTGACATGGCGGTGCAGACCAGAAAGAACCTCTCCGCCGGCAGCGTCGTCGCGGCGCTCGACCACTCGATGGCCCGCATCGAGTTCGAGCCCGACGGCACGATCCGAGATGCCAATGCGAACTTCCTCGACCTCATGGGCTACACGCTCGGCGAGGTGCAGGGACGGCCTCACGCGATCTTCGTGGACGAGGCCACGCGCACCGGCGAGGAATACCGGCGGTTCTGGATGCGGCTCCGCGATGGGGAGTTTCAGGCGGGAGAGTTCTGCCGGATCGCGAAGGACGGCCGCCAGGTCTGGATCCGAGCCACCTACAACCCCGTGCGCGGTGCCCGTGGCGCCGTCGTCGGTGTGGTCAAGTTCGCTGTGGACGTGACCGCCCAGGTCGTCCAGCGGAATGCCGACCTTCAGCGGCAGCAGCAGTTCGTGGAAATGGTCGAGAACACGAGCGTGCGGCTCATCCTCGCCGATCGCGACTCGAAGATCGTCTACATGAATCCGGCCTCGCTCGCGGCGCTCCGCCGCCTCGAGCGATTCCTGCCCTGCAAGGCCGACGAAATCGTCGGCAGGTCGTTCGACATCTTTCACAAGCGGCCCGAGCACCAGCGCGGCATCGTGGCCAACCCGGCCAACCTGCCCCATCGCACGAAGTTTCCGCTCGGCGACGAATGGCTCGACCTCACCGTATCGGCGCTCAAGGACCGTGACGGGAGCTACATGGGCCCGCTCGTGACCTGGGAGGTGATCACCGAGCAGGTGCGGCTCCGGGAGCGGGAGGAAATCCAGCAGGCCGAGCTCCTCGCCGCCAAGGAGGACCTCGAGCGGAAGGTGCGGTCGCTGGTCGACGTGTTCAACGCCG
>CAIWZS010000372.1 GCA_903917235.1 uncultured Planctomycetaceae bacterium | reverse complement strand
GGCCCGGGCATGCGGAAAATCGCGTGAGGCCCATGCTTCCCATCCGAGCGCTCCCGAGGGAACACCCGCGTCGCCGTCCACCTCGCCGGGAGTGGCACTCGCCGGAGCGGACGCGGACCTGCTCACGAGGTCGATCGGCGGGACGAGTTCGAGTGTACCGCGCCGCCGCGGCCGCGCTGCCGCCGGGCGATGGGCTCAGCCGCCGCGTCGCGACGCGCGAGGCCGCTTCCGACGCGTGCCGGCCGCCGCCGTGTCGTCAGCCTTCCCGGCGGCCTTGCCCGGCTTTCGACCGCCCGACGTTTTCCGGTCGGGCGTCGTCGCGGGGAGCGGGGCTTCTATGGCGGCCACCTCGGTGGTCTCGGTGGCGGCGCGACGTTTTTCGCGAGATCCTTTCGCCACCGGCTCGGCCGCGGACTCCCCCGAGGGCGCGGCCACGATGATGCAGTTCTCGCCGAGGTCGAGGTCATCCTCCTCCTCGATCGGCCGGCCACGGTCGTCGAGCTTCACGTCGGCCTCGGCCGTCTTCCGGCGCGCCACGGCGAGGAGCTGTTCGTACAGCTTCGCGCGGTCGACGCCGTTGATGACCGACACCGCCGAGGCGACCTCGCCGAGGTAGCGCAGGAAGATCGAGCGGCGCTGGCCCTCCTGCGCCACGCGCAGCCGCCGCCGCATGTACATCCCGAGCTTGCGGCCGACGGCCTGCAGTGCGAGCCGGATCTCCTTCTGGATTTCCGGATAGTGGGCGATCGCCTCCTTCGACTCGCTCGTGAAGGGCACCCAGACGCTCGCCACGTGCACCATGACGGTGACCGGCCCGCTCGGCAGGCTGCCCCGCGACTGCGAGAGGCCGTAGGCCCGCCAGTTGGTGGAGAGGATCGTCTGCGTGACGGCGCAGGCGGCGTGCTGGAACTGGAGCGGGACACGGTTGGCATAACGGAGCACCGTCATGCTCTGCCCCTCGTCCACGCTCACGTGCTGCATCGCCTCGTGCAGTGCGTCGAGCTGCTGCTTCTTGAGCTTCGCGGGGGACTGACGCGGCGCGAGTTCGGCCTCGGCGAGGATCTTGTCCGCCCCCTCGCCGCCGACGCCCGCGAAGGTGGTGGTCAGGAACTGGCGCAGGCTCCGCGCGTCGCTCTCCCCGGCGAGCTCGCCGAGCGCCTCGCGCGTGACCCGCTGCGTGGCGACGCCGCCGCCGTAGGCGAGCGAGGCCTCGATGAGGAACGGGTTGCCCCGGTAGACGCTCGGTGGCCGTGTCGCCGCGGTGAAGAACTCGCCGGGGACCACCTGCCGCAGGCCTGCGAGGAGCCGCTGCTCACCGATCGGCACGATGCAGTCGGTGGCCGGCGGCGGGATCCGGGTCTCCTGGATCGCCTTGTAGAGGGCGTCGGCCTCGCCGCGCCCGAGCTTGCCCGTGGTCACGCGGGACGAGAGCTTCGCGGTGTCGCAGATCTTCCGCGCGGTGCCGGACGAGACCCGCGAGAACGACTGCGTGAGGAACTGGGCCAGCGTGAGCTTCGGCTGCTCCTGGAGCATCGTCACGAGCCGGCCGAGCTCGACACCGTAGGGATGGGGCTTGATCTCCTTCGGTTCCGGCGGCAGATCGTCGCTGGCGCGTTCGAGGACGCGATCCTGCCCGTCCGGGCCGCCGAAGTGGATGCGGGCGTGCGGGTTGGAGATCGCGGTCTGCTCGAGATATTCCTCCACGCTGCCGCGGCCGCGCTGGAACTTCGCCTCCATCTCGATCGTCACGCGCGTGCCGTGCTCGATCGGCTCGCCCCGATCGTTCGCGGCCACCCACTCGATCGAGTGCTTCCGCATGAGCTCGTCGCCACCCTTGCCCGGCGGGATGTCGACGCCCTCTCCCTTGCCGTTGAGGATCTCCGGCTGGTTCGTCTTCGTGTCGATCCGCAGCTCGTAGTAGTGCGCGGGATGCTTGCGGTCGATCTTCGAGACGATCTTCACCGGCTTGCCGGTCGTCAGCACCCCGTACATGCCGGCGGCCGAGATGCCGATGCCCTGCTGGCCGCGGCTCATCCGCAGGCGGTGGAACTTCGAGCCGTAGAGGAGCTTGCCGAAGATGAGCGGAATCTGCTTGCGGACGATGCCCGGGCCGTTGTCCTGGACGCTCATGCGATAGCGGGTGCCGCTCTCGCCGACCTGCTCGATCCGCACCCAGATCTCGGGCAGGATGCCGGCCTCCTCGCAGGCGTCGAGTGAATTGTCGACCGCCTCCTTGACGCTCGTGAGGAGCGCCTTGCGCGGCGAGTCGAAGCCGAGCAGATGGCGGTTCTTCGCGAAGAACTCGCTCACCGAGATGTCGCGCTGTCCGGCGGCGAGCGCCTGGGCGGTGGCCCGCCGGCGCACGGCCTTCGGACCTGCCGTGGCCGAGCCCTCGCCGGCGCTCTCGCCCGGCGGAGCCGCGTCGTCCGCGACGGGCAGGGAGTCCTCCGCGGCGGCCGTTCGCCCCTTGCGGCCGCGTTTTTTCGTGGGTTTCGTCGCGGTGGCCATGCTGCGATCCAGCGGGAAAAGGCCCCCAGACTGTGATCGTGTCGGGAAGCCTTGGCAAGAGGGGATGACTTTGCGGGCAGTGCCCACCCGGCGGCCGGAGGCGTCCGCGGTGCCTGCGAAGGTGTGACTGTCGTGCCGGAGCGGCACGGTGCGCGGGGCGTCGGTCATCGACACGCACGGTCGATGTCGAAACTCCCTGCGAAAGCGACGGACCACGGACGGGGCCGTCGGAACGCAGCGTGGGCGTGACAGGGAGGTGGTCGATGCGACTCGACGCAGCGATGCGGCACGGACTCGTCGCGCTGGTGTTCGCGACGACGGTGGCCGCGGGCGTGAGCCATGCCGTGCCGATCGACGGCGGGGTCGAGGGTCCGACACCCGATGTCTTCTACAACTTTTACGTGCCGCCGGTGCCGCCTCCCGGATATCCGGGGATGGGCGCCCAGCTCTACGTCGCCCCGCGGCCGGTGCCGCCGCGGGTGGGGCACACCTGGTACACGTACCCGCCGTTCATGCCGCACGAGTTTCTCTACAAGCATCGCCGGCGCTACATCCGTCCCGCCGGGGTGACGGGGTTGCGGACCGACGTGCACGCCTACTGGTGGTGAGGAAAGGGAGTTTCATGGCTCGAATGCCCGCGTCGCACTGGCTGCCCGTGATGCTCGGGATCGCGCTCGGTCTGAGCGCGGCATCCGCCTGGGCAGGGCATCCGCTCGGCCACGGCCACGCGCGGCACGGGCACCATGCCTGCGGTCCGACGTGCGGGTGCCCCATGTGCATCCCGGGCTGCGAGCCGCTGTGTGGACATCACCACTGCGACGGGCACGGGCTGCACCACGACGTCTACGAGAAGCGCTACTTCCTCCGCAGCCAGGGGAAGAGCTGGCACAGCGCCTGGTACGACCCTGCCGAGGGGCGGCCGATCGCGCTCGTGGTGCCCCCGACATCCGAGTTCCAGACGCAGTACGCGTGGGGCGTGCCGAGTTCACGCGTGGCGCCGATCTACCACCAGTTCCGTCGGCCCTATCCGGGGCCCGGCGCGGTGCCCGGCGGAGGCGGACGCTTCCTGCCGACGCCGAACCAGCCGAGCGACACGGTGCAGTTCGGAGTGAACGCGGTCCGCGGACCGTGGGGCGCGTACTGAACGACGCGGTCGCGCAGGGCACCGGGGCTCGGGCGGCCGGGCCGCGAGCCCCTCACTCGCCGTCCACGCGCTGCCGGGCGAGCGCCGCCCACGGGCTCTCCGGCGCGAGCTCGAGGAACCGCGTGAGGTGATGATGCGCCTCGTGAGGCCGGCCCGCCTCGCGGAGCACCCCCGCGACGTGCCAGTGTGCGTCGGCGTAGTCGGGCTCCTGACGCAGCACGCCCTCGAGCGCGGCCAGCGCCAGTTCGTGGTCGCCGAGTTCCGCGAGGACACACGCGAGGCTCGTGCGGGCCCGCAGGTGTTCGGCGTCGACCTCGATGACGGCGTAGTAGCGCTCGCGGGCCGCGGTCAGGTCCCCCGCCCGGTAGAGCAGTTCAGCCAGCATGAAGAGCACGGGCGCCGACGGGCCCGCCGCCTGGAGCACGGCCCGCAGCGCCTCCGCCGCCTCCACGAATTCGCCGGCGGCCTCGAGGTCATCGGCGAGGTCGAGCATCTCGACCACGATGTCGTCGTCGGCCGGACCGTCGTCCTCGGCCTGTCGGGCGCCCGCGTCGCGCAGGGAGACGCACGGGTCGCCGTCCGCCGCGTCCGCATCGTCGACGCCGGCGTAGAACGTGAACTGCAGCTGGCCGCCGGCCCCGAGCAGTCGGTCGCCGGAGCGGAGGCTGAGCCGGCGGCCGTCGGCGACGATCCGGTCCGCCAGCGGCGCGGCCGCGGCGAGGTCACCGGCGGCGAAGTCGGCGAGCTTGACGTCGATCTCGCGGAGCGACAGCCCGGCGGCCAGCAGGCGGGCGTAGTGCCGGCCGGCGACGAGCTGCGGGAAGTCGAACCACTCGAGCGATCCGGCGCGACGGACCGGCTGCAGGAGGCCTCCCCGCACCCAGTGACGCACGGCCGCCGGCGGCACGCCGAGCACGTCCGCGATGAGGGCCGTGGTGTAGAGACGGTGGATGCCGTCTGATTCGTCACCGGGCGCGGCCGCGGCGTCGGCCTCGGCGATTCCCGCCCCGTCCGTGGGCCCGTGCGCGGATGAGCGGTCGTCCCTGACCCTGCCCGACATCGTGCTCTTTCCTTTCTGGACGAGGCTGGACGCGCTGCGACGGACCAGCCGCCCCGGACCAGTGCGCCGGACAAGCTGCGCCGGACAAGCTGCGCCGGACAAGCTGCGCCGGACAAGCTGCGCCTGACAAGCTGCGCCGGATGACGTCCGCGCACGTCGCGTCATGCGACCCGCGCCCGCCCGCCCCGTCGCCGCGGGAATCTACCCGCGACCGCGCGGCGCGTCCACGGACCGCGTCCCTGCGGGTCGCGCCGACGCTGTGGGCACGGTCGCGATCCAGCCCTCGAGCGCGTCGAGCGCACGTGGCAGTCCGAATCGGGGCAGGGCCGCCGCATGGGCCGCCTGCATGCCACAGATCACCGCATCGAGCAGGTCGCCGGCCGCATCCGCCACGATCCGCCGTGCGAGCGCGGGCCGGAGCGAGGCCCGCACGTCGAGGCCGGCGGCGCCGGCCGTGAGCGCCTCGAGGATCGTGCGGCGCCGCCGCGCCCGCTCGCGGGTGCGGCCCGCGCTGGCGTCGCTCTTGTACGGCTGTCGGCAGACGTGCCGCGCCGTGAACGCGGGATAGGCCTCGAGCGCGATCCGGCCCGCAGCCGTGCTGCGGCGGGAGGGGTGGCGGTGCGCGGGAAACGCGAGCCCGGCGTCGAGCATGCGGCCGATCCCGGCGTGCATCATCCAGGCCACCGGCGGATTGGCCCAGCGCATCGCGGGACTCGAGCCGGCCGGCCTGTCGGTGCGCCGCCACGCGAACTTCGACCCCGCCGGTCGTGCGTCGCACCAGCGTCGGAACGCATCGCGCAGCACCGTGCGCGGCAGCCCGCAGTAGTGCCGCACGAACGCGGCCCACGTGTTCGGCCAGCCCTCGTGTTCCACGAGCATCCGCGGCTGACCGAAGGGGAGATCGAAGCCGCCGACCCACGGCCCCGGCGTGGCGAGGAGCGTGTCGAATGCCGCGAACGACGTCAGCTCGAGCACGTCCTCCACCTCCCACGTCGGCAGTGGCCGCGTCGCGAGCCAGTGGCCGCGTGCCGCGGTGATCGGCTTGCGGGCGCAGGGCGCGGAGGTGAAGTCGACGCCGAGGAAGAGCGCGCCCTCGGCCACGCGTCCGCCCCCGCGGCGCGGCGGGCTCACTCCGCGAAGGGCCGTCGCGACGGCTCGGAGGCGGTGGGAAAGTCAGCCGGCACCGGTAGCGTGACCGTCTTCGTCGCGGCCCACTCGCAGCCGCGGACGAGCGTCGTCAAAAAGCCGACGCACTCGTGGGACTCGTTGGCATGCCCCATCGGCGTGTGGAAGACGCGTCCCTCACCGTACGCGATCGTCATCATCATCGGCTCATGCCGCTTCGTGCGCGGCGAATAGGCCGTGGCGAGGACCTGCATCCGTTCGGCCGGTCCCCGCAGACTGTCGTAGAGCTCGTCCGGCGCGTGCATCCAGGTGGCCGGCATGCCCGTGGTGATCGGGTGCTGCGTGTCGCGGATCACGACGGCGAACGGAGCCTGCGGGCCGTGCGCCCCGCCGCGCCCGGCGGACGTGTCGCGGACGAGCGTGCCGTCGTCGGTGTAGTAGACGTAGGGACCGCTCCGCTCGTCACGGCCGCCCCAGCCGCCCAGCCCGATCATCTCGTTGTAGGCCGGCCAGTCGGGGAACGAATTGTCGGCGGCATGCACCACGACGAAGCCTCCGCCGCCACGCACGTAGGCCTCGAAGGCCGAGCGGGTCGCCGCGGGCCAGGCCGTCGCGCCGTGGCCGAAGTTGCTCACGACCACGTCATAGTCGCCGAAGGCGGGCGCGAACGACGGATCCTCGCCCCGCGGTGCGTGGGTGGCCACGTCGGCCGTGAACCGCCCCGAACCGACCAGGGCCTGCCGCATCATGCGTGTGGTCGTGGGCCAGTTCCCATGATTGTTCTGGCCGTCGACGATGAGGGCCCGCAGCTTGTCGGCCGCCGGGCAGGCGACCGTCGCGACGACCACGAGCAGGGCGGTGCCGATCCGCAGCATGGCGACCGACGTGCATGCCCCCTGAAGAAACCCTGTCATGGCGGACACTCCCGATGGAGGGGCTTGGCCGGAGCCACCCCTGCGAACCCGCGGACGCCGGGAGAGCGTATCAGGTCGACTGGGCGCGAAGCACGTCGCGGGACGAGGTGCGGCCCGACGTGTCGGCGGCGGGCACGTCGCGCGTCGAACCCGCCGGCTGCGGCGGGAACACGACCGGCCCCGGAGGCGCCACGGTCGGCTCGGGGGAAACGGCGGCGGGCTCAGCGGCCGGCTGCGGGATCGGCTGGATCGGCCTCAACGACTCGACACCGGTGGCGGCCCGCTCGGCGGGCTGAGTGTCGGCGGCGCTGGCCGAGCCGGTCCGCGGATCGACATGCTCCCGCTTCGAGGCACCCCAGCCCTCCTCGGCCTCCGCCGGCGCGCTCGCGTCGGCGGGACGGTCGCTGTAGGTCTTCACGGGTGCACGCGCGTCCGCCGCGGTGTCGGCCGCGGTGGTCGGCGAGCCGGCGACCGTCGTGGACGGGCCGGACGTGCTCGCGGCCGGCGGCAGCGACGGGGCGGGAATGGTGGCCGGACGTGCGGCAGCCGCGGGCAGCGAGGGTGCGGCCGACACGGGCGTGGCGGCGGGGATCGGATTGCCGCACGCGTCGAGCGGCACCCGCAGGACGACGGTCCGCGGCGTTCGCTCGGTGTAGGTGTACGGCACCCGCTTGGCGACGACCCGCGGCACCTGCATGCTCCGCTGCTCGGTCACGACCTTCATCACCTGCACCTGCACCGGCTCCACCTTCTCCTCGGTGACCATGCGACACACCTGCACGGGCACCTGCCGCACCTGCTCCTCCGGCACCATCTTCATGACGGTGACCGGGACCTTGTTGTCGATCCGCTCGACCACCTTCCGGACGGTCTGGACCGGCACCTGCCGCACGGCGGTCTCCGCGACCATCTTCATCGTCTGGACCGGCACCTGCTGCACCACCTGCTCATCGACGTAGCGGACCGTCTGCACCGGCACCTCCTGCGTGACGACGCGATTGACGTAGGTCGTCTGCGGCACCTGCACCGGCGTGTAGGTCGGCTGGTAGGACCGGTTCACCTGGTTGACCACGGCGCCCGGCGTCATGACCCACGTCGGCCCGCCACGCTGCCAGGCGGCGAGTCCGGTCAGCGGATCGACGGTCCAGCCGCTGGGCGTCCACGCGAGCGACGTCGTTCCCGGAGTGACCATCGGTGTCACGGTGTCGACGGCCTGCGTGCCGACCGAGTAGGCGGTGTGCATCGTCGTGACCGGCTCGGTCACGGTGACGTTCTGCTGCTGCACGCTCGTCTCGTAGACCGGCTTGCGGACGGTCGTGACCTGCTGCTGGACGACCGTCTCGTAGACCGGCTTCATCACGGTGTACTGCTCGTCGCGGGTGCTCGTCTCGACGACGTCGCGGGACACGTCGTAGCTGCGGTCCTCGACGACCGTCTCGTAGACGGGCTTCATGACCGTCGTCCGCTCCTCGCGGGTCTGCGTCTCCCAGACCGGTCGCTGCACGGTGTAGCGACGCTCCTGCGTCTGCGTCTCCCACACGGGCTTCTGCACGGAATACGTCTTCGTGTCGTAGACGGTCTCGTAGACGACGCGTTCCGCGGTCACCTGCCGCTCGTCGTAGACGGTCTGGTAGTCGAGGCGGTAGGTCTGCGTGGGCACCGGCGCCGAGGCGACGACCGAGCCACCGCAGCACTGGGCCGACGCGAAACGCACGGCGGGCGCCTGCGGCGCGACCACGAGGGCCGTGCAGAGAGCCGCCAGCGAACCGCGCAGAAAACTCGTCCGGGCCGTCCGGGCGCCGACGTGTGCCATGGGGATGTTCCTCCTGACGAAAGACACGAGCGAGCCTAACCAGCCGTACGCGGCCTTCAAGCCGGAGGTTGAGAAAAAATCCCGTCGAAACGCGGGATTTTCGCTCATGCGACCCGCATGCGCGTCACGACCGGTGCATCTTACGGACGCGGGAAAGCGAGGGGTCGGCAGGACCCGCGCGGCGGCGATCGGCGGGTGGCGGGCTGCGGAGAAGCCGCGGGGCGCGCGGGGAGCGTGCCCTGGGAGGGACCGGGAACTCGGGCGGCGCCGGTCGGTTGAGCGGGCGTCACTTCAGG
>CAIWZS010000371.1 GCA_903917235.1 uncultured Planctomycetaceae bacterium | reverse complement strand
CTTCGCGGCACGCTGGAGCGTGGCGGCACCGCGGGCAAGCGCCTGGATTTCCTGATGCAGGCCTTCAGCGTGCCGGACGGGAACGAGTGCGTCGACGCGGTCCCGCTCGACATCGGCGCGGCCGTCGACTTCAACACGGCGAACGCGACGGTCGGCGCCGAGCCGTTCCCGGCGACCTGCGTCGGGAGCTCCTCCGGGTCCATCGGGCCCGACGTGTGGTTCAGCTACGACGGCGAGCGGCGAGGCACGGTGAGCATCGACACGTGCGGGTCGCTGATCGACACGCGGATCGTCGTCTACGAGGGAACCTGCGAGGCGATGAACCTCGTGGCCTGCGCGTCGAGCTCGAACGCGTGCCCCCAGGTCAGCTCCGCGCGATTGAACTTCACCGCGGTCTGCGGCAAGAAGTACCTCATCCGGGTGGGCGGCGAGAGCACCCAGATCGCGGGCTCGTGCCGGGTGCGCCTCACGGCCAACGGCCCCGTGTGCCCGGCCTTCTGCCCGGCCGACCTGAATCGCGACGGCACCGTCGACGGGGTCGACTTGGGAATCATGTTCGGGAACTGGGAACGGTTCGGCGCAGGCGACCTGAACTTCGACGCCACCGTCAACGGGCAGGACCTGGGCGTCCTGCTCGGCGCATGGGGCACCTGTCCGCCGACGCCGTGACCCGGCCGCCGGGACTCGATCACCCAGCCTTCAGCGACTCCGAGAGCGCGCGCCGCATGATCTTGCCGGTGGCGTTGCGCGGCAGCGCCTCGAGCACGCGGAACTCGCGCGGCACCTTGTAGGGCGGCAGCCGGTCGCGGACGAAGGCGCGCACCGCGGCCTCGTCCCACGCGGCGCCCTCGTGCAGCTCGACGAAGCAGATCGGCACCTCGCCGCGCGACGGGTCGTGCAGGCCGACGACCGCCGAGTCCTTGACCAGCGGGTGGTGGTTCACGGCCTCCTCGATCTCGCGCGGGAAGACGTTCTCGCCCGAGATGATCAGCATCTCCTTGATGCGGCCGGTGATGCGGAGCGATCCGTCCTCGTCCATCCGGCCCATGTCGCCGGTGCGGAAGAAGCCGTGCTCGTCCATCACCGAGGCGGTGAGCTCGGGGAGGTTGTGGTAGCCCTTCATCACGTTCGGGCCCTTGATGCGGACCTCGCCGTCGTGGCCGGGGCCGAGCACGGCGCCGTCGGGACCGACGATCCGCTCCTCGATGCCGGGCAGCGGCCGTCCCACCGAGTGCGGGCGGAACTCCTCGGGCATGCACCAGTTCGTGACGGGGCTCGTCTCGGTGAGGCCGTAGCCCTCGTTGATCCGCTTGCCGTAGCGGGCGAGGAATCCCTCGGCGACCTTGTCCGGGAGCGGCTCGCCGCCCGAGACGACGTACCGCAGGCTGGCGAAGTCGCCGGGGCCGGCGCTCTTGACGGCCAGGAGCGCGTTGTACATCGACGGGATCGCCACGAACACGGTGGGCCGCTCGCGCCGCGCGAGGTCCACGAGCCGCGGCGGAACGAAGCGGGCCGTGTACACCGCGCGGCACCCGACCGCGAGCGGCAGCAGCGTCATGACGGTGAGCCCGAAGCTGTGGAACTGCGGGAGCACTCCCAGCATCACGTCGGCCGGCCCGAAGCGCGCGCGCTCGGTGACCTGCGCGATGTTCGACGAGAGGTTCCGGTCGGTGAGCATCACGCCCTTGGGCTT
>CAIWZS010000370.1 GCA_903917235.1 uncultured Planctomycetaceae bacterium | reverse complement strand
TGCAGCCTGTCCGGCATCGGGGTCGCTGACCAGGAACGTGCCCCGGGCCACGAGGAAGCCGGAGCCGTCGACGCCGGCATCCTCCGTGACCGTGTTTTGGAATGGCGACGGCAGCGTGATCGCGGCCGGCTCTTGAACGTCGGTCAGCGCGAGCGTGAAGCCCGCCGTGAGGGGCGTGCTGCCGGCGAGCGAGGGGTCGGCGACGTTCACTGTGACGGCGTAGGAGGTCTTGACCTCGAAGTCGAGGACGACGCCGGCCCTGAGGAAGAGGGCGAGACCTTCGACCTCGAAGGCGGCCGCGTCGGCGCCCGTGAGCGTGATCGTCTCGGTACCGAGGGCGTCGTCGGTGACGACGATGTCAGCCACCCTGATCCGTGCGGCTGTGCTCGTGTTCTCGGGCAGGCTCGTGACCGTGTTCGTGAGCGCGACGGCCGTCGGGGCGTCGTTGGCATTTGTGACGAGGAGCGTGAAGCCCGCCGTGAGGGGCGTGCTGCCGGCGAGCGAGGGGTCGGCGACGCTCACCGTGACGGTGTAGGAGGCCTTGGCCTCGAAGTCGAGGACGACGCCGGCCCTGAGGAAGAGGGCGAGGCCTTCGACCTCGAAGGCGGCCGCGTCGGCGCCCGTGAGCATGATCGTCTCGGTACCGAGGGCGTCGTCGGTGACGACGATGTCGGCCACCTTGGTCCGCGCGACCGTGCTCGTGTTCTCGGGCAGGCTCGCGACCGTGTTCGTGAGCGCGACGGCCGTCGGGGCGTCGTTGACGTCCGTGACGGTCACGCTCACGGTGTCGGTGGCCGTGGAAACGGAGGGCAGTCGGTAGACCCGGACATGGCCCGAGTCTTGCCCGTTGCCGTCGTTGTAGGCCGCCCCGACCGCGACGGTGCTCCCGTCTGCGGAGAGCGAGACCGTCCGGCCCGACTCGTCCCCCGCGTTCTCGCCGTCGATGTCCGTCGCCAGGCGCGTCCACGCCGAGCCGGTCCAGCGATAGATGCGCACGTGGCCCGCGCTCTCCCCCGACCCGTCGTTGCCGGGCCCGCCGATCGCCAGGGTCGCTCCATCGGCCGAGAGCGAGACGGAATACCCGGAGTTGTCGCCGATTCCTTCGCCATCGATGTCCAACCCGAGTTGCGTCCAGTCCGTGCCGGTCCAGCGATAGACGCGCACGTGGCCCGAGAAGCCGCCGCCTCCACTGTTGTAAGGGGCGCCGATCGCGACGGTGCCGCCGTCGGCCGAGAGCGAGACGGACCAGCCCGAGTAGTCGTAGTTCGCCTCGCCGTCGATGTCGGCACCCCGTTGCACCCACCCGCCGCCGATCAGGCGGTAGACGCGCACCTGTCCCGACGCGGCGTTGCTCGTGATCGCGCCGATCGCGACGGTGCCGCCGTCGGCCGCGAGCGACACGGAGTAGCCCGAGTTATGGGACGCGGCCTCGCCGTCGATGTCGCCGCCGAGTTGCACCCACGCCGACCCACTCCAACGGAAGACGCGCGTGTGACCGGATTGCGATCCGTTGCCGTTGTTCCAGGGCGCCCCGACCGCGACAGTGCCGCCGTCGGCGGAGAGCGAGACGGACCAGCCCGCGTTATCCAACATGGCCTCGCCGTCGATGTCCGTCCCCAGCTGGGTCCACGCCGTGCCGTTCCAGCGATAGACCCGCACCTGGCCGGAATCGAAAGCGGTGTCGTCATTGCGCCAGGCGCCGATCGCGACGGTGTTGCCATCGGCGCTCATCGAAACGGAGTAGCCCGACTGGTCGTCGGTCGCCTCGCCGTCGATATCGGCCCCGAGTTTCGTCCACTCCCCGTTGGTCAGGCGGTAGACCCGCACGTGGCCGCGGTCCGCGTCGTTGCCGTCGTTTTCCGGCGCCCCGATCGCGACGGTCGTGCCGTCGGCGGAAATCGACATGGACAAGCCGGACCCGTCAACGGCCGCCTCGCCGTCGATGTCGGCACCGATCTGCTGGAGGACGCCGGTGCGGTCCCACGCCTTGAACGAGATCACTTCGGCGATCGAACCGTGGAAGCCCGCCGCCGGCCGGAAATACAGCCGGGTGCCGGCGTTGGCCGCGAGGTACAGCGGCGCGAGAGCCGACACCGCGCCCACACCCTGCCATGACCCGCCGCCATCGACCGAATACCAGAGTGATCCGCCCTGCAGGTTCGTGCCGGTGATCGCGATGCCAGGCAGGTCGCCGTCGGGGTCGGAGAAGTTGGCGAGCGGCCCGCCGACATCCACGAGCGCCGAGACGAGCGTGCCGACCACGCCCGCCGGCGCGGGGGAGTTCTCGAGGATTGCGGTGAGCCGAGGGGAAGCCGTGGCGACGAGCACCGGGATATCCGCCGTCGCCGTCACGCCCACGCTCACCGTCTCCGTGGCGGTGGAGACGGACGTGGCCTGCGGCACGAGGCGGTAGACCCGCACGTGGCCACGGTTGTCATCGCCGAGGCCGCTGACGCCGTCGTTGTAGATCGCCCCGATCGCGACGGTGCTGCCGTCGGCGGAGAGCGACACTGCATGGCCGGACTTGTCGCCAGTGGCCTCACCGTCGATGTCCGCCACCAGTCGAGTCCACACGCTGCCATTCCAGCGATAGACCCGCACGTGACCGGAGGCGCTGCCGTTCCCGTCGTTCAATGCTGCCCCGATCGCGACGATTGTGCCGTCGGCGGAGAGCGAGACCGACCGGCCCGAGTGGTCGCTCGCCGCCTCGCCTTCGATGGCTGGCCCGAGTTGGTTCCATTGCGTCCCGTTCCAGTGATGAACCCTCACAAGGCCGGGTGATTCCCAGTTGCCCGGCGCCCCGACCGCGACGGTACTGCCGTCGGCGGAGAGAGAGACCGACCAGCCGGACGCTTCATCGGCTGCCCCGCCGTCGATGTCGTTACCCAGCCGCGCCCACGCGGTCCCGTTCCAGCGGAACACCCGCACGTGACCGGCAGAAAAACCCAT
>CAIWZS010000369.1 GCA_903917235.1 uncultured Planctomycetaceae bacterium | reverse complement strand
CGTGCCGCAGGACGGGCCGTACAAGCCCGACCACTACCGGTACTGAGCGGCGTCCGGATTCCCGGACAGTCTCTCCGTGAAGCAAGCGACGGCTCCCGGCATGCGCCGGGGGCCGTCGTCGCGTTCGCGGACGCCGCGGCGCGCCCTGGCGCACCGAATTGCCGCGTTCAGCCGGGGCCCGGAATTCCGGATCGTATGCTCGGAGACCCGGGTGCCGAGGAGCGTTCCTCGGTGCGGAAGTCCTTCCTGCAAGGAGCGTCCCATGCGTACCCGTCGACTGCTCGCGCTCGCCATCGTCGTTTCGCTCGTCCCCGAGGCCTTCGCTGACCGGCGAGTGGACGACTCGTCGTCGAGCACGCGCGATGACTCGCTGTGGTCAGAGGTGGAGTCGCGGAACTCGTCGCGCAGCGGCCGCAACAAGTGCGGCATCGAGCAGCGGGACGGCAAGATCCGCGTGCGCAGCAACGGCAAGGGTGGCTCCGCGGCGTACGTGTCGGCGTGGGGCACCGACTGGACCGACAGCTTCGTCCTCGAGTTCGAGCACACGCTCAGCAGCAAGCGCCCCGGCAAGTCCTCGCAGTCGGCCACCAGCGGCGTCTCGCTGGGCTTCGGCGACTTCGACGCCGCGGCCGGCTGGACCGACGGCGTGAATGTCGCCGTGGTTCGCACGAAGGCCGCCCGGCAGCTGGTGGCGTCGGTGCGGGTGGGCGGCGCGGTCGTGGAAACCTCCTCGGTGGCCATCGGCACGGGCGCGCACGACCTCCGCATCGAGTGGAGCAGCTTCGGCGGCGAGGTGTCCATGTCGGTCTTCGCGGACGGCGGCGCAGCGGCCCTTCTCGCCGTGTCCGGCCTCGAGGAGCGATTCGCCGGACTCGAGTCCGAGGGAATCGGAATCTCCATGTTCGGCACCTCGACCGCGAACTTCCGATTCGACGCTTCTTTCGACGACATCACGGTTTCCGGTGACGACCACGACGATGCCGACGACGACGGCTACGACGACGACGATGGCGCGGATGACGCAGACGAGGACGGCGACGACGAGGCGGAGGAGTCCGCGGGTGCCGCTGACTTCGATGCCGCGCTTGCAGCGGCCGACGCGGCGAGCGCGCTCCCGACGATCGAGGCCGAGGTGGACGATGCCGCGGACGTCGCGGTGCTGCGCACCCTGAAGTGGGACGCGGCGGCGGGCGAGTTCACCCTGGTCACGGTGCGCCTGTCCGATGCCGCGGTCACCGGATCCGTCACCTGGGAGCCCACCGCACGCCAGCTGGAGGAGTACGAGGAGTCGATCGCGGCCCTCGACGTCGCCACCGTCGGCCTTGCCGACGCCGCGGCGCTGGCCTTCGCGGCACACCCCGGCGCGTCGTTCCACGAGGCGGAGCTCGAGGACGAGGACGGCGTGGTGGTCTGGAAGATCGAGCTGATCTCCGCCGCCGGGACCGAGATCGAGGTCGAGGTCGCGGCCGACTGACGCCCGGCGGGCACCGGCTGCCATCGCCCATCGCATCCGTTGGTGCTGACCTCGGCCGTGCTCCGGCTCAGGCGCCGGCGAAGGCCGGTGTGCAAGGATGAAATGAACAGGGCCCGCGGATGCGTCCGCGGGCCCTGATTATTCGCGAGAATCGACGGGGGCGTCAACCGCGGCGACGGCGGGCGGCGAAGCCGG
>CAIWZS010000368.1 GCA_903917235.1 uncultured Planctomycetaceae bacterium | reverse complement strand
CGAAGCGGGTCAGCAACCAGGATCCGCTCAAGGCCAAGGACGGTGCCGAGAACTACAAGATCTGGAACGATTCTCCCGGCTCGGGCATCGTCCACGTCCAGTACCGCAACTACTCCCAGTCGATCACCAAGACCTTCAGCGGCGTGCAACGGATCGCCTTCGAGGGGGGCATCGGCGACGACACCCTCGACGCCTCGGGCCTGCAGGGCATCCCCGTCACGTTCGACGGCGGCGACGGCAATGACACGGTGCTGCTCGGCTCGGGCCACGCGACGATCGTGAGCCGGTTGGTGGGCGGGGACGGCAACGACACGATCACGGTGACCGGCGGCGGCCTGGCGTGGCTCGAGGGGGGCGTCGGCAACGACACCATCAACGGCGGCACGGGTGTCGTGACCATCCTCGCGGGCGAGGGCGACGACTCCGTCAGCACCCGGGCGGGGAGCACCTCCACGATCGTGGTGCAACCCGACTATGGGAAGGACACGCTCGTCCTCGACCCGACGGCCCTGCAGAACCTGCTCGACTTCACGAACGTGGCCTCGGCGATCGAGTTCCTGCTCGACGGTCTGCTCGTTGCGACGGTGGACGGGTCCGCCAAGGCCGGCGACGAAAACGTGATCACGTTCAACGTCGCCGGCGCCACGGAGATCCGCGGCTCGACCCAGAACGACAGCTTCACCGTCCGCAACCCGCGGACGCGGAACGTCACCCGTGCGTCGGCCGACATGAACGGCCTCCTGCTCCGCGGCGGCCAGGGCGACGACCTCTACGACTTCACGCTCGACAGCGTCGGCAGCATCGGCACCGACGGGATCGTGATCGACGACGTGCAGGCGATCACGCCGGCCGTCGCCGGCACGGTCACCCGCTGCGGCTCGTGCAACAAGATCGAGTCGATCGCCGTGGCGACGGCGGGAGCGGGCTACCAACTGCCGCCGCAGGTGATGATCGTCGATCCGACCGGAAGCGGGGCGCAGGCCACGGCCGTGATCGACGCCCAGGGCCGGGTCACGAGCATCCAGGTCATCGACGGCGGCGAGGGCTACACCAATCCGCAGGTGCTGCTGATCGCGCCGCGGAGTCTGAACGACAAGCTCGCGATCACGCGCAACGTGCCCGGGCTCGCGTACATACACGACGCCTCGCCGCACCAGGGCGGGCAAACCTTCTATAGCTACTGGGTCAGCGGGCACTTCGGCAACGTGCTCCGCTTCGTCGGTCGGGGAGACGACCCGCGACCCGCGGGCCTTGACCAGAGCGAGATCGATTCCGTTTCGGTGACGATGCCCGAGGGAGTGTTCGAACTCACCAGTCGGATCAACCTCTTCGGCACGCTCGCGGTGACTGCCAGCCGCATGGTGCAGAGCGCCCGAATCGTGGCCGACACGGTCGCGATTCAGACCGACCACGGCTTCCAGATCAAGAATCCGATCCACGCCGTCAACAGCGGCGACGTGAAGATCCGCGTCACCGGTGACGGCACGAACACGGGCCAGGGCGATCTCAACGCGGCCGCCAATCTGGCCACAGCCACGGCCACCGTCGTGGGTGGCGGTGTGACCGGCCTCGCGCTCGTCGGTGCCGGCAGTCACTACCACTTCCTGCCGTCGATCACGGTCGGCAGCGACGGGGCGACGCCGGGCACGGGCGCGCGGTTCGCGGCCACGGCCGGAAGCGGTACCGGGCTCGGCGGCTTCACGCAGCTCTCGCCCGGCAGCGGGTACTACACGAACCCGGCACCCGTGGTCGTGATCCCGCCGCCTGCGAGCATCCAGATCGATGCGATGATCACGTCATCGCTGCCGAACGGCTACACGGGCTACGGCCTTGGAGACGGGCGGGGCCGTGTGCTCCTGTTCGCCGACACCGGTGCCGTGAGTACGTCCGGGGAGGTCTTCTTCCCGAGCGACACGCGACCGGGCATGCCGCAAGGCGCTCGGACGATCGACTGGATCGGGGGTGACTTCCGCTATCGCAGCAGCGTGGGCCTCGACAGTCTGGTGAATGCCGCGGAGTATCCGGGGATCAGCGTCGGCACCGGCGCCGAGTTCACGGCCGTCCTCGACGCCGACGGCCGCGTGAAGGGCTTCACGCGGGTTTCGGGCGGCAGTGGGTATTCCGCCGACCTGCCCCCGTTGGTCGAGATCGAGGGTCTCGCGACGGCCGTGCCCGTGGTGAGCGGCGGACAGATCGTGAGCCTGACCGTCACCTATCCGGGCGACGGCTACGGCCAGCCGCCCCGCGTCACGATCAAGCCCAACGGGTTCGGCCGGATCGTGAACTCGCCCGACGGCGTCGGCAGCGGCTACAGTGGCGTCACGCCGATGAACCGCGTCCACATCCGGGCCCTCGGCGGCACGCTCGTCGCCGTGGCCGGCGCGGGCGTGGGCGACCCGCTCAAGCCGATCAAGAGCGACGTCGAGGAGTTCGTGGCCCAGATCACGGGGTCCGGTGGCGTCCACCTGCTCGAGAAGGACGGCCTGCGGATCGGCAAGGATCAGTCGGTCTCCGGCATCACCACGATCAACGGTGACGTTTCGATCACCACCTTCGGCGGCACGCTCGAGCTGGGTGCCCCGCGGCAGGCGCTCGACGAGCAGGGCCGGCCGCTCTGGCAGGATGCGGCCAAGACGATCCCGATCTACGACCGCGACCCGGACACCGGCCGGATCATCTACGAGGGGGGCGACATCGCCGTCGGCTCCGGCGACGTCAAGCTCACGGCAGACGACGTGGAGGTCAACGTCGACCTCAACTCGAGCGGCGGCTCGGGCACGATCGTGCTCCAGCCGGTGCGGATGAACGCCGAGATCGGCCTGGCCGGCACGCGGGCCCGGATCGAGGGCGTGGTCACCAACGGGCAACTGACCGGCTTCGACGCGACGAAGTTCTGGGGCGGTCGCGGCTACACGACCGCGCCCCTGGTGATCGTCGATCCGGCGGGCCAGCGAGCCTTCGCCTCGGCGGTGATCGAGGCCGGCAGCGTGACGGCGATAAACGTGATCTACGGCGGCACCAATTACGACCCGGCCAATCCGCCCAGTGTGACGATCACCGGCGGTGGAGTCGGTGGCGCCAACGCGCCGACGCCGGCCACGGCCACGGCGATCGTCGACGCCGACGGGGTGATCACCGGCTTCACGTTGCACGGCAGCAACAGCGGCTACGTGTCCGCGCCCAACATCTCGATCGCCTCGCCGGGCCAGGCCCTCGTGACGGCTGTGCTCGATACGGCCAACCCCGATCCGGTGACGGGCCGGTTCGCAATTCGGGAGTTCTTGATCACGAATCAAGGCCGCAACTACCGGTCGGCCCCGTACATCGAGGTCGCGGCCCCCTATGACTTCACGCTCGACTCCGACGAGGTGCAGAAGTTCGCCGAGAGCTTCGCCCAGGTGGTGATCGGGCGGATCGAGGGGCAGCACCTGATCCACTCGCCCGAGGCGGTGTTCGACGGGGCCGTCGTCCTGCGGGCGCCGCGGGCCGGCGGCACGCTCGACGTCGCGAGCTTCTCCACGAGCGGTCCCGTCTCGATCGTGGGCTCCGGCAACACGTTCCACTTCGACGGCGCGAACCCCGTGGTCAGCGGCACGTCGATCTCGATCGACGACAACGTCATCGTGCATGCCGGCGTGGATGGTTCCGCCACGGCCACGACCGGCGAGATCGTGGTCTTCGGCACCGGGAAGGGAATGATCGACGGCGACCCTGACGGCGACGACGTGGGCGACGACGAGGATCTCGTGCTGGCCGCCCAGACCACCGTCACGGTCACGGGCGCGATCGGCAGCCGCTGGAAGCTCGACGACCTCACCGTCACGAGCGCGACCCGCGGGGCGATCGTGCTCGAGCAATCGGTTGGTCTCACCGGCAGCCTGGCCATCACGGGCGGTGCGGTCACGATCGGCGGCGTCGTCGTGGTCGGCGGCGATCTGCTCGTCGACGCCTCGTCGATGGTGGCCTTCGGCGACGACGTCACGGTCACCGGCAACCTGCTGATCAGCGGCGCGAGCGGCATCACGTTCTCGGGCTCGCTCTCGGTCGGCGGCACGATCACGTTCGTCGGCGTCGGCGGGACGGTCCGGTTCACCGAACTGGTGACGGCCGGCGACGACTTCGCCGTCTCGGCGACGACGCTCGTGGAATTCCTCGGCGGCGTGAACGCGTCGGGCAACGTGACCCTCACCGCCAACGAGGTGGATTTCAAGGGGGGCATGGCGTCGGTGACGGGCCCGGCGACGGGCACGCTCGTCGTCAAGCCACATTCGACCTCGCGGTCAATCCGCGTCGGGACGCCCACCGGCACGAGTTTCAACACGCTCGACATTTCGGACACCGATCTTGCGGCGATCGCCGGGGGATGGCAGGAAGTCGTGATCGGCGACGCCACGGCGGGCAGTGGAGCCGTCACGATCGGATCGATCGGTCTGCAGCAGGGCAGCGGAAACTCGTCGCTCGCGAGTGCCGCCACGATCGTGGGCGGATCGGTGACGGTCGCCCAGAAAGTGGACGTCGCCGCGACGGCGGCGTATCTCCGGCTCGTGGCCCGCACCGGCGGCGTGACCGTGAACGCCGCGATCAACGAGACGGCCGCCGGGCGGAACGCCTGGCTGCGGCTCGAGGCGGCGCAGGCCGTCGCGATCAACGCGCCGATCTGGTCGACCCAGACGGTCAGCCTGGTGTCGGGCACGACCACCATCCAGACGGCCGTGGCCCCGATCACGACGTCGGCTCTGCGGGTCTCGGCGGGCGGTGCGGTAACGCTCGACTCGGCCGGCAACGCCTTCGACACGCTGGCGGTGGCGACGACGAACGGCGACATCCTCGTCCGCGAACTCTCCGGCTATTCGGTCGGCACGGTCGATGGCGTGAGCGGCATCGCGGTGGGCACCGCCACGGCGACGCTCGTGTCGGAAGGCGAGGTCACGCAGACCCAGCCGATCTCGGCCGGCACGCTCGACCTGCAGGGTGCGGCCGGCCAGTGGACGCTCGGCGGGGCCAACACCGTCGGCACGCTCACGGGGAATACCGGCCGGATCGCCTACACCGAGGCCGGGGCGATCGCGCTCGGTGCGCTCACGCTCTCCGCCGCGTCGGGCACGGCGCTCGCCGTGACGGCTCCCGGCGGGATCACGCTCGGCGGGCCGATCGTCACCGCCGGCGGCGATGCCCGGTTCGACCACGCGGTGGTCCTCGCGGCCGACGTCACGATCGACGTCGAGGATGGTGGGAACAAGGGGACGGCCCGGTTCCTGTCCACGGTGAACGCCACCGCCGCCGGCCAGCAGGCGCTGGCGATCACCGGCAAGCTGGACGCGGGTGGCTCGATCGGCGGCTCGACGTCGCCCAACGGGGTCCTGAAGAGCCTGACCGTCTCGAACGACGCGACGCTCGCCGGCGGCGGCACGTTCCGCACGACCGGCGGCCAGACCTACGCGTTGGCCGCCACGAGCACGGGCACGATCACCGTTCAGGCCGGCTCCGGCGCGGCCGTGAGGTTCCTCGGCACCACCTCGCTCGGCGGCCTCGTGACCTCGACCGCCGACACCGCCGCCTACGACGTCGATCTCACCGGCGAGAGCGTGACGGTCACGAACGCCGTCACGTTCGCCAACTCCGGCACCGTCACGCTCGGCGACGCGTCGACCGACAATCTGCACTTCGTCGGCGGCGTCTCGACGGCCGCGGCCTCCGTGACCAACCTCGCCGGCACGATCCGCACCACGAATGCGGCCGCCACGTTCGGCCGTACGAGCCCGAATGCGGGCGTGGTGCTCGCGGCGAACACGACCGTCGCGACCGGCGCCGGCGCCGCCCTGTTTGCCGGCACCGTCGACGGGCCTCACCGGCTCGTGGTCAACGCCTCGGGCGACACGACCTTCGCGGCGGCGGTGGGCGGCACGGCGCCGCTCTCGCACGTCGAGACCGACTCGGTCGGTCGCACGCTGGTCGACGGCGGTGCGATCACGACCATCGGCCCGGCCAGCCAGTTCTTCGCGGATCCGGTGCTCCTCGGGGCCGATACGGTCTTCACGGCCGGCAACGGCGCCGCGATCACGTTCGGCAGCACGCTCGACGGCGCGTTTGCCGTCGCCGTCAACACGACCGGCACGACGCGCTTCGGCGGGGCCGTGGGTGGCACGACGCCGCTCGTGAGCCTCACGACGAACGCGGGCGGCACGACCGAGATCAACGGCGGCTCGATCGCGACCACGGGCTCGGCCGGCCAGGTGTTTCTCGACGCGGTGACGCTCGGGGCGAACACGACCCTCGACGCGGTCGCCGGCGCGATCACGTTCGCGACGACGCTCGATGGGGCGAGGACCCTGGCGGCCAACACGACCGGCCTGACGACGTTCGGCGGGCCCGTGGGCGGCACAACGCCGCTCGTGGGGCTCACGACGAATGCCGGCGGCACGACCCGGATCGACGGTGGGGCGATCTCGACGAGCGGCTCGGCCGGTCAGGTGTTCAACGACGCCGTCGTGCTCGGAGCGAACACGACGCTCGCCGCGGCCGCCGGTGCGATCACGTTCGCGACGAAGCTCGACGGCTCCAAGACCCTCGCCGCGAACACGACCGGCACGACCCGGTTCGGCGGGGCGGTGGGCGGCACGACGCGGCTCGTGAGCCTCACGACGAACGCCGGCGGCACGACCGAGATCAACGGCGGGTCGATCGCGACGAGTGGCTCGGCGGGCCTGGTGTTCAACGATGCGGTTGTGCTCGGAGCCAACGCGACGCTCGACGCGGCCGCCGGCGCGATCTTGTTCGCGACGACGCTCGACGGGGG
>CAIWZS010000367.1 GCA_903917235.1 uncultured Planctomycetaceae bacterium | reverse complement strand
TGGCGGCCACCTCTTTCGGCTCGAGGGTCGCGTCGGGCTTGGTCTGGCCCACCGCCACGTACTTCGCCGCCTCGTCGGGGCGCTCTCGGTACCACGCGAGCTGTTCCCCGTGCATCCGTGCGAGGATCGCGAGTTCCTCGCGATCGGGCCGCCGACTCGTGAGTCGCTGGAACGCCGCCGCCAGCACGTCGTCGATCGTGCCACCCTGGCCCGGGGCACCCGCCGTCGCGGCGCCCGACACGCGGCCGACCCCGTGCTCGGCGAGCAGCCGCTCCGCGAGCACCCGCGCCGCCTCGACGAACTGCGGCCCATTGAGCAGCACCATCGCATGAAGCGGCGTGTTCGTGATGTCGCGCCGCGCCACGCAGACCACGCGCTTCGGCACATCGAAGCTCTCGAGCACGGGCGCCGGGCCTGTCCGCCGCCAGTGCGTGTAGAGGCTGCGTCGATAGAGCGCCGGCCCCGTGTCGGCGGCCGCGGGCTTGAACGACTCCGGGAGGTCGTACGTCTTCACCGGCGGGCCGCCGATCGTCTCCACGAGCAGCCCGGCCGAGAAAAGCGCCCCGTCACGGATCATCTCGGCCGGCAGACGGTGCCGCGGTCCCCGCGCGAGCCAGGCGTTGAGCGGATCATCGGCCATCGTCCGCGCGTCGGCGATGCTGCGTTGCCGATACGTGCGCGACGACATGATCGTCCGCACGAGCGCCTTCATGTCCCATGCGAGCCCGCCCTCCGACACGGGGCGCGAGAACGTCCACGCGAGCCAGTCGAGCACCTCGGGATACTCGGGCCGCGGCGACTGGCTGCCGAGGTCCTCGGGCGTCTTCACGAGACCGTATCCGAAGAGCGACTGCCACACGCGATTCACCGTGACGCGGGCAAGCAGGGGATGCCCAGGATCGGTGAGCCAGCGCGCCAGGCCGAGACGATTGCGCGGCTGATCCGCGGGAAAGGGGGGCAGCACCGCCGGCGTCCCCGGCTCCACCGCCTCGCGCCTCTTGTCGTAGTCCCCGCGCTCGAGCACGTAGGCCGTCTTGGGCTCGGACAGCTCCCGCATCACCATGATCTCCTCGGGCTGCTCCGCGAGATCGTCACGGGCACGGCGGGCATCCTCGACGAGCCGCCGGGCCGTCGCCGCTTGGTCGTCGAGAACCGCGGCGAACCACTCGCCGACCGCCTCGGGATCGCCGGGGGACGCGAGGGCGGCCGCGATCGCGCCGGGCGCGGCCACCTCGCGAATCTCGAGCGGAGCAAGGGCGCGGTCGAACACGCGAAACTCGTCGACGAGCCCTCCCTTGAAGCCGTGGTCCCGAAACCGTTCCCCGATCGCGATCGTGTCACCGCCGCCACCGGTGATCTCACGTGTCAGGGAGTCGCGCACGACCTCCGTGGCGGCAGGCCTGCCGTTGACGAAGAGCCGCATGCCGGACGCCCGGCCGGAGCCGTCACTCGTCACCGCGACGTGCACCCACTCGTTCACGGCCAGCGGCTCGGCGGCCCGCACCGACGCCGCGTCGCCGGGCCAGAAGTGGATCAGCGACCACTGCAGGTGGCCGTCCACCACGAGGAGTTCGTAGCCCCTGCTCGCCGCATCGGTCCATGCACGCGAGCGATGGAAGACGACGGCACGACGAAACGGCTCCGGACTCCGCAGCCATGCCGCGACGGTGAACGGATGGCTGCGGCGGAAGTTCCCCACGGGCGTCTGCACCGCGTGGTCGCCGGTGAGCCTGACGGCCATGCCGTGCCGGCCTTCGGCGAGCACGTTGTCGCCGGGCGACGTGGCGGCGCGGTCCTCCGGCTTGGCGTCGGCGGCCTGCGGGCCCGCGGCGTCGGACGGGGGAACGATCGAACCGGCGAAGCGGCCGTCGGCTCGACGCGCATCGAACGAGTAGTGCGCGAGTTCACCGCGGATCGTCCCCGGGAGCGCGGCGGCCGCCTCGAGCGCCGGCGGCATCGCCGCGCGCCCCGACCGCCACGCGGCGACGGCCTCGCGGGCGGCCGCCTCACGGGCGGCGAGCGCGGCCGCTGCCTCGGCCGCAGCCTCGTCTGCCTTCGCCAGCGCGAGCGCCTGCTTCTCGTCGAGCAGCCGCAGCTTGGGCGTCGGCACGGAGGGCGTGAAGAACGAGTAGAGTCC
>CAIWZS010000366.1 GCA_903917235.1 uncultured Planctomycetaceae bacterium | reverse complement strand
GTGTCACGGAAGTACTCGGCCATCGTGAGGGCCGAGAGTGCCACGCGCAGTCGGGCGCCGGGCGGCTCGTTCATCTGCCCGAAGACCATGCAGGTCTGCTCGATCACGCTGCGACCCGTGTCGCCGATCTTGGCCTCCTGCATCTCGAGCCACAGGTCGGTGCCCTCGCGGGTCCGCTCACCGACGCCGGCGAATACCGAGTAGCCGCCATGTGCCGAGGCGATGCGGGCGATGAGTTCCGTCAGGATGACCGTCTTGCCGAGGCCGGCACCGCCGAACAGGCCGGCCTTGCCACCTCGCACGAACGGCGTGAGCAGGTCGATGACCTTGATGCCCGTCTCGAAGAGTTCGGTCTTCGTGGAGATGTCCGTCACCGGGGGCGGGTCACGGTGGATCGGCCAGCGATCCTTCGTCTTCACGTCACCGCGGCCGTCGATCGGGTCGCCGAGCAGGTTGAACACGCGGCCGAGTGTCTCGGGGCCCACGGGCACGGAGACCGGCTTTCCGGTGTCGACGACCGCTTCTCCCCGGATCAGGCCGTCCGTCGAGCCGAGGGCCACGCACCGCACCTTGCCCCCGCCGAGATGCTGCTGCACCTCGCCGACGAGGTGGAGGTTCACCCCCTTCCTGTCGCTGTCCACCCGCACCGCGTTGTAGATCGCGGGAATCGAGTTCTCCGGAAACTCGACGTCGAAGGTGGAGCCGATGACCTGCGTGATGGAGCCGTGTGCCATGACGTATCAGCCTGTCTGGGAGGAAAGAGGAAGGAAGATGTGCGATGTGAACGAGTCGGTGGGTGCCGGCGATCAGCGGCCGAAGGTCCGCTGGATCGACGCCGTCGGGGGTTTCTGCAAGATGGCGTTCCCTATTTCTTGAGGGCTTCGACGCCGCCGAGGATCTCCATGATCTCACCGGTGATCTGGCTCTGGCGGGCGCGGTTGTACTGGCGCGAGAGGCTCTTGATGAGGCCCCCTGCGTTCTCGGTGGCCGCCTTCATCGCCACCATCCGTGCCACCTGCTCGCTGACGGCCGCGTCGAGGAAGCACTTGAACAGACGGGACAGGAAGCTCGCCGGCAGGATTTCCTCGAGGATGCTCTCGGCCGACGGATAGAAGTCGTAGGCGTCGCTCGCCAAATCGACCTTCGCGGACGCGTCGGCGGCCTCGGGCGCCGACAGGGGCAGCAGCATCTCGGCCGTCGCCTCCTGCTTCGCGATGCCGTGGAATCGTGTGTAGACGACGTCGAGACGGTCGATGGCGCCCGATGCGTAGGCCTCGAGGTACGCCTGACCGATGGGCGCGATGGCCGCGAATTCCGGCTTGTCCTCGAAGGTGGTGTAGGTCCTGCCGATGTCCACGCCACGGAACTTGAGGGCCGAAATGCCGCGCTTGCCCGAGACCGCGACATCCGTCGTGACCCGCTCGCTCCTCCACTGCCCCAGGAGCGCCACGGACTGTCGCACGACGTTCGAGTTGTAGCCACCGCACAGGCCACGGTTGCCGGTGAGCACGAGCACCGCCGCCCGCTGTGTCGGCCGCACGACGAGCAGCGGATGCGCGACGCTGGCGCCGGCCGTCGCGATGTTGCCCATGATCTTGGCCAGCTGCTTCGTGTAGTCGCGGGCGGCGACGGATCGATCCATCGCTTTCTTGAAGCGGGCGGTGGCGATCAGTTCCATCGTGCGCGTGATCTTGCGGATGTTCCTGACGGAACGCCGGCGTCGATCGAGGGCGCGTGCCTTGGCCATGGCGGTCGGGTGGTCTCGGGGTCTCGGTCAGCGGGCCGCCACGGCGGGCTTCCGCTCGTCCTTGCGTGTCGCCGCGGCACGCTGCCGCTTGTACTCGGCGATCGCCGCCTCGAGCTGCCGCTCGCTCTCGGCGTCGAGCTCCTTCGTCTGGTCGATCTTCGCCCGCAGTTCGGGCACCTGGTCGCGGACGAACGTGAGGAAGCCCTTCTCCCAGTCGGCCACCTCCTCGCGTTTGACATCGTCGAGGTGGCCGCGTGTGCCCGCGAAGATGCTCATCACCTGGTCGACCATGTCCATCGGGGCGAACTGTCCCTGTTTGAGGAGTTCGACCATCCGGTAGCCGCGATCGAGCCGCTGCTGGGTGGCGGCGTCGAGGTCGGTGCCCAGCTGGGCGAAGGCCTCGAGTTCGCGGAAGGAGGCGAGGTCTAGTCGGAGGCCGCCGGCCACCTTCTTCATCGCCTTCGTCTGGGCGGCACCGCCGACACGCGAGACGGAGATGCCGGCGTTCATGGCGGGCCGCTGGCCCGCGAAGAACAGGTCGGGCTGGAGGTAGATCTGACTGTCGGTGATCGAGATCACGTTCGTGGGGATGTACGCCGACACCTCGCCCTCGAGCGTCTCGATGATCGGCAGCGACGTCAGCGATCCACCGCCGAGTTCCTTCGAGAGCTTCGCCGACCGCTCCAGCAGGCGGCTGTGGGCATAGAACACGTCGCCCGGATAGGCCTCGCGGCCCGGCGGGCGCCGCATGAGGAGCGAGAGCTGGCGGTAGGCCGTGGCCTGCTTCGAGAGATCGTCGTACACGATGAGCGCGTGCTCGCCGTTGTACATGAAGTGCTCGGCCATCGCCGTGCCCGAGTAGGGGGCGATGTACTGGAGCGGAGCGGCGGCACTGGCGCCCGCCACGATCACCGTCGTGTAGTCCATCGCTCCGTACTTGCGGAGCGTGTCGATGGCCACGGCGACGGACGAGTCCTTCTGGCCGACGGCCACGTAGAAGCACTTCACGCCGCTCGATTTCTGGTTGATGATCGCGTCGATGCCGATCGCCGTCTTGCCGGTCTTGCGGTCGCCGATGATCAGCTCGCGCTGGCCGCGGCCGATCGGGGTCATCGCGTCCACCGCCTTGATCCCGGTCTGCAGTGGCTCGCGGACGGGCTGCCGCTCCGCGATGCCCGGCGCGAGGAACTCCACGGGCCGACGCGTGCCGGTGACCACCGGCCCCTTGCCGTCGAGCGGGTTCCCGAGCGGATCGAGCACGCGGCCGATGACGGCGTCGCCGACGGGCACGGAGAGCAGCCGGCCGGTGCTCTTCACCTCGTCGCCCTCGGTGACCTTGAGGTAGTCGCCGAGGATGATCACGCCGACCGAGTTTTCCTCGAGGTTGAACGCCAGGCCGGTGATCCCGCCGGGAAACTCGACCATCTCACCGGCCATCACGCCCGACAGTCCCCAGACGCGGGCGATGCCGTCGCCGACCTCGAGCACCCGCCCGACCTCGCGGACGTCGATGCCCGACTCGAAGCGGTCGATCTCCTCACGCAGGAGCGAGGCGATCTCGTCCGTGTTGAATTTCATGCATGCTTCTCCGGTGCAGGTTCTGGCCGAGCCGGGCGAGGCCCGACGCGATGGACTGGTCGTAGACGGTGTCGCCGATCCGGACGACGAGGCCGCCGATGATGTCGGGGTCGACCACGAAGGTCGGGGCGAGCGAGACGGCGAGCGAGCGTTCCACGTCGCGCACGATCTCCGCGCGGGCCGCGGGGTCGAGCGCGACGGCGGTCTTGAACACGGCCTGCTGGCGGCCGGCCATTTCGTCCGCGAGTCGCCGTGCCGCATGGGCGACCTCCGCGACGATCCCGAGACGCCCGTGGCGGGCGAGCACGTGGAGCGTGTGGGCCGTGGTCGGGAGCATGCGTCCGGTGGCCAGACGGTCGATGAGCGCCCGCTTGTCGTCGATCGACACCTTCGGCGAGGACAGCACCTCGCGGGCGCGAGGCACGCGGCCCAGGACGTCCCGGGCGAACGCACCGAGTTCGTCGAGCACCTCGGCCCGGCAGCCCTTGCGGTCGGCGGCTTCGATGATCGCCTGTGCGTAGACACGGGCGATGCGTTCGGCCGACGGGTCGAGCCGCGCCGACGTGTCGTCCTGCGTGCCGTGCTGGGGATCGCGGTGCGTGGCCATGGGCGCGGCGTGGCTCAGTTGCGGCTCGGTGTCGATTGAATGGCCGCGACGGAGTCGCGGACGAGCCGGGCCTGCTCGTCGGCGGAGAGCTTCTCGCGGAGGAACTTTCCGGCGACCCCGACGGCGAGCTGCCCCGCCCGCTCGGCGATGGCCGAGAGCGCCTCGTCCCGCGCGAGACCGATCTCGCGTTTCGCCCG
Source organism: uncultured Planctomycetaceae bacterium (assembly GCA_903917235.1). Lineage (GTDB taxonomy): Bacteria > Planctomycetota > Planctomycetia > Pirellulales > UBA1268 > QWPN01. Next base: position 11,124 of record CAIWZS010000366.1, on the reverse strand, counting down.
CGACTGCTCGTCGTCCGCCGCCCGCCGAGCCTCCGCGACGATCGACTGTCGGGTCGCCTCGGCATCGCGTCGGGCCTCGTCGAGCATGCCTCGCACCTCGTCGGCGGCCTCGGCAAGCCGGCGCTCGTAGGACGCCAGCATGCGCTTGGCTTCGTCGTTGGCCTGCTGCGTCGCGGCGAGCGTCTCGGCGATCCCGCGCTCACGCTTCTCGAGCCCCGCCAGGATCGGATTCCACGCGAACTTCGTCAGCAGGAAGAGGAGCAGCAGAAACACCGCGAACGACCAGAGCGCAAGGTCGGTCTGGAACCAGGCGGGGCTCTCGAAATCCTTCTGGCTGACTCCGTGGGGCGGGTTGTGGCCGATCTCGGGACCGTGGCCGGCGTGCCCGTGATCCTTGTCGTGGGCGGCTGCGTCGGCCGCCACCGCCACGGAAACCGGATCGTCGATCCCTGTCGCGACGAGGCAGACCGCCAAAAGGCCCGGCAAGAGGCCCGGCAAGAGGGCTGACAGCAGGCGGGCACCGGCGGGCATGGCCCCGACCAGGCGGCCGTGCCGATGGCCGGGATCGACGGCGACGGGGGCGCGAGCGAGAAACGTGGAAGTCATGGGGAGGACGTCTGCCGCGGGATCGGGAGCGAACTGGAACACCATCTCCCGTCCGATCGGAGCGACCGCAGCGAAGCGGCCGCCCCGATCGACGGTGGCGGGAGAGGTCGGGAAGGCACCGCCAGAGCCGTTCGACCTCACTTCGACGAGCAGATGAACAGCGCGTAGAAGGTGAAGCCCTCGATGAGAGCCGCCGCGATGATCATCGCGGTCTGGATCGAACCGGCGACTTCCGGCTGACGCGACATGCCTTCGTAGGCGGCCGCGGCCAGCCGGCTGATGCCGAGAGCCGCACCGATCACCGTGAGGCCGACACCGAAGGAGGCGGTCAGGTCGATGAGCGAGCGGCCGCCCGTGGCCTCCTGGGCGCTGGCGACGTCGGCGCACAGGAGCGTCACCGCGACGGCGGCGAAAGCGGCGAGGGTTCGGGCGGCGGACGGAAGTCGAAGCATCACGGGATCAAGCTCCTTGCGAAACGAGGGACCGGGTCATGCCCGGGGGAAATGGAACGTGGTCACGACTGTGGAACGTGGTTGTGCGGAACGAATGCGTGGACCCTGCGGGTCGGGAAAGCGGGGCGTGGGACGGATCGCGGAGCCATGTTCTAGGGATTCGGAACCGGTTTTGGAAAGCGAACGTGGCCAAAAGCGGCATTTATCGCACGCGGGAAGCCCGCGTCCGTGCGGCGTCGGGGTCAGTGGTGGTGCACGGCGGCTCCGATGAACAGGGCCGAGAGGAACGTGAAGATGTAGGCCTGCAGGAACGCCACGAACAGTTCCAGCACGCTGAAGAGGGTGCTGCTCACGACACTGATGCCCGTCACCGTGGCCCACATCCCCATCGAGTAGGTGGAGGCGGCGGTGATCAGCCCCATGATGCCGAGCAGCACGAGGTGCCCGGCCACCATGTTCGCAAGCAGCCGCACCGCGAGAATGAGGTGCTTGATGCAGAGCCCGAGCATCTCGATCGCGAAGATCATCGGTTTGAGGATGACCGCCAGCGGCAGCGGCAGGTCCATGGACGGCACCTGGTTGGTGAAGAAGCCCACCGGGCCGAACTTCATCATGCCCGCCACGACGACCGTGCCGAAGGTGACCGCCGCGAGGGCCAGCGTCACCGAGAAGGACGCGGTGGGGGATCCGGCCCAGGGGAGCATGCCGAGCAGATTGCAGCCGAGCACGAAGAAGAAGAGCGTCAGGAGGAGCGGCACGAACCGGTCGCCGTCGTGCGCGGCGGCGAGGGCGACGGCATGTCCGTGCGTCGGCGTCGCATGGCCATGCGCGTGGTCGCCGTCCCCGTGCGGATGGCCGTGGTCTCCTTCATGACCCTGATGCGAGTCGTGCGAATCGATCGCCGGCCGCGCGATCTGGTCGCGGATGAAGAGCACGAACGCCTCGAAGAGGTTCGCGAAGCGTCCGCGCGGTGGCCCGCCCGAGGCGAGCTGCCTCGCCAGCCGCGTGAAGATCGCGAGCAGGATCAGGCCCAGCACGACCTCGAGAATCATGTACTTCGAGATGCCGAAGCCGGACTTGACGCCGTAGAGACTGTCGAGCGTCGCGAAGGGCTGGGGAATGAGGATCTTGCCGTCCATCGCGGCGTTGAACTCGGCGACGCTCGGCATGGCATCGGCGTCGAAGGGCGCCTTCAAAAACTCGGGCACGTCGTCGAGCGTCTTCCAGCCCTGCCGCCACAGCGGCTTGGGCACCTCGAAGAAGTAGGCGTCCTTGAGGTGATAAATCGGGTTGTGGTCGGACATCGCGGCGTGGCCGGAGGAAAGGGGTGGGGTGGGAGGGAGAGTGTGGTGGAGCGCGGGGTGGGGCGTCAATTCACCGGTTTCGGAGTGGTGCGCAGGGATCGATCCCGCCGCACCATGATGTGCAGCACGATGTCGACTGCAAGCAGGAGCAGGTAGAAGGCGACCAGCACACCCCCGGCTCCCGCATCGCGGAGCGGACGGCCCGGTCCGCCGAGCCACGCCAGCGCGGCCAGCGGCGGGGCGATTCGCAGGAGGGTCGCCCCGAGGCCCGCAGCCACGGCGGTCCCGGCGTTCCGGTCGCGGCCCCACCGTGCGACCAGCCAGCCGACCAGCGAGCCGAAGGCCGTGGTCGACGCGGCGAGCATCACCGACTGGCGCCGCAGCGGGTCGTCGCCTGCCCAGCGGAGTGACACCGCGACCGCGACGGTCACCGCCGCTACGAGCAGCACGGCGCCGACCGCGGTCACGCGCCCGGTGGTTGGGGACGTCTTCATCGCTGCCTGGGGCGGGCCGACAGGCGCACGATCCATCCGAGTCCGGCGACGAACCCCACGACGAGGCCGATGGGGGCGAGAAAATGGCTGCCGAGTCGGTCGTCCGCCCACCTACCCGCGATCGCGGGCAGCGCCATCGCCACGCCGGCGGCGATGACGCGCGACGCCCACGCGAGCGCCTCTCCGATCGGGGCGTTGGAACGAACAGGGGCCATCGTCAGATCGTAGTTCGCGAGCGGCCGGGCAGCCTGAAAACGGGCATGGTCACCCGGCCGCGAACAAGACCGGGTGGCTCCCTGCCGACGCACGCACAGCAGAGCCGCCCCGTCGGGGCCCGATCGAAAGACCCGGCATGGTGCGGGCTGAAATGCAAGCTGGGGAACTAGGATTCGAACCTAGACTAACTGGTTCAGAGCCAGTCGTGCTACCGTTACACCATTCCCCATCGTGGGCCACGGCATCCGTGGCGTCCGCGGCGATCGTGTGGGTGATCGACCGACATCGGCCGGCATCGCAGCGGCCATCGCGTCGCTCCGCGTGAGACTACAACCGGCCGCCTCGTGCGGCAATTCTGTCCCCCCTGCCCCGTCTTCCCGGCCGGCAGATTCCGCCCAGGGTTCGGGGCTGGCAGTCGAGGGCGGCGCGTGCAGCCCTCTGCCGTCGGATCCGATATCCCTTCTGTGCGGCAGGCGACGCGGGCCGCGGAATCGTCGATACCCGGGAGCATTTCCGATGAGTTTTTTTCAGTGGCTCCGCGAGGGTGTGCGGCAGGCGGTGGTGCTCGGTGTCGCGGATGCGGTGGACGATGTCGGGGCCCGCGTGCGCGAGGAGGATCTGGGGCCTGCGCTCGCCCAGTCGCTCCGTGACCGCCTCGCGGTGCGGTCCGAGCCGACCGTCCTGCAACACCGCAGCGGATCCGAGGGAAGCAAGCGGCGGCTGGGGCGATCGCTCGAAAGCCTGCGCGACAAGGCCGCCTGAGGTCGATTCGCGGCCGGCCGACCTCATCTCGTCAGCGGGAAATCGATCTCGACCGACGTGCCCCGGCCTGGCCCGGATTCGATGCGGGACTCGGCGCCGAGCAGGCGGGCACGGTGACGGATGCCCTCGAGGCCGAATCGGTCTCGAGGCACGGTGGCCGGATCGAACCCCGATCCGTCGTCGCGGATGCGGAGCCGGATGCCCCCCGGCACGGGCTCGAGCGCGATGCGGACGTGGCGGGCCCGGGCATGGCGGCGTGCATTCGCCAACGCCTCCTGCGTGATGCGATAGATCGCGCCGCCGACTGGGGCCGGAATGGCGTCTCCGGAGATGGAATGGCTGAACTCGACCGCCGGGCCGTCGGTTCGCGCCTCTGCGACGAGGGCGGAGATCGCCTCCACGAGCCCCTGCCCCTCCAGCGCGGGTGGGCGAAGGCTGCCGATCAGCCGACGCGACTCCGCGGCCGCCACCCCGAGCAGGCGAATGGCCTCCTCGATCCGCTGACGCGTCGGCGGGGCGATGGTGTCACCCAGGGACGCCTGCAGGTGCATGAGTGCGCCCGCGACGTACTGGGCCAGCCCGTCGTGGATCTCGTAGGCGACGAGCTGCCTCTCGCGATCCTGCTTCTCGAGCAGGTGTTGCAGGGCCGCCTCTGCGCGCGGGGGCGCATCGGGCATGGCGTCGCCGGCGGCACGCGCGGGCGTGGGCCGCCCGGAATCGATCCCACTCGGCACGGTCGTCTCATCGCGGCGAGAGGCTTGCATGGCACGAAGCCTTTCCGGTTGTCGTGGCGGCATCGGGGCCGCGCCGATCACCCGCGGTTCGGCCGGGGGATGCGTCCACCGCCGCCGCGGGCACGACGGCCCTGGCCCCGACCGCCACCACGGCCCGATGCGTTGCCTGAACGGAGGTCGGCGATCCGGTCGCGGAGCACCGCGGCCCGTTCGAAGTCGAGGTCCGCGGCCGCCTCCATCATCTCCGCCTCGAGCTGGCCGAGCAGTTCGGCGGTGCGCCGGCGCGACTCGTCCCCCTGCCCCACCGCCTCGAACGCGACGGCGCGGGCCGCCGCCTCCGCCTCGATGCCGGCGCGAATCTCCTTGCGCACGGTCTCGGGGGTGATGCCATGCTCGCGGTTGTACGCCTCCTGGAGCAGCCTCCTGCGCCGTGTCTCGTCGACGGCCTGCCGCATCGACTCCGTGACCGTGTCCGCGTAGAGGATCACCCGGGCGTCCACGTTGCGGGCCGACCGCCCGATCGTCTGCATGAGCGAGGTCTCGCTCCGCAGGAAGCCCTCCTTGTCGGCATCGAGAATCGCCACGAGCGACACCTCCGGCAGGTCGAGTCCCTCGCGCAGGAGGTTCACGCCGACGAGCACGTCGAAGCTCCCCTTGCGCAGCTCCATGAGCAGTTCCACGCGCTCGAACGCGTCGAGCTCGCTGTGAAGCCACCGGCAGCGCACCTTCCGTTCCTGGAAGTAGGCGGAGAGATCCTCCGCCAGTTTCTTCGTCAGCGTCGTCACGAGGACGCGCTGGCCGGCCGCCACGACCGCGTCGATCTCGGCGGAGAGGTGCACGACCTGCTGCTTCGCCGGGACGATCTCGATCACGGGGTCGAGCAGTCCGGTCGGGCGGATCACCTGTTCGACGACCTCGCCGCCCGTGCGGGCGAGCTCCCATGGGCCCGGAGTTGCCGACACGAAGATCGTGCGCCGCAGCCGACGCTCCCACTCGTCGAACATGAGCGGGCGGTTGTCGAGCGCGCTCGGCAGGCGAAAGCCGTGGTCGACGAGCGTGGTCTTCCGCGCCTTGTCGCCGGCGTACATGCCGCGGACCTGAGGCACGGTGACGTGCGACTCGTCCACGAAGAAGAGGAAGTCATCGGGGAAGTAGTTGAAGAGCGTCGTCGGCGTGCTGCCGGGGGCCCGCCCCGACAGCGGCCGCGAATAGTTCTCGATGCCGGGGCAGAATCCGGCCTCGAGCATCTTCTCGATGTCGAAGCGGGTGCGGGCGTTGAGTCGCTGGGCCTCGAGGAGCTTGCCCTGGCTCTTGAGTTCCGCGAGCCGCTGCTCGAGTTCATCGCGAATCGTGGCCACGGCAGCCCTGATCCGGTCCTCCGGCATGACGAAGTGCCGGGCCGGGTAGAAGTACGTCTCGTCCTTCTTGCCCGCCACCTCGCCGCTCGTCGGGTGCACGACGGCGATCGATTCGATCGTGTCGCCCCAGAACTCCACGCGGCATGCCAGCTCATCGTAGGGCGGCCAGATGTCGACGGAGTCGCCGCGGACGCGGAATTTTCCGCGGTCGAGGGCGATGTCGGTCCGCTCGTAGTGGATCGACACGAGCCGTTCAAGCAGCTGCTCGCGGGTCGTCGTCAGGCCGGTCGCGAGCCGCACGACCATCGAGCGATAGTCATCCGGCGAGCCCAGTCCGTAGATGCAGGAGACGCTCGCGACGACGACGACGTCGCGGCGGCTGACGAGCGCACTGGTCGCCGCGAGCCGCAGCCGGTCGATCTCCTTGTTGATCGCGGCATCCTTCTCGATGTAGATGTCGCGTTGCGGAATGTACGCCTCGGGCTGGTAGTAGTCGTAATAGCTGACGAAATAATGGACCGCATTGTGGGGGAAGAAGTCGCGAAACTCGGCATACAGCTGGGCGGCGAGCGTCTTGTTGTGGGAGAGCACGAGTGTCGGACGGCCGACCCGGGCGATCACGTTGGCCATCGTGAAGGTCTTGCCCGAGCCCGTGACGCCCATGAGCACCTGCGAACCACGTTCCTCGGCGATGCCCTGGACGAGGGCGTCGATCGCCGCCGGCTGGTCGCCCGCCGGCTCGTAGGGGGCGACGAGTTCGAAGACACCCCGGTCGAGCCCTGCCGTGTCGTTCATGGCACCGCCTCGGACGGCGGCCCGCTCCCGCCGAGCGGCCGCAGGTGGGGACGCATGCGCTCGAGGATGGCGGGACCGATGCCCGGCACGTCGAGCAGGCCGGCGGCCGTGTCGAACGGGCCGTGCTCCCGGCGATGCTCCACGATCCGGGCGGCGAGCGCGGGGCCGAGCCCCGGCAGCTGGGAGAGCTCGCCGACCGGAGCGGTGTTCACGTCGATCGTGAACACGATCGATGGCGGCGGTGGACGATCGTGGTCCACGAGGCCTCCGGACAGCCCGCCCGCGAGCAGAAACCACGCGGCCATCGCGACGAGCGCGAGGCCCGTGCCGCACGCGACCAGCGTCTGGGCTGGCGCGGGAAACCAGAACGGTCCGGAGTGGTGCTGCTGCATGGTGACGCTCGACTACGATAGGCTACGGGCGTCGTGACGACCGCGGCAACGCGCGTGTGTGCGGACGGTGATCGATGGCCGAGCGGCGTCACGACAGGCCATCCCGCGTCCCGCCGGGGCATGGCCGCTTCAACGATCTGCGTCGCCTTTTCCCGACACCCCACCCCTGACCCGTCGGCATGAATCCCTCCCCCACGGCCGGCCAGCGCCCCTGTCCCGAATTCCGTCAGGCGGTGTGGGATGACGACCTGGCGGCTCTCGTCACCGAACTGGCGGGCGACTGGCTGGCGGAGGATCTCGCCGACGAATGCGACTGGACGAGCATCTCGACCGTCGACGTCTCGGCGGTCAGCGAACTGGCGGTCGTCTCACGTGGACCGGGCGTGGTGGCCGGGCTGCCCGTGGCTGCCGCCGTGGCGGCAGTTGCCAGTCCGCTCCTCGTGGTGCAGCCGATGGTGTCGGACGGCGCGACCGTCGCGGCCGGCCAGTCCGTCGCCACGCTCTCCGGACCGACGCGGGCGGTGCTCACGGCCGAGCGCACGATGCTCAACGCCCTGGGCCGGCTTTCGGGGATCGCGACGGCGGTGCGCCGACTCGTCGACGCGGTGGCCGGCCACCCCTGCCGCGTCTACGACACGCGGAAGACCGTGCCGGGCTGGCGGGCGCTCGACAAGTATGCCGTCCGCGCCGGAGGCGGCTGGAACCACCGGTCGGGGCTCTACGACGCCATCCTCATCAAGGACAACCACCTCGCGGCCGCCCGGGCCGCGGGCCATGATCCGGCCGCGGTCGTGCGGCGGGCCCGCGCGTTCCTCGCCACGACGTTTCCCGCCAGCCGGGCGTCGCGGACCGTGGTCGAGATCGAGCTCGACTCGGCCGCCGAACTGCCGGCAGTCCTCGAGGCGGGGCCCGATGTCGTCCTGCTCGACAACATGAAGCCGAAGGACCTGGCGCAGTGTGTCGCCATTCGGGACCGCAAAGCCCCCGGCATCATTCTCGAGGCTTCCGGAGGGATCCGGCCGGAAACCGTGGCGACGATTGCGGCGAGCGGAGTCGATCGTGTGAGCACCGGGTGGCCCACGCACGCGGCGCCGTGGCTCGACATCGCCCTCGACTGGAAAGACGAGGCGGTGCAGCGCACCGCATGATCCGAGTGCTCCGCGGGTGCCCCGCGAGTACTCCGGGAACACGGAACGAGAGGCACGATCGCCAGCCGCCCGCCCCGATTCAGACGCCGAGCAGGCGATTCCGCTTGGTGCGACGCTCGGCCCGCAGACGGGCACGACGCCGTGTCTCACTCGGCTTCTCGAAGAATTCGCGCTTCCGCATCTCCTTCTTGATGCCGCTGCGCTCGACCAGTTTCCGGAAGCGTCGCACCGCCTCCTGAATGCTCTCCTGGTCCCGAACCGTCAACTTGACCATGCGTTCTCCCAGATACTGTGAACGAGGGATCGGAGTATAGGTCGCGGCGAACGTCGCGTCCATCGTATCCCGTGGCTGAGAGCCGCCGGCGTCTGGCGCCCCTGACAGGCGCCGCCTACGGCGGTGGCACGTTGCGGCAGCGTGCGGATCACCGCACAATGCCGGGCTGCGGGCGTCGTGCTTCTCGATCCCCGTGCGCGTGGCGACCGACCGGATCGACGTGCCGTGCAGCCGACCATATCCGGCGGGTTGCGATGATGCCGGTCTGTCTCTCGACGGCGGTGGACATCGGGCGCCTCGTGCCGCCCGGCGGGCTCGCGCGGCTCGGGCTCGTGACGCTCGTGGCCGCGACGATCCTCGTGCTCACCCTGCCGCGGGGGCGCCGACGCTGGGCAATCTGGCCGCTCGCCTTCCTGCTCATGGCGCCGCTGCCGACGGCCGTCGCCCTGCCGATGGCCGATCCGTTCACGGGCGCGATGGCCGCCGCCCTCACGCGGTTCCTGCTGCTCGGTTCCCTCTTCCAGTCGCTCCTGCTCGTGGCGCTCGTCTCGGCATGGGAGCGGGTCGGGCGCGCGCTGCCGCGCATCTTCCTCGACGTGCTCCTGTGGCTCGTCGTCGGCGGCGCGCTCGTCAGCACGCTCTACGAGGCGGGCGTGCGGCCCGAGAGCCTCTTCACGGGCTCGGCGGTCGTGACCGCCGTCCTCGGATTCGCGCTGCGCGACACGCTCGGAAACGTGTTCGCGGGCCTGGCCATCCACGCCGAGTATCCCTTCGAGGTCGGCGACTGGATCCAGTACGACGCGAACCCGGCACACATCGGCAAGGTCGTCGAGATCAACTGGCGGGCCACGAAGGTGATCACGCTCGACGAGGCGTACGTGATCATCCCCAACGGCCAGCTCGCGCAGGCATCGATCCGCAACTTCACCAAGCCCGAGCCGTGGTCACGACGCAGCCTGTTCGTCGTGACGCCGTACGGAGTCCCGCCCCAGCGGGTGCAGGCGATCATCCTGGAGGCGCTTCGCGGGAGCTTCGGCGTGCTCGAGCATCCGGAGCCCTCCGTCGTGACGAACGCATTCACCGAGCGCGGGGTGGAACACTGGGTGCGGCTGTTCACGACCGCGTTCGACAGGCGCGACCGGGTGGACGGGATGGCACGCGACCGCATCTGGTATGCCCTCGCGCGACAGGGGATCGAGATTCCGGTGGCAACGCACGCGGTGCACCTCACCACGCTGCCCGCGCCCGAGCCGGAGACGGCGGACGCGGCAGCCCGGCGTCGCGCGGCCGCGCTGCGCGGGCTGACGCTCCTGCGTCCGCTCTCCGACGAGCAGATCCGTCTCCTCGCCACCCATGCCGTCGAACGCTTCTATGCGGCCCATGAGCCGGTGATTCGCCAGGGCGATCCGGGGGAGAGCCTCTTCGTGATCATGGCGGGGCGACTGGAGGTGACGGTCGCGGATGTGGGCGGCCCTCCCGCGGTGCTGGCCACGCTCACCGCGGGCGACTTCTTCGGCGAGATGTCTCTCATGACCGGCGAACCCCGCTCGGCGACCGTGACGGCCCTCGAGGAGTCGCGGCTCCTCGAGGTGGCCAAGCCGGTCTTCGCCGGACTGCTCCAGGACCGTCCGTCGCTCGTCGAGGAGCTCGGTCGCACGCTGTGCGAGCGGGTGGGCGGCCGCCTGAGGGCGGCCGCCGGTGCACCGCCGCAGCCGCCCGAAACCCCCGACCTGCTCGGGAGGATTCGCAGCTTCTTCGACATGTGACGCCCGTGGGCCGGGGCCGGACGACGCGCCCGCCCCTGCGGTACGCCACGCGTCACGGCGCCGTCGATTTGGCCCGTGACTGCTTGCGCCGCTCGTGCTCCGCCAGCAGGATCTTCCGCAGGCGGACGACGGCCGGCGTCACCTCGACGAGCTCGTCCTCCTCGATGTACTCGAGCGCCTCCTCGAGCGACATCCGCCGCGGCGGCTTGAGGAGGATGTTGCGGTCGCTGCCGGACGCCCGCATGTTCGTGAGCTTCTTTTCCTTCGTGGGGTTCACCGTCATGTCCTCGCCGCGGGCGTTCTCGCCGCAGATCATGCCCTCGTAGACCTCGTCGCCCGGCTCGATGAAGAGATCGGCCCGCTCCTGCAGCCCGTCGAGCCCGAAGGCCACGGCCTTGCCGGGCACCATCGACACGAGCACGCCGTTGGCCCGGCCGGCCACCTCCCCCTCCATCGGCCCCCACTTCTCGAACCGATGGTGCATGATCGCCGTGCCCTGGGTGGCGTTGAGCACGCGGGTACGGAGGCCGATCAGCCCGCGTGCCGGGATCGAGAAGGTCGTGTGGGCGAACTCGCCCCGGTTGCCCATGTGCTTGAGCTGCCCGCGCCGCGAGCCGGTCAGCTCCATCACGGGCCCGAGCTTGTCGTGCGGCACCTCGACCACGAGCGTTTCGAACGGCTCGTAGACCGTATCGCCCTCCTTGCGGAGGATCACCTTCGGCTTGCCGACCGAGATCTCGAAGCCCTCCCGCCGCATCGTCTCGATGAGCACCGAAAGATGCAGCAAACCGCGGCCGGAGACGGCGAACTGCTCGGTACCGGG
>CAIWZS010000365.1 GCA_903917235.1 uncultured Planctomycetaceae bacterium | reverse complement strand
CTCCTGCTCGACGGGATTCTGGGTGGCGAGCACGAAGAACGGAGGGTCGAGCCGGAACGTCTTGCCGACGACGGTGACCCGATGCTCCTGCATCGCCTCGAGCATCGCCGCCTGCGTCTTCGGGGGCGCGCGGTTGATCTCGTCGGCGAGCACGATGTTGGCGAAGACCGGCCCGTGCACGAAATGGAACTCCCGGCGTCCGTCGGCGGCCTCCTGGAGGATGTCGGTGCCGGTGATGTCCATCGGCATCAGGTCGGGCGTGAACTGGATGCGGCTGAACCGGAGCGACACGCACTCGGCCAGCTTCGCGACGAGGAGCGTCTTGGCGAGCCCCGGCACGCCCATGAGCAGGGCGTGGCCGCGCGCGAAGAGGCAGATCGCCAGCCGCTCGATCGTCTCCTCCTGGCCGATGATGACGCGGGCGAGCTCCCGCCGGAGCCGGGCGTGGACGTCCCGCAGCCGATCGATCGCCCCCACGTCGTCGTCGCTGAGGCGGGCGGGACTGTCGATGTCGGTGGTGGCCATGGAGTTCCTGAACGAACCGGGGACGGTCGCGGCGGATGCCACAACTCCCGCATTATGCGCGGCAGCGTCATGGCCTGCGCGGCTCGTGCAGCGGGCCGTGCCGCCGCCCCGCTCGGGCCCGCGCTCGCCGCACCAGCATGGGCGCGTCGGCCGGACCGCCGTGCCGCGGGGACGATCCCGGCTACCTCGGTTCGCCCGAGAGCTCGAACTGCAGTCCGTCGTCCCCCTGCGCGCCGATCGTGGCGGTGAGCTCCGTCTTCTCGGGGTCCGAATACTTCGCCGGCACCTGTTCCACGAGGTCGGAATCGATCACGGCACTGCCCTCGGTCACGGGCGTTTTCGGCTCGCGTCGGCTCACCGTCACCTTGTAGGTGCCCGCTGCCATGCCCCTCTTCCCCTGCGGTGAATGAACCACGAAGCGACCGGAGGCGTCCGTGATCGCCATGCCGCCCGGCCCGGCCGCCGGGTTCGTGGGCAGGAACGTCACAGCGGTGCGGTCGAGGGGCGCTCCATCGAGTTGCACGACGCCCGCCACCGGCACGAGGCCGTCGGACGACCCACAGCCCACCGTGATGACGGCACAGCACGCGACGATCGACGCCGTCGCGAGCGGCTGACGAGACCGTCCCCGGGCACGGTCGTGCCCATCGGCTGACTCTGCCAGGCGTGTCACATGCCGTGTCATCGACGATGCCCCTCTCATGGCAGCTGCATTCGGCGAATGGCTCAGTCGAGTGACGGCGCGAAGCCGTCGCGCATCCGCGACAGTTGGTTCAGGACCGTCTGCGAGGCCGACTCGTTCACGAATCGCGTCGAGCCGTCTGCCATGACGAACTGGGCGCCCCCCGGATGCAGGCTGCCCGCGCGGCCCCAGTCGCCGAGGCGTCCGGCGAGCGGCGGATTCGGGCCGCCCGGCGTGCCGCAGGTGGTCCACGTGGCGATGTAGGTCCAGTTGTTGAGCGTGCTCATGCCCGGATCGATGCCGGTCATCGCCCACTCCCGATGGGCCCAGCCATTGTCGGGGCCGTTGCACCGGCCATTCGACGTCGTCTCCGCGAAGAGAAAGGTCTTGCTCGAGCCGTCCTCGATCATCTGGAACGTCGTGCGGCTGTTCTCGCCGAAGATGTGGGTCCGGTTCACCCGCCAGTAATTGCACCAGTTGAAGTCGTTGGCACGGTCGCACACGAAGTCGTAATTCGTCTTGGCGTACGTCCCTGCTCCGTAACTGGTCGTGCGGGATCCGGTGGCGCTCGGGCAGACGAAGGCCGGCAGTTGCTGCTGTCGCACGCGTGCATTGCCGTTGCTCGCCGACGAACCCGCCGGCGCACCGCTCGTATTCCGGACCTGGGACGAGCTCGCGACCTCCGCGAACGAGCCCTCGAGGGTCGCGGAATCCTGCAGCGCCTGCTGCTCCATGGCCGGCAGCAGCAGGACCATGCCACTCATGTTGAGAATCTGCGGGTCCCCGATATAGGTCGCGTTGACCTGGCAGACGGCATAGCTCTTCCCGGCGGGTGGAAACGCCTTGTTCGCGCTCTCGTACACGAGCGCGGCCACGCCGAGCTGCTTCATGTTGTTCGAGCATGACGATCGCCGGGCCGCCTCGCGCGCGCTCTGTACGGCCGGCAAGAGGAGGCCGATCAGCACCGCGATGATCGCGATCACGACGAGCAGTTCGACGAGGGTGAAACCATGCCGAACCAAACGGCGGGTGCCGACGGCCTCCCCCGAGCCCGGACGGAAGACGAACCCATGCCCCACCATGGCACACTCCCCAAGTGTTTCGCAGGACCCTGGGCGTCTATCTATCAAGAAGTCGCACCACCTGCAACGCACGAGGTTGCACATCCGGTGCCAAAAGTTTCGGGAGGAAATTTGGCGGGGTGCAGAATCCGCCCGGCTGGGAAAAACCGTTTCTCCTTACGCCGCGCTCGCGATGTTGAGCCCGTGGTAGCCTTCGACGAGGCAGGCCGTGCCTGCGATTGAGGCAGGCTGTGCCTGCGAATTGCAGCATCGCTTGGGGCCCCGGCGGCCGGGTGCCAAGTGTCCGACTGCTCCGGCTCACGCGACAACCGACCCGGCGGACCGACGTTCAGCCTGAACGTACGCGATGGGAGGGGAATCGTTTTTCGACCGTGAAAACGCCCCTCCACGTTGTTGCCGACCACCCCGCGCGTGCTTATCCTTCGGGTCAGGGGCAGCAAGGTCGTTCGTCCGTCCGGAGTACCGCCGGCAGGGACGTCCGAAGAACGGGCGGCGAACGGCTGGAATGGACATCCCCATGATCTTCCCTGCAGCACGCGATCGGTGGCGTCGTCGATCTCGGCGACGCGGTGTCCGACATCCATTCGCGGCCGTGGAGCGGCTCGAGCCGCGGGCCCTGCTCGCGGCCGACCTCGGGTCGGCATCCTCCGCCCTCGCAAACCGTCTGTCATGGGGTGGTCGCGATGTGGACGTGCGTGCCGACACGTGGGTCGTCACGGCGCCGGCCCTGTCGGAGTCCGGCCTCGACGTGACCACCACGTGGCGGTCCCGTTCGCTCGGCGAAGGCTTCTTCGCCGTCACGGCGCCGGGCTCTTCCGCGGACGACATGGTCGCCTGGGCATCACGCACCGCCGGCGTCGAGTCGGTGGAGCCCGACGTCATCATCGCCTCCGCCACCGTGCCCAATGATCCCTCGTTCGGCAGGCTCTGGGGCCTCGACAACACCGGGCAGTCCGGCGGGGTCGCGGGAGCCGACATCGACGCCACACGGGCCTGGGATGTCTCGACCGGCTCCCGGTCGGTCGTCGTCGCCGTGATCGACACGGGCGTCGATTACCGCCATGCCGACCTCGCCGCGAACGTGTGGCGCAACCCGGGCGAGGTGGCGGGCAACGGCATCGACGATGATCGCAACGGCTTCGTCGACGACGTGCACGGCTGGGATTTCGCGAATGGCGACGGCGACCCCTTCGACGACGAGGGGCACGGCACGCACGTCGCCGGCACGATCGGCGCCGTGGGCAACAACGGCGTCGGCGTCACGGGCGTGAACTGGGCCGTGTCGATCATGGCCCTCAAGTTCCTCGGGAGCGACGGCAGTGGATCGACGAGCGACGCCATCGCCGCGATCAACTACGCGACGCGGATGCGGCGCGACTTCGGCGTGAACGTCGTCGCGACGAACAACAGCTGGGGGGGCGGCGGGTCGTCGGCGGCGCTCCGCCGGGCGATCCAGGCGGGCGGCGATGCGGGCATCCTCTTCGTGGCCGCCGCGGGCAACGAAGGCGTCAACAACGACGTCACTCCGTCCTATCCCGCCAACGACACGAGCACCGCGGTGATCGCCGTCGCCGCCACCGACCGCTCGAACCGTCTCGCGAGCTTCTCGAATTACGGCGCGACGAGCGTGGACCTCGCGGCACCCGGTGCCGCGATCTACTCCACCGTGCCCGGCAACGGTTACGCCTCGTACAGCGGCACCTCGATGGCGACGCCGCACGTGACCGGCGCAGTCGCGCTCCTCGCGGCGGCGAATCCACAGGCGACGAGCGCGGCGATCCGGACGGCGATCCTCGACGGGGCGACCCGCGTGTCGACGCTCACCGGCAGGGTGGCCACCGGCGGCGTGCTCGACGTGGCGGCCGCACTGACCGCGCTCGGCACGGGAACGCTCCCGGTGGAGCCCACGCCGCCGACGGATCCGACTCCCGATCCCGTCCCCGACCCGACGCCGGTTCCCGATCCACCGGCACCGCCGCCGGGCGACTCCGGCGAGCCGAACGACTCGCTCGACGTCGCCGTCTCGATCGACCTTTCCCGTGGCACGGCCACCACCGCCGGCACGATCGGCGACGGAGCGAACCGCCGTCGCGACGTGGATCTCTTCGCGGTGTCGCTCACCGCGGGCGACGTGCTGACGGTCGACGTCGATGCCGCGGTGCTGGCGTCGAGCCTCGACACCTACCTGCGGCTCTTCGACCCGTCCGGGTGGCCGCTCGCCGCCAACGACGACGCCGACGGTTCGCTCGACAGCGCGCTGGGATTCATCGCACCGCAGACCGGCACCTACTACGTCGGCCTGTCCGCCTTCGGCAACACGCGGTACGACCCCTTCGTCGCCGGCAGCGGTCGACCGGGTACGACCACCGGTGACTACGTGCTCACCTTCGAGGTCGCCTCCACGGCGCTGACGGCCGACGTGGTCGACGTCGATCCGGACCCGCGGAGCACCGCCGTCGACATCGTGATCGTGGACTTCAGCGATGCCGTCGACGATTTCGACGCGGCGGACCTGACGCTCATGCGCGACGGGCAGCCCGTGCCGCTCGCCGGCGTGGACGTGGCCACGGTCGACGGCATGCGCTGGGTGGTGTCCGGGCTCGCCGGCCACACGGCGACGCCCGGCCGGTACACGATCGCGGTGGAGCCCGGCGGAGTCACGGCCGGCAACGGCCGCGTGCTCGAGGAGGCGGCGGCCGACTCGTGGCTCGTCGTCGCCGACACCGTCGCCGGCGACGTGGGCGACACGCTTCGCCAGGCGGCGATCGTCGCGGCCACCGCCGGCGAGATGCGGGTCGTCGGGCAGATCGGCGACAGTCGCTTCCGCGGCCGTGACGTCGATCTCTACCGGGTGACGCTCGCCGCCGGCCAGAGCCTCTCGGTCGACGTCGTGGCCCGCCTCGTGTCGGGATCGTCGAGCCTCGACAGCTACCTGCGGCTCTTCGACTCGCGCGGCCGGCAGCTCGCCTCGAACGACGATTCGGGCGGCTCGTACGACAGTGCGCTCGCCTTCACGGCGCTGCGCGGCGGCGTGTTCTTCATCGGCGTGTCTGGCTACGGCAACTTCCGCTACAACCCGCTCCGCGCGCCCTCGGGACGCTTCGGCTCCACCGGCGCGTACGAACTCGCGCTCGCGTTCGGGTCCACGCCTTCGCGGCGCGGCTTGTCGATCGCCGGTTTTCCCGACGCGGCTGAGACCGGCATGGCGCAGCGACTCACCGCGTTCGCCCAGTTCGGTGCGACCGCGTGCGGAATGCCCGACGCTTCGGGTCGGTCGCGACCGCTCCGCGGCCGGTAGCGGCCGCCGGGCCGTGCG
>CAIWZS010000364.1 GCA_903917235.1 uncultured Planctomycetaceae bacterium | reverse complement strand
CCGAAAGTTGCCCGAGGTGCATGTTCTCGTGGGCGGCCATCACGAACACGAAGCAGTCGCCCATCGTCGGCAGAAACCCCCGGACGGCTTCGAGGGGCGTGGTTTCAGCCCAACGTGATTCGGGCACATTCGGCAAGGCAGTCGCGATCTGGGCATGGGCGTCTTCGAGGGCTTTCAAAAGCGTGGCCTTCGATGGGTACAGGCTCGCGTCGCTGGATGGGCTCGAATTCCAGTCGAAGAGGGCGGGCCAGTCATGCGGGCACACCGGCTTCAGGCCGATCAAGGCGCCGAGCATGTCCGCCGTGCAGCCCAGTGGGAAACAAGTCACATCCACGGCCCGGCGCCTGTGGCCGTTGCATGTTCTCGCTACGATGTCTTCGATGCCCGGCTGCGTCACGAGCAACCACCCTGTGCTTCGCATCACGCGTACGCCAATCATCGCCGCCCTCGTTGCCGCGGGGCTTTACGGAGACGGGTTTGCCGCCGAGCCCGTTCCAGTCGAGCCGGTCACCGTCGAACTGTGGCCGAATGGCACGCCCACGACGATGCGGTCGAAGTCTCCCGAGACCGAAAAACTCTTCCAGTCGTTGGGCGGCCACAAGCCCACCTGACGCTGCCCCCAACTTGGTACCAGCCGGGTTGTTAGCCATGCAGGGCCGTTATCTGGGCATGCCCGCGAGCCACGGGACCGCACCGCTAGGAGGTGGTGCTCCTCGTCAGACTGCTCGGCGGCTTCACGACCTATTCGAGCTTCGCGTTCCAATCGGCCGAGATGCTCGGCGCCAGGCGCGTGCGTGTCAGCGACCTCGCCGCCATCGCGGATCGCGGGGGCCGCGGCAGCAGGCGGACGACCGCGACAGAACCACGCTCGGCACCCCGCCACGACCGGATCTTTGACGTGGCGGGACAGACCGATTAGACCCATCATTTCACGGTACGGTGGGTTCTGTCTCCTCATCTCCCGATACCGCCGCCGTCCCCGTTCGACCCACGCCCCGAGAACCTGCCGCCATGATGCGGATCACGTTGGAATCTCCGGCCCTGATCGCCGTGCGCACCTGGCTGGCCGGTGCGACGCACCGCCCGACGCCGCGTTCCGGCCACCCGGGCCGTCGCGCGGCAGTGCGCCTCCGGTTTCAGACGGAGCGGCTCGAAGCGCGGATGATGCTCGACGCCGGCATGCGTGCAGGACTCCCCGACCTCGTCGGTTCCAGCGACACCGGGCCGTCCGACACCGACAACGTCACCTTCGACCGGACGCCCGCCCTGAGCGGCAGCGTCCGTGGCGCGGCCGCCCACGTGCGGCTCCTCATCGACGGACAACCGGCCGACCTCGTGCCGGTCGTGAATGGGAAGTGGACGCACGCGGTCCCCGCCGAGGCCGCCCTTGCTCCCGGTAAGCACACGTTCGCCGTCCGTCCGATTCTGGCCTCGGGCAAGGTCGGAACGACGTCCAGACCGCTCAACGTCACGATCGCGGCGACGCCGCCGACAGCCCCGACGCTCATGCTCGCACGTGTGGCGGATTCTGGCACGAGGGGTGATGGCAGGACGACCGCCAACGAGCCCGTCTTCAGCGGAAGCGCCCAGCCCGGCCAGATCGTCAGCGTGTCGATCGACGGCGTACTCGCGGGTCGGGTGAAGAGCGATGCCAGGACGGGCGCGTGGACGCTCCGGGCACCGCGGCTGGCCAACGGCGCCTACGACGTGACCGCGGTCGCGGAAAACCGCGCCGGCCTCCAGAGCGCTGCGGCGAGCTTCGCATGCACCGTCGACGGCGAACGAACCGTGATGCTCGACGGCACGGACGGCACGACCGTCGAGCTGATGCCGTCGCATCTGCTCGGCCAAGGCTCCCAGGGCTTCATCGTGACCCAGGTGCTGACGGGCACGCTCCAGCGGTGGTCGGCGGCGAGGAACGCGTGGGTCACCATGCCGACCAAGCCGCTGGCGACCGACCCGGCCACCCTCCAGCGCGCCCCCGCGATTCGCAGGATCGCATTCGACGAAGTCGTCCGGTGGACTCCTGGCGGCGCCGAGGCCGGCCTGGGGGCGGCATTCGTCGTCGTCCCGCTCGACACCGCGGGCGGCGCGACCGCTCCGCAGCCGGTGGCGGGCACCGTGCCGGGGCGGCTCGTGAGCCCCACGATCAACGCGACCGACGGAGTGGGCACGAAGCTCGAATGGGGGGCTCCGACCGATGGGTGTGGCTGCAGGAGCACGCGCTACTCGATCGAGGTGACCCAGGAGGACGGCCAGACCCGGCTCTACAACGTCGCCTCCGACGTCAAGCAACTGTGGAGCGTGCAAGGAGGCGAGGTGCTCCGCGCCAGGCTGTGGGGCGCGACCAAGACCGGCGCGGGAGAGGCTCGGACCTACGACTGGTTCCTCGAGCGGAAGATCCTGAATCGGCTCGCGTACAGCGTCGCCACCGGATACTCGGGTCAGTCGCTGCGGTACGAGGCGCGGGTGCAACTGGCGGCGAGCCCGAGCGGGATCGACGGTTCGCGGGCGAGCTTCGTCCTCGGCGGGAGCAGTGCAGCTCCCGCGTATGCCGAAGTGCGTGCCGTCCCCGACGCGTTGGAGGCGGCCCAGGGCCTGGAGGCGGGCACGCGGCCGCTGGTTTCGAGCGACTCCAATACGCTGACGGCGGCGGACAAGGAGGTCCTCTCGCGAAATCCGATCCTCGCGCGGCGCCTGTTCCCGGGGACCGTCGACGGGAAGGTGCAGGCCGACCAGGTACGCGTGCACTTCCAGGCCGGCGAGAGTCTTCAGATCGCGGGCACGGTCGACCAGAGTGTCGCCGGCCGCGCCACGATCGTGGTGGAGGAGGCGCCGATCCTCGGGGACGACTCGCTCGGCCATTGGTATCCCAAGGCCCGGATTTCCGTCGCCGCCGACGGTGGTTATTCCCATCTGCACGAGGTGCAGTACGGCATGACGGCCGTCCGCGTCCGGCTCGAGGTCGCCCAGCCGGCGTCGGCCGCCTCTCGCGGCAAAGCGACGATGTCCGTGGCCGCGTCGTCTTCCGACGAGACGATCCCCCAGAAGGCGATCGCGCTTTCCTACAACGCATTCGGCATCACGACATCGCCGTGGCAGGTGGCCAACAACCAGGGCTTCGACCGCAACGGCAACTACTACAACTCCGATTACACGGGAAACGACACCAAGGACACCGTGTATGGAACACCCATCACCTACAACGGCATCTCGTTCCCGATCGGCCAGATTCCCACGGACAACTCCCAGGTGGGAGGCAGCAAGGGGCCGAAAAACTTCGTCCAGGCCAGGGGGCAGTCGATCGCGGTGGACTTCACCGATCCCTCCGACTCGTCCAAGCGACCGCACGACTTCCTCTATCTGGCCGGAGCCGCATCCAACGGCAACCAGTTGTCGCAGAAGATCACGCTCACGTTCACCGACGGCAGCACGGAGACGTGGACACAGTCGTTCACCGACTGGTCCAACAACGGCTCGAGCGCGAAGCCGCAGCCCTTCTCCGGCGAGTTCCTCATCTCGACCCAGCCGGAACGCATCAATCAGTTGGGCGATCTGGTCACCACGCCCGCCTATGTCTTCGCCTACGGCTACAACCTGCACGGCAAGGAACTGGCGAGTATCACGCTGCCGAACAACGAGAATGTCGGCATCCTGAGCGCCGTCGTGGCCGACTCCCCGGCGATCCAGGTCGGGGCGGCCACGTCGCACGTCCTCGGGCAGATGAACCTGACCGGGGTCGACCTCCTGCAGGTGACGATCCGCAACGAGTCGAACATCGGGGCCGGCGGCGGGCCGCTCACGTTCTTCATGGCCGACAATCCCGTGGCTGGTTCCGTTGCCACCGAATCGACACCCGCCACCTACACGACAAAACAGGTGACCGTGCCGATGGGACAGCAGAAGACCCTCACGTATGTCGGTCCGGACTCGACGAGCCAGCTGAACTTCTACGTGCAGAAAGGGGACGACACCTGTGTCGGGCCGAACTGCAGCACCTACCTCCCGGACTGGAAAAGCGGGAGCGGTGACTCCAGCAAATGGGGCGCGAACATCAGCCCGTCGCTGAACTCGCAGGTCACGTCCGGCCAGTCGTGGACGATGACGGTCCAGAACGCCGGCCTCGGATACTTCGCGTATCTCGACTCCCCAGCCGGGCAGAATCTTCCGGGTCCGAGCGGAAACACCCCGGGAGGCGCGCAGTTCCAGTTGATGACCCAGGCCGAAATCAACTCGCAGCCGCCATGGGCCAGAGTGCTCGAAGAGGAAATCGGCATTACGGTCGGGTTGGTCATCATCACGGTCGCCACAGCCGGAACGGGGGATGCCGCAGTGGTCGGCGCCGAAGTCGCGGAGGACATCGGGGCGGATGCCGTGGCGGATGCCGAGGCCGACGCGGCGGTCGATGCAGGGCCGTGGGGGAGCATCGCGGACGGATCGGCTGACGAAGACGTCGCGGTCGATCGCTTCGTCCAGTCGGAGATTCAGGCGTCCGGCGAGGTCGGGCTCTTCTTTTCCGACATCAGTGCCGACGGGCCCGAACTGGACGAGATCGCCCGGGGGGTCTGGGCCGACGCTGACGCGGACGTGGATGCCTTGGTGCAAGCCGACGTTGACGCCTTGGACACGCCGATGATTGAGGAGGTCGACGACGTGCCGTTCAGAGCCGAGTTCGGAAAATTGCGCATCGATGCCGAGGCTGAGGCCGAAAAGGCGGCGAAAAAAGCCGCCGCCGAGGCCGAAAAGGCCCAACAGGAGGCGATGAACAAGGCGATCAGGCAGGTCTTCTCAAAAGGAGGGTTGTTCTGATTTCAGCCGGAGCCGAGCAGCCGAAGGGATAGCCCGGCCAATGGCACTTCCTCAACCATGATCAGGCTGATCAGGTGCTGATGAGCCGCGTGCCCCGTTCTCCTGAGTCCCAGAAAAGGGGCTCCCGAAACGCCCACGTTGCCCCCTGAAGCGGGGTTTTTTGCGTCGGCGCGGAGTCTCTCCGAGTTCGGCGGCCCGGCGGCTTAGGGGACAAGTCCCGCCACGCCAGCCCCGTGGCTCAGTTGCGTCGCGGAGCAAAGCTCCAACATTCTTCTCCCCGCGACACGACTTGACAGCGCGTTGCGACTCTCCAGAGCGCCTTCGGGATCGGAGTCGGATCATGGCGATAGAGATCGGGAAAGTTTTCCCGCAAGGCACGCGTCGCCTTCACCGCGTGGTAGTGCGGGATCCGAGCATCCATGTGATGGGCGACGTGCGTGCTGCCGATGTGATGGTGCATGAAATCGAGAATACCGCCGTACGGACGATCAACCGTCATGAACGCTCCCTTGACCCATGTCCAATCCTCGTCGTCAAAGTGCGGAATGTCGACGTCGGTGTGCTGGAGCCAGGTGTACAAGACGAGCCAGACATTGACGACCAGGTAGGGGCCGGCATAGACGGCGAGCACCGGGAGAAACCCCGCGGAATATGTCCACCAGCCGAGCAGGCCGAGCATGCCAACGACGCCGATGTCCGACAGCCAGACCTTCCGGCGCCACTCGCCCGGAAAAAGCGCCGTCGAGAAGGGCCATCCCGGCCAGAAATGGTTCGTCATTCCCCGAGCCGGACCTCCCGTGACACCGGTCAACAGGTAGAGCGGCCATCCGACCAGGAATCGAAGAACGATCACGATGATGGCAAACGCCTCGTCGCCGAAGGTTTCCTGCCACCGTCGCCACGCTGCGCCGCCGGGCGTCGTGTCGCGGAGTGGCACATGCGTTTCATCGAAATCGAGGTGATTGGTGCGGGCATGATGCACCGCGTGACTGCGTTGCCAAGAAAAATAAGGCACCAGCAAGCCGCTGTGCAAGCAGTAACCGATCGCATCCTGGAGCCAGTTGTATTTCGCAAACGCTCGATGACCGCATTCGTGCGCGATGACCCAACAACCCGTGCCGGCGGTCCCAGCCACGATGGCATAGGCGATCCACGCAGGCAGCCATGACCAGCTGAGAGGGATCCATGCGTACGCGAGCGCACCACTGCCGAGCGTCATCGCCAGGGAAAGAAACAAAGAGAGCGACGACCTGAACAGGCTGCGATCGAAGCATTCCTCGGGAATGACGGCGAGCACTTCCCGCTTCGTCGGATACTGTTTCCTCGTGGCGATGCCGGAAGTCGCATGATTGTCGTGAGCATCCGTTGGCGGGAGACTCTCCAGGGCGAAGGTGCTCGACACGACGATCCTCTGTCGCAGGGCAGCATGAATGAAACAGAAAGATAGGTCGGCCAAAGGTCGTTCGGCAAGCGGCGATCGGGCCGAGCGGATCACGAGGGTGCTTCGCGTCGCCGCGCAAGCCGCGGAGGCGGAGTCAGCCGCCTACCGCACCGCAGTCGCGAGTGGTACTCGCTCGGCCAGCCGACGTTCCGTAGCGACATACTCCGGACAGGGCTGTCCTGCTGTCAGGCGGCCCTGGACAGCGGGATCTCGAGCTCGGCCGGTGACCGGGGCGTGCCCACCGCCTCGGCCCGCAGCCGGTCGCGGACGTGACGGGGCGGGACGACGCGGGTGACGATGCCGAGCTGTGCGAGAAGCTGAATGATGCGGTAGTTGAGGTCGAACTCCCACCAGCGGACCTGCATCGACGCGCTCGCCGGATCGGCATGATGGTTGTTGTGCCAGCCCTCGCCCGAGGTCAGGATCGTGACCAGCCAGTTGTTGCGGCTGCCGTCGGGCGTGTCGAAGTTGCGGTAGCCGAACAGATGCGTGAGCGAGTTGACCGACCAGGTGATGTGCCACACGGCCACCGTCCGCAGGGCCACGCCCCAGACCAAGAGCGACGCCGTGAGCCGCAGGGCCTCGGCCGAGGGACCGTACGCGGCGAGCGACAGGCCCCCGCCCACAAGCGCGAACACCGCGGCATGGGCCACGAAAAAGACGCACGACGCCAGTGGAATCTTCTCGATCCAGAGGTAGTACGGATCGCGGAGGATGTCGCGGGCGTAGCGGTCGTAGAGCGAGAAGGTCTGCAGGTTGTCCCGCTTCTCGTAGACGAGCCAGTTCACGTGGGCCCAGAGGAGGCTCACCAGCGGCGTGTGGGGATCCTCGCGATGGTCCGAGTGCAGGTGGTGGACGCGATGCCACGCCACCCACCGCGCCGGAGTCTCCTGGCCCGCGCACATGGCGAGCGTGGCGAGCGTCCGCTCCAGCCACTTCGGGGCGTGGAAGCTGCGGTGCGAGAGCAGCCGATGGTAGCCGATCGTGATCGCGAACTGGCCGAAGACCACGATGCCCGCGACGAGCGCCGCCACGCCCGCCCAGCTGAAGAACCATGGCAGGCAGGCGAGGGCCGCGATCCCATGGAGGAGCACGAAGCTGCCGAGATAGCCGGCATGGATCTTCGTCACGTCCACGCCCGGGGGCGGGGAGAGCCGGGTGCCCGGATCCGTGGCCGCCGTGTCGACCGGATCGAGGTCGTCGACCTCGTCGTCGATCTGGGTGATGCGGATGACCATCGCGAGCCTCCCTGCCGACGCGGGTGTTCACGGTCGCGGCAGGCAGCCGGATGGTGATGTCGCCGGTGGATCATGGCGGACCCGGTTTCCCGGGGCGGCCACACTCCGACCCCTCGCGGGCCGCACCCTCCGCCTCGCGGAGCCGGGATGCCCTCGACGACGTCTGGAGCATCGGCGTTTTCCGCGCGCGGCCATGGAAAAAGGCGCGGGGACGGCCGGGTCACCGTCGTCGCACCATCTTGTGGCCGTTAGGGCGCATCCCGATTTGGTGTAGCGACGGCTTCGGGGCGGCAACGGGATCTCTTCCGCCGCTCCAACGGCGGATTGGCTCGTCGCGTGGGCCGAGGCGGCCCAAAGCTCCTCGAGCGTTCGCCGACTCCTCGCCTCCGTCTCCAGGCTTGCCAAGTCGTCGCTACAGCTAAACCAGATGCGCTCCCGCCCACGAGAAAACGTCATGGACTGACTTGGCCGGTGGCATTCGTCGGATTGAGGAGTCGACTCGGGCGGTCATCCTGAGGTTCATTGCCACAGTTCCGAGGACTTTTCAGACAGGCCACCGGGAATCGCTCCCGCCAGCAACCAAACCAAGGGCGGGTTGGATGCCGGCCGTGCGGGTTCGTATCCTCTGGGGATGGATTCACGCTATCCCTCGATCGAATTCCTCGCCTCCCGGGCGAAGCAGCGGATGCCCCGCTTCGCCTACGAATACCTGTCCGGCGGGTGCATGGCGGAGGTCAACCTCGCCCGGAACACCGCCGATATCCGGGCGGTCGAGCTGCGGCCGGTCTACCTGCGCGACTACGGCGGAGCTTCGCAGAAGTCCACGATCTTCGGCCGTGAGTACGCCTCCCCGTTCGGCATCGCCCCGGTTGGTCTGCAGGGACTGATGTGGCCGAGGTCGTGCGAGATCCTCGCCGGGGCGGCGGCCCGCCACGGGATTCCGTTCGTGCTCAGCACGGTCACCACGGCGAGCATCGAGACGG
Organism: uncultured Planctomycetaceae bacterium; assembly: GCA_903917235.1. Classification (GTDB taxonomy): domain Bacteria; phylum Planctomycetota; class Planctomycetia; order Pirellulales; family UBA1268; genus QWPN01. The sequence continues at coordinate 9,365 of CAIWZS010000364.1, read as the reverse complement.
TCGCGGAGATCACCGGCGGCGAATTCTGGTTCCAGCTCTATCACCCGGCGGAAGATGCGCTGCGCGACGACCTCTTGAAACGGGTGGCGGAGGCGGGCTGCAAGACGCTGGTGCTCCTCGCCGACACGCCGACCTTCGGCTACCGCCCCAAGGAAATCCGGAACGGGCTCTCCGTGCCGCCCAAGATGACGCTCAGCAACATCCTCCAGATGTGCGGCAGCCCGACCTGGGCTTTGGGGCAGCTGGCCGCCGGCGCCCCTGCCTTCAGGACGCTCGAGCGGTACATCCCCAAGGGGCTCAACATGAAGCACCTCGGGCTGTTCATGAACAAGACCTTCTCCGGCCGGCTGAGCGAGGCCCGGATCCGGGCGATCCGCGACCGTTGGCGCGACCGGCTGGTGATCAAGGGGGTCGTGAACCGCGAGGACGCCGAGCGGGCCATCGCCCTGGGAGTGGACGGCATCATCGTCTCCAACCACGGCGGTCGGCAGCTCGACCAGGGGCAGTCGACGATCCGGTCGCTCCAGGAACTGGCGCCGGTGGTGAAGGGCCGGATCGCGCTCATGATGGACGGCGGCGTGCGGTCCGGATCGGACGTGGCCGTGGCATTGGCCTGTGGGGCGGAGTTCGTGTTCCTGGGCCGGGCGGCGATGTACGGCGTGTGCGCGTTGGGGGATCGGGGGGGAGATCAGGTCGTGGAGATCATCCAGACGCAGCTGCGGCAGGTGCTCGAACAGCTCGGCTGCGAGACGATCGCCGAATTGCCCCAGCGGCTCGCATGAGCCGCGGGTCCGCGTCGATGGGCCTGCCAGTCGCTCCTCCGACTCGCGCATGAGCGCGGACGTGGTTCGCCCTTCGCAGTCGAGTCGCTCCCTTCGGTGCTGCAGAGCGGGCCGCCATCGTCCCTCGAAAGAGGGTGATGCAGGCGGGGCACCGCACCGCGACGCGGCTCAGGCCTTCAGCGTCTCGTCATGCCGGCCGGACGCCGGGGGAAGGTCGGCCGCGCGGACGGCATGGAGGGCGGCCACGGCCCCGGCCTTCTTCTCGGCGTCGTTGTCCTCCCACTCGATGTTGATCGCCCCGGAGTAGCCGGCACGATTGAGTTCGACGATGAGCTCCTCCACGTTGACCGCATCCCGGCGACTGCCGGCGGTGACGAAGTTCCAGCCGAGGAACCGGCTTCCCATCGGCCGGTGGCCGCCGAGCCTCCCGGCCCGCGTCGTGCCCTCGATCACCTGCACGCCCTTGATGTGCGCGGAGTGGATCCAGTCGGTGTATTCGCGCACGAACTGGATGGGGCAGACGCCCTGCCAGACCATGTGACTGGGATCGAGATTGAAGCCGACGACGTCGCTGCCGTAGCCCCGTGCCTCGAGAAACCGCACGTAGTCGCCCGCGCTCTCGATGTCCCCCATCGCCCGCTCACCGGGGTGGCACTCGAGGTCGAACGTCACGCCGTACTTCCGGCACGCGTCGAAGACCGGTCCGAACCGCTCGACGAGCAGCTCGAGGCTCACGTCGAGCACCTCCGGGATCGGGCACCCGCCGATGCCTTTCGGCCGCGGAGGAAACTCGAACCAGTGGCTCCAGCAGTGGGCCGGGGATCCGACGAAGCCCGGCACGGCGACGTGGCGGGACTGGTGCTTGCCGAGATAGTGCGCGAGGCGGACGGCACGGATGAGATCCTGCTGCGCCTTGGTGTGGATCAGCTTGCCCACGTCATCCGGCACGAAGTAGGGATTCGTGCGCGGCGGCTCGTTGCCCTTCTTCCGCCATGCCACGTACGCCTCGACCGCCGGCCCGCCGATGAACTGCAGCGTCTTCGCCGACGGCTCGTCGCCGAGGGCCTGCCCCTGAAGGTGGGTCGCGACGGTGAAAATCTCGAGTCCGCGTGACGAGGCCTTCGCCACCCGGCTCTTCGCATAGGCGTCGGCGCCGCTGTCGGTGTCGCACTGGGCGAGGTCGAGCTCCCACGAGGCCTCCTCCCAGCCGTCGAATCCCGCCTGCGCGATGAAGTCGAGCCACGTGTCCTCCGGGATGTCGCCGAACTGGCCCCGGACGAGGCCGATCTGATGGTGCGACCCCGTGCCGCTCCGGTGCGTCTTCGTCTGATGAAAGCCCATCGTCGTCCCCCGATGATGCCGCCTGTCGCCCGAGTCACCGCCGCCGGCGACAGTCTGCCCCGCTGCACCCCAAAAATCCAGCGTGCGTCAGGATCCGTGGTCGCGATGTCGTATACTCGCCGTTGGCATGAAAGAGGGATCTTGTACTTCTCGTGTGGGGGAACGCCGATGACGCGATTGCTGCAGTGGGTGTGTGCCGCTGTCGACCGTCGGGTGCAGGCCGGCTACGAAAGGGGTATCTGGCACAGCATGATCGGGCATTGCGCCTTGCTGTTGGGTCTCGCACTGGTCACGGGCCGCGAACCGATGGAGCGAACGATGCCGATCGTGATCGGCTTCAGCGAGTCCGTCGTGGATTCCGACGTCGAGGTGTCAGATGACGGAGCCGGTCATCTCGAGCTCGTCCCGATCCCGCCCACCGGCCCAGCCGAATCGGCATTATCCGAAACACCGCTGGCGGCGCTCTCCGTGACGGAGATCCAGGTGCCGGTCCTGGACGACCAAACATCGTCACGAATGGTCGATGAACTCGTGCCGCCGATCGTGGCCGCGTCCGTGGTGCAGACGGTCGCAGGGCTTGATCGACGCACGCATCCGCGTCCGCCCGCCGAGCCGGCCGCCGCTGTGCCCGTCACCGGCATGACGCAGCGAGCCGGTGCAGACGATGCGAATGTCGCCGCTTCCGGTGTGGGCGCTGCGATCGAGCACCGACTGATGGCCTCGGGGGCGAAGACGGGCGACGTCCAGATATCGCTGGCATGGGACACCATGGATGATATCGATCTCCACGTGCAGTACCGATCCGGAGGCTACGGAGACACCATCTGGTGGAGGCGTCGCTTCGGGTCCACAGGAGGGGTCCTCGATGTGGACATGAACGCGAGCGGCCCGCTCAGGGCGATGGCCGTGGAAAACATCTTTTGGCCGACGGGCGGTACACCGCATGGCGAATTCGTCGTCGGCGTGCACTTTTTCCGATCGTGGACGGGAAGGACCAGTGTGCCCGTCACGGTGCGGATCAAGTCCGCCGGGGGCGTGGAGTACCGACAGGTCGTGGTCCACCTGGGGGCGGCCGTCACCGAGGTCGCCATGTTCAGAAACTGAGTCGTACGGCCTGCGGCGTGACCTCAGGTGGAGGACCGTGTGAGCCGCGCTGCCGCGGCACGATCGAGATGCAGGGTGCAGGCGTCGTGCGTCTGCAGGATCGACGCGGGGATCACGGGGATCACCGCGCCCTCGACGGCAGCCTGCACGGCGACCGCCTTGCGGGCATCCGGCACCGAGCAGATGATCCGCGTGGACGCGAGCATGCGGCGGATCGTCATCGAGATGGCCTGCGTCGGCACGTCCTCGAGGCCGGCGAACCAGCCCTCGCCCACCTGCTGCCGCCGGCACGCCTCGTCGAGTTCGACGACGTGGTAGGGCGCGGTGGCCTCGAAATCGGCGGGCGGATCGTTGAAGGCGAGGTGCGCGTTCTCGCCGATGCCGCAGAGCATGACGTCGAAGTTCCCGGCCGGCACGACACCGGCGAGGCGCCGGCATTCCGCGTGCGGATCGGCCGCCGAGCCGTCGACCCAGTGAAACGCCGCGGGCGGCGCGGGCAGTGCATCGACGAACCGTTCGCGCAGGTAGCGGCGAAAACTCGCCGGATGGGTGTCGGGCAGGCCCGCGTATTCGTCGAGGTGGAAGATCTCGATCGCGCTCCACGGCAGAGCGGGGGTCGCCGCCAGTGCCGCGAGGACCTCGAGCTGGGACGTGCCTGTGGCCACGACGAGGGTGACCCGCCCGCGGTCCCGGACGACCTGACCGATCACGTCCGCCGCCTCCCGAGCCGCCGCCACGCCCATCGATCGTCGATCGTCGTGGATTTCGATTCTCATGCGACGGAGTCTCCCGCGTCGGCGGTCTGCAGGGCGTGTTTCCGGTCGTCGACTACGGTGACCGGCGGCACATCGTCCGTCACCCCGTGGGGACGGCTGGGCCTTGCCGGGCCCGACCCTGCGGTGACCCGTTCGCCTCCCAACGCCGCCCCGTCGTCGCGCCGCTGGCCGCGGAAGCCGAGGCCGAGCAGCGCCGGCACGAGGACGAGGACGATGATCGTCGAGAAGAGCATGCCGCCGAGCAGCACGGCGCCGAGACCGCGGTAGAGCTCGCTGCCCGCCCCCGGAAAGAGCACGAGCGGCAGCAGCCCGAAGACCGTGGTCAGCGTCGTCATGAAGATCGGACGCACGCGGCTGCGCACCGCCTCGAGGATCGCCTCGGTCGGATCGACGCCCCCGTCACGCACGAGCTGGAGGGCCCGTTCGACGATGAGGATCGGATTGTTGACGACCGTGCCGATGAGGATCACGAAGCCGAGCATCGTGAGCACGTCGAGCGGCTGGTAGATCCCGAACGGCGCCCCCAGGCGGTTGAGCAGCCAGAGGCCGACGAGGCCCCCGACGCTGCCGAGCGGCACCGTGGCGATCACGACCGCCGGATAGACCCACGACTCGAAGAGCGCCGCCATGAGGAGGTAGGTGATCACCGCGGCGATCACGAGGTTGAACCAGAGCGATTTCCACGTGGCCACGAGCTTGTCCGTGGTGCCTCCGAGCGTGATGCGATACCCGCCGTCGAGCGCGCCCGACTCCTCGAGCGGCCGTACGACGAGCCGCTCGATCCGCTCCTGTGCCTCCTCGAGCGGCATGGTCGGCGGCGGGGACACCTGCACGGTGATCGCCCGCTCCCGCTCCCGGTGGAGAATCTGCTCGGGGCCGCTGGAAAACTCACGCACCTCCGCCACGGCGTCGAGCGGCACGAGCTGGCCACCCGGCGTGACGACGGGCAGCGTGCGCAGGTCCTGCGTCCGCTGCACGAAGCGGTCGTCTCCCTTGATGACGAGGTCGATGCGGTCGTTGTCGAGGAAGTAGTCGGTGGCGTATCCGCCATCGACGAGGCAGTCGACGATGTACCCCAGCTGCCGGGCATCCAGCCGCATGTCGGCCGCCTGCTCGACGCGGGGCAGGAGCTGCACTTCCGGGCTCGAGAGGTCGAGCGACGGCTTGGGGAGGTTCTGGCTGCCCGGCGTGGCCTCGGGAAGCCGGCCCATCACCTGCATGCCGAGCTGCACGAGCTTCGTCAGTTCCGGGCCGCTGATCTCGATGTCGACGGTGCGGCCGGAGCCGATGCCGTTCTCGAACAGGCTCGATTGCTTCGCGACGGCGAACGTCCCGGGCAGGTCCGCGGCGACCCGGCGGACGAGGGGCACGAGCCGCGCGGCCTGGAGCGGATCGAGCGCCCGCAGACCGATGAACACGCTGCGGCCGCGGGCCACGAAGAAGCAATCGGCCAGGATCGGCGCGTCGAGCGACGCGGCCTCGGGGGTGCCGGGGTCGACGTCCCAGTAGTGGATGAGCCGCTCCTCGACGAGGTCGCCCATCCGCAGCAGTTCGTCGAGGTTGTAGCCCGGTGGCGGCAGCAGGATTCCGAAGACCAGGTTGCGATTCCCTTCCGGGAGATACTCCACCTTCGGCATCAGCATCCACGTCGCGAGCGCCGCGAGGCCGACCATCAGCGTGGAGGCGGCGACCTGCCGCCAGACGCCGGCGAGCAGGAACCGATCGATCCCGATCACCACCCGCATGAACGCCGCACCGAAGCGCGTCAGGATGTCGCCCCGGGGAATCGTGTCGCCGGCACCGCTCTCCCCCGTCACCACGGTCGCTGCCGCGCGGGCGTGGCGGCTCTGCAGAAGCAGGGCGGCGGCCGTCGGCACGACGAGTCCCGAGACCAGGATCGACAGGCCGACCGCGGCGGCGATCGCCAGCGCGATGTCGCCGAAGAGCTGCCCCACCTCGCCCCGGACGAAGAGCACCGGGAGGAACACGGCGACGTTCGTCAGCGTGCTGGCCAGGATCGCGCCCCACACCTCCCGGGTGCCCGTGACGGCCGCCTCCCTGGGGGATCTGCCCGCGGTCCAGTGGACGAAGATGTTCTCCAGCACCACGACCGAATTGTCGATGAGCATGCCGACGGCGAAGGCGATCCCCGCGAGGCTGATCACGTTGAGCGTGCGATCGCAGGCCGCGAGCGCCAGGAAGGTGCCCATCACGCTCACCGGGATCGACAGCGCCACGATGAGCGTCGAGCGGATGTTGCGCAGGAAGATGAGGAGCGTGCCGAGCGTGAGCAGGCCTCCCACGAGGATGTTGTCGTTGACGAGCCCGATGGCGGAGTCGATGTAGGTCGTCTCGTCGTAGACGAGCGAGAGCGCGAGCCCACGGGGCGCGAGCTGCCGGTCGATCCGCGCCGCCACCTCGCGGAGCCGGCGCATCACGTCGAGCACGTTGGCGCCCGACTCGCGGGTCACCCGGATGGCGATGTTGTTGGCACCGAAGCGGCGTACGATGCCGTCGGGCTTCTTGCTGCCGAGGTGGACGCGGGCGACGTCCCGCACGTAGACGGGGTTGCCCTCGCGACGCGCGATGATGACGCCTTCCACCTGCTCGGGGGAACGGAACTGACCCAGCGTGCGGACGACGTACCGCCGCTTGCCCTCCCAGAGGTCGCCGCCGGAGGTGTCCTGGTTCTGGCCGGCGAGCGCGAGCCGGAGGTCCTCGATGGTGAGGTTGCGTGCCGCCAGCAGCTGTGGGTCGATGATCACCTGCAGCTCGTCCTCGCGGCCGCCGACGAGGTCGGCGCTCGAGACGCCGTCCACCCGCTCGAGGCGGCTCTCGATCTCGTCCTCGGCCATGCGACGCACCGCCTCGACGTCGATCGCGGCGGGCGCGAGCGAAGCGATCTCGGGATGCTCGGCGACGAGCGCTCGCAGGCGGAACAGGGCGAGATCGGGTGTCCGTGCCGATTCGACGCGACCGAGCGCGCCCGCGAGCGCCGGATGCTCGCCCTTCGCCCGCGCCACGGCCGCCATGTCGGGGGGAGCCTGACCAAGGATCAGCCACGCGATGGGGCGATCGTTCGCGCTCGAGGTCTTGATGACGGGGCGATCGGCGTCGATCGGCCAGTCGCGCACCTGCTGCACGCGGGTGTTCACCTTGACGAGCGCCTGGGACATGTCGGTGCCGACGGCAAACTCGAGCTCGACCGTGCCCGTGGAGCTCCCGGAGTCGCTCGAGAGCTTCACGAGCCCCTCGGTGCTCCGCAGCTGCTCCTCGAGCGGCTGGATCAACTCCCTCTCGATCTCCTGGGGGCTCGCACCGCGCCAGCGGCACTCCACGGTGATCGTCGGGATCTGCACCTCGGGCGTGAGTTGCACCGGCATCGCGAGGATCGAGAGCACGCCGAAGAGCGTGACGAGGATCACCCCGACGGCCACCTTCACGGGGCTTGTCACGCACGCTTCGATGAGGCTCATGGCACGGCCTGTGGCGGTGTCCTCGCCGCAGCAGCTTTCGGTGCCGAGGCCAGCTCGTAGGCGACCGCGGTGCCAGGCCGCAGCCGTTCATTGCCTCGGATGACCACGAGCGTTCCGGGCTGGAGGGCACCCCGTACCTCGACGCCTCCGCCCACCGCGGCGCCGACGGCGACCTCGACCGGCCGCACCGAGCCCGCGCCCGCCGCCGGGTCACCAGACGCGGCTCCGCCCTCGCTCGGATCGATCACGAAGACGATTGGGCGCGGGCCGCCGAGCACGAGCGCGTCCTTCGGCACGACCGTCGCCGATCCCGTCGAGCCGACGGGGAGCCAGGCGCGGGCGAGCATGCCGCCCTTGAGCTGTGGCGTTCCGTCGATCACGCGGTTTTCGACGGCAATCCGCACCGGGAAGCTGCGGCTGAGCAGGTCGGCCTGGGGCACGACCCGGATGATCGTGCCGATCCACGACTGCTGCGGCACGGCATCGAATTCCAGGCGGACGTCCCCGCCGGGCCGCAGGCTGCGCACCGACAGTTCCGGCACGCGCGCCTCCACCTCGACGCGGTCGAGTTCGGCGACCCGGGCGACGAGCCCGCCCCGGTTCAGCCATTGCCCCTTTTCCGCAAATCGCTCGACGATCCAGCCGGCGAACGGCGCTCGGATGGTGTGCTTCCCGAGCTGGTCGTTGATCCGCTCCACGGCAGCTTCCTGCACGGCGACGGCAGCGGCAGCCTGGGCGATCTGCTCCTTCCGCGGTCCGGCCACGGCGAGCGCCAGGGCGGCGCGGCTGCCCTGGAGCTGGGCCTCGGTCGAGCGTAATTCCGTCTGCGCGTCCTGGAGCTCATCCGCCGTGCTGGTGCCCCGCTCCGCGAGCCGCTTCAGCCGGTCGAGTCGGCCTCGGGCGTAGTCGAGGCGGGCCTCGAAACCGGCCACGAGTGCTCGCGCCTGATCGATTTCCTCGGGACGCGATCCCGCCTCGAGTTCGCCGAGCACCTGCCGGAGGCGGTCGAGCTCAGCCAGGGCCCCGGCCCGCTCGATTTCGAGCAGACCGCGAAGCAGCTCGGCGATGGGTTCCCCCTCTTCGACCCGCTGCCCCTCCTCGACAGGCATCGCGACGAGCCGGCCGTCCACGGCGCTCCCGACGTCGCTCGTCCGGGCCGGCATGACGGTGCCGACGAAGGGCTGCCCCGCCTGCAGTTCCTGGGTCGAAACCACCGCCGCGACCACGGGTACGGTCTGTTGACACAGTGCCTGGGGCCCACGAGACGCCACGGCGACGGCCACGGACGCGAGCGCCCAGGCGTACCAGCGACCGCAGAGGATCAGCCGAAGGACCATGGAGTTCTCCAACAGTCGTTATACCCGCGGCCCTCGCGGATGGGGCGAAAAGCCGGTTTTTTCCAGCCGCTTGACCGTCCCGAAGGACTCCGCTACAGTCTCGGATGCTTCGCGGCCGACATTGGTTTTCTGCCGACGTCGGTTCCCGCACGCGAGTCGGGCCTGCTCCCCGTGGTCCCGGCTCGTTTTTGTTCCCTGACAATTTGGTCGTGGTAATTGGCATCTTAAGAAGAATGCCGATGGGACGCGTTTCGACGCGTCCCGGAAGCGTTCTCCCAAGGCGCGGAGGTCGTCGTTCGCGACGTCCTCCGTTGTTTGAGCGAGAAAAATATCGTGCCTTCGAATGGGGTCGGCGCGCTTGCCGGCGATGATTCGAAGGAGAGTGAGACGACCCGCATCCGCGGTCGTGGGATTTCCTGCGAGCACTGGATTCGGGTGGTCAAGCTAGAAAGGGCGCATGGGGGATGTCTAGGCGTCAGGAGGCTGTGAAGGGCGCGGAAGACTGCGATAAGCCCGGGGTAACCGTCAAACAGGTGATGATCCCGGGAT
>CAIWZS010000363.1 GCA_903917235.1 uncultured Planctomycetaceae bacterium | reverse complement strand
GCCCCCCGACGACGTCTCTTCGCTCTCCGGTCGCGACCTCGCCGCCGCGAAGGTGCGGCTGCTCTCGGTGATGGCGGGCGCCTTCGCACCGATCGATGGCAAACGCCACGTGGAATACAACGTCGTCATCGACGTGCCGACGGCGAAGAAGGTCGCCGCCGAGTGGCCCACGCCGATCCTCTGGAGCGGTTACGAGATCGGTATCGCGATGCCCTATCCGGCGGTGAGCATCGAGCGCGACTATCGCTGGGTGGACCGGCACCCCCTCGCCGACTCGTACATCGCCCACGAGCCGCCCCCGCATGCCAGGCCCACGTGGGACCTCACGAGCGTGCTCGCCGTCGTCCGCCCCGACCGCGGCTATTTCGGCCTGTCCGCGCCCGGCCGCGTGGTCGTGGCGGATGACGGCGGCACCCGGTTCGAGCCCGATCCGGCCGGCACGCACCGCCATCTCACGGCCGAAGCGATGCAGGCCGCGCGATGCGTCGAGCTGTTCGCGAACCTGTGCAGCGAGCCGATCGCCCGCGGCCGCTGAGCGAGAACATGCCCCCGGGTGCCTCGCCTCACCCGCGGCGACGACCGCTCGCGCTTGCCGCACGTCGTCGGCTGCGTCGATACTGCGGCGAAGGGTCGGGCGGTGGCGACGGTGACCCGGTCCGCCACCCAGCAGCCTCGAGCCACCCCGGAGCCGTTCCCCATGTCGCCACAGGTTCGCTCGTCGTCGATCGTCACGGGCGTCGTCGGACTGCTGATCGCGGGCTGTGCCGAGCCGCCGGCCCCGTCCCCCACGCAGCCTCCGATCGAGACCCGCGAGACGCTCCGCAAGACGACGCAGAACGTGCTCGAGCTCTCGAAGGCGCTCGCCGACGGGGGCGTGCTCGCGGAGACGTCGATCACCTCCTCGGGGCTCGAGGTCGCGGCCGATGCCTACCGCACGAGCGTGGGGAAGATCGGCGCGCTGGCGGTCACCCAGAAGATGCAGCTCCACGAGGCCGAGCACGGCAGGAAGCCCGCGACCTACGAGGAGTTCATGACCCGCATCATCGCGCCCGGCGAACCCGACGGCCTCGCCCTGCCGATGCTCCCCTACTACCAGGAGTGGGCCTACGATCCCGAGGCGAAGGCGGTCGTCGTCGTGGAGTTTCCGGCCAAGAAGGCCCAACGGCAGCAGGAAACGACCGGCGCCGCGGGGCTCTGACGCCCCCGGTCGCGTGACGGATGAACCATCCGACCAACGCCCTCACCGTCCTCGGGATCGAGCAGGGCCTGCGCGCGGCGGTGCCGGAGGCCGTCTTCGCCTCTCCGCGGGTGGTCCGCCGGATCATCCGGGCGGATCTCGACCTGCCGCTGCTGCTGGCCCGCGTGCCGCATCGCGAGAGCATCGCGATCTCGCCAGCCCGCCTGCTCGAACTGGCCGACGATGTGTGGGCCCTGCCCGAGCGGTGTCCCCACACGATCCTCCTGGTCGCCCGCCCCGATCCCGCGCCGCTGACCGCCGGCGACAGCGACGGGCTCCTCCGCGAATACTGGCGCCGGCTCTACCACGGCTGCCTCGACATCGCCGCACGGCACTGCCTCGCGACTCACCTGGCCGATGGCGAGGACTTCGCGCGGCTCGTCCACGACGTCGGTGAGACCGCCTTCGACGAGGCACGCAGCGTCCTCGTGCAGGAGGGGCGCGTGCGCGAGGGGGACGGCACGCGGACGGTGCTCGCCGAATTCATCGCCGTGTTCCTCGAGTTCGTCGCGTTCGCACCCGACCTCCTGCCCGTCTGGTTTCCCGCGCTCGAGGATGGGCAGGGCCTGCGCGACCGCCTGGCGTCGCTCGTCGATGCCCCGGCGATTCTCGCGCGTACCCGCCCCGAGGGTCTGGCGGCGCACGGAGCCCGGCCCCCCGCGATCGACACCGCCGAGCCTTCCACCTCCGCGGCCCAGCCCGTCGGGGCCCCGCGTCCCGTGGGTCGCCTCACCGCGGCGGCGCTTCGCAGCCGTGCCGCCGCGGCCGCCCGCCGAGGCAACGACGTGCGGGCGGCGCTCCTGCTGTGGAGGCTCCGCGCTGGAACGCTCGACGCCGACACCGGAGCCTCGTTCGAGCGACGCGTCGTGGCGCTCGCACGGCGTCTGGAGCGCGCCGTCGGACTCGACGGCGTGGCGTCCGAGACCACCCGTACGATCGTGCGCGGCCTGCTCGATCGAGCCGCCGGCTCCGCCTGGTCGCAGCCGGCCCGGCTCCTCTACGACCTGCAGCGGGCGTGCGTCGACTCGGAGCGCGAGAGCTACCGCACCCGGCTGCTGGCGTGGGCGTTCAGCCTC
>CAIWZS010000362.1 GCA_903917235.1 uncultured Planctomycetaceae bacterium | reverse complement strand
CGGCAGGGCCGCACTGGCGTGACGGCGGCAGCGGTGTCGGTCGAATCGGTGGCCGGCGGGATCGGCACGTTTGCGGCGCCGCTGGTCGTGGCCGCCGCCGCAGACGACCTGCTGCGATTCGACGCGGTCGCGGCGGGCGACGTGCAGGTGCGACAGAGCCAGGGCGGCATGCTTGTTGGGAGCGTGCGGTCGGCAGGCGGCTCGGTCGTGCTCGAGGTCCACGGCGACCTCTTCAATGCCGACACCTGGACGATCGACCCGGCCGCCGTCGCGGCCCGCATCCGGCAGTTCGAGGCGCTCGGGGCGACCGATCCCGACGCCTATCGCGCCGACGTGGCGGCCTTTGAGCGGAACGTGACCAGCCGCTACCAGCGGTATTGGAGCGCGGTGAACGACGGCGACGACCTCGCCCTCTGGCGGCTTCAGGCGGCCGCCGCGCTCGGCATCGCCGACCCCGTGCCCGGCAATCCCTCGGACGACCAGATCCGCGCCTACGTGGCGGCCGTTCGGGGCGAGCTCGAGGTCTTCTTCGCCGACACGGTCGGTGCCGACTGGCGGTCGCGGCCCCAGTTCGCGGCGTTCGATCCGGCCTACCGCTATGCCGCCACGCCCGCTCAAATCGAAGGCTTCCGCGCGAACCGCACGGTGACCGCCGCCCAGCTCGCGATCCAGCTCGCCGCCCGGGCGCTCGACGCGCCGCCCCCGGGCGAGTCGGTCCCGGGGTGGGTCAACATCGCCGGCCGGAACGTCACGCTCGTCTCGAATATCGGCAGCGTGGGCAAGAACGACGACCCCGTGACGATCACGGCCGCCGACCTCGCCTCCGGCAACCTCACCGATCTCCAACGGCAGGAGCTCGCGCTCGCGGCCGCGCCGGGAGATGCCCGCCTCGTGCGATCCGGCGACACCGTGACGGCCGTCGTGCTCAACGTCCGCCGCCCGCTCGTGCTCGCCGTATCGGGCCGACTCGACGTCGACGCGCCCGAGGGCGTCGCCGTCGCCCAGCAGACGGGTGACCTGCGGATCGGTCGGATCGGGTCGCGAAACGGCCTCGTGAGCGTCATCGCCGATCGCAGCATCCTCAACGCCCCGGCCCGCACGATCGACATGTGGTCCGCGCCGGTCGATTTCAGCCGGCCGGACGACTGGAGCCTCGTGGGGACCGCGGGCCAGACGCTCTCGCCGTCGGGTGGCCTCTATGTCCCCGGATTCGCGAACTCGGCGTCGGGCACCTGGCTGAGGGCACCGGTGCCAACCTCCGGTTTCAAGGTGTCGTTCACCTATGAGTCGCTCGCGAAGTCAAATCCTGACCGAGCGGGCTTGGCTCTCGTCCTCGCACGAGCCCTGCCGACAGGCGTCGGCCGCAGCAACGGCTTCGGCTACGACGGAATCGCGGGCCCGAAGATCGGTCTCGTGCTCGATCCGGGGACGTACCAGAAGAATCCCTGGACGCCGCCGCAGAGTTCGCTCCTCTTCGACGCGGCCGGAACCTGGCCGCAGACGGGCGGATTCGAAATGATTTCAACGTCGTTCTTGAATCGGCCCGCGTTCATCACGCTCGTGTACGACGCTCTGACCCGCAGGATGACCATCACCGTATCCGATCAACCCGACGGCGAGGGGGGCAATCCGTGGACACGGACCTACGAGAACGTCGATCTGCAGGGTCGGTTCGGTCAGGGGATGTTCCTCGGATTCACGAGTGGCAACACCCGTGACGCAGCGAGCCATCGGGTCACGAACTTCGCATTCGCCACCGGCGCGACGCTCCCCGGCGAGCGGGTCGAGCTGCCGACGACCGGCGCCGCACCCTGGGTGGCGCAGGCCAGCCCGACCGACGCGGCGTTCACGTTCTCGGCGTCCCCAGAGGGCCCGGTGGCCACGTTCGCCGACCGGACGAACGCGGCGGCGGCGGCCTGGTATCCCACGCCGGTGCGGATCTCGCAGGATTTCTTCGTGACATTCCGCTACCGGCACACGAACGGGGCCGACGGCATGGCGCTCGTGTTCCAGAATGCAGCGTCACCGACCGCCGCGCTCGGGGGAGCGGGCGGATCACTCGGATACGCCGGCATCGCGGGGCCCAAGGTTGGCTACCTCGTCAACATCTTCGGCACGCCCGGCACGCGATTCGACACGACCGGCTCGACCGGAAACTACAACGAGGTCAAGGCGATCAAAGACGTCGAAGGGACAGGCAACTGGATCACGATCACGCTCACGTACGACGCAGAGGCCAAGACGCTCACCGAGCGTATCGACCCTGGATTTCAGAGCGGCCGCTACGAAAGAACCTACGAGAACATCGACCTCGTCAAACTCCTGGGAAGCTCCACGGCGACGTTCGGATTCACGGCGGCTTCGGGCTGGTACGGCGCCAAGCAGGAGATCCAGTCACTCGTCTTCGATTCGCCGGCCGTGCCGCTGCCGCTCGACGCCGCGGGCAGTCGCGG
>CAIWZS010000361.1 GCA_903917235.1 uncultured Planctomycetaceae bacterium | reverse complement strand
CGTGGCCGTGCGGACCGCGGCGCGGGTGTATCATGCCATCGGTATCGAGATCAGGAGGCGACGCTTCCGGGTCCTCGAGCGACGGGCACGCGTCTCGACGGGTGCGAAACTGCGTCTCTTCGTGAGCGCGCTGCTCACGTCAGCCGTGCCGGGCGACCCCTCGAGGCTTCCCCCCTTCGCCGAGCGAGCCCTCACCACCGCGGCCGGCCTGCTGCGCGAACATGGAGTCTCGTGATGAAGTCCGAAGCCTGGCGCCTTGTGTTTACCGGCTTGTCGCTGACGTGTGTGACGGGGGCCGCCTTGTTCGTCCTGGTGGCGGTCAAGCCGAAAGACGCGGCCTATGGCGGCACGCCGTGGGTCTACGCCGCCGGTTCGGCGGTCCTGGCCGTCGCCTTCAACCGGGCCGCGGCATGGACCATGAGGTGGTAACCGCTGCGGGCACGTCCCGGACGAGCCATCGGGGGCGGTCAGTGGCCATCTGGCGAAGGGGCGTCCAGAGCCTTGCCGGGGACGTCCCGAGGTCCGGCGATCGAACTGAACCAGCCGAATATGGCGAGAACGACGGTGCCATAGGCCATCGCAATCAGGGCGACCCCGATGTCATAGGGCTTGGGCGTTGAAAGGGAGACGCGCAGCAGGACGGTCGAAATGATGAACCCGGCGTTGCGAAAAACGTACTCGTATCGGTCGTAGTAGGCGAGCGACATGATCAGGATGAACACGTCGGTGAAGATCATGAACTCGAAGAAGAGCGGAAAAAAGAAGAGATCGACATCGGCGGGCAATTGTGCCAGTCCCAGCAGTTTCGCCGGCAGCAGACGCAGCCAGACCGCGAGATTGAGCAGGGCCAGGCCCGAAAGCAGGGCCAGCAGCAGCACCGCGATCGCCTTCTTCAGTTCGATGAATCCGCCGAGGTCGCGTGCGATCCGCACCTTGGGAACCGTGCGGCGGAGGAGTGTGAAGACGGTGACCAGCATGAACATCAGCACCGCTCCGCCCATGTCGAGCAGCACGGCCCTGACGGCCTCGGGTTCGTGCAGCCAACGGTCGAAACTCTCGAAACTGCCGATGTCCTTGAACACGCGACGGACGACGATCAGGGAGACGATCTGATACTGGGTGGCGACCTCGCCGGTGTGGGAATCGGCCAGGGCGAAGACCAGGAGGATCACCTCGTAGAAGAGAATGATGCTGAACGGCGTGTAGACCGCATGCAGCAGACTCCGGTCGATCCCCTCGAAAATCGTCTCCGGGGTCTCCGGGAGCAGGTTGACCGCCGCCACGAGCAGCAGGTGGCCGAGAAACCCCACGGCGGCGAGGCCGACGACGCCGCGGTGGAGCCAGTGCTTGTTGGCCGGGACATGCAGCCGGTCGAAAACCGCAGCCAAGCCACGGCGAATCGTTATCATCACGGCGAATTCCGCGGTCGTAAGGTGCCCACCGATGCCGAGGAACCCACTGGCATCGTAGCGCCGTGACGGCCGTCGCGCGGTCCACGACCGGTGAGCCGTTTCGGATTTCGTGTCGCTATGGTCGAAAACCCCGCAGGACGCCGGGTGGTGGCAGGCAGGACGTGAAGCATGGCGACCCGTGGCACCCACGCGCAGGCACGCATGAATTTCTGGACGCTGCCGATGCCGGGCCGGAGGCACTTCCTGACGCTCGGCCTGTTGACGATCGTGGCCGTCGTCGGCGGAGGAGCCCCGGCGTGTTCGGCCACCGCAGCCGATGCGTCGTCGCCCGCCCCGCTCGGTTTCGCGGTCGCCGCGAGCCTCGACGAGTTCCTCGGCGCACCCGCGCTCGGGCCGATGCACGAACTCTGGGAGGGGCGCGGGGGCTGGGGCGGCGTGCTCACCGCCCGGGATGGCACGGTGATCGCGTTCCGTTCCCCGGGGGGAGGCACCTGTCGCCGCAGCCGCGACGGCGGCGCGACGTGGGACGAAGAGGTCGTGATCGGCTCCGACGCGAACCAGGGCAACTCGCTCGTCGACGAGACGACCGGCGAGGTGCTCTACTTCAATCCGACACGTCGCTGGCTCTACCGCAGCGGTGACAGCGGCGCGACGTGGGCCCGCGAGACCATCGAGGTGCGGCCCGACGGCTTCGGCCTCGTGCCCGGCGTCGAAGGCGTGGCAGCGATGCAGTGCGGCATCACGCTGGCCTTCGGTGCGCACCGCGGCAGGCTGCTGAGTGCCGCTCGCATCATGGGGCCGAAGGATTCCAACGACGTCGAGTGGCGGCCCTACCACTATTCGACGGCGGTGTGGAGTGACGACCGTGGGAAGACGTGGCAGGTGAGCAAGCCCTTCCCGGTCCTCGGCACGGGCGAGGCGGCGCTCGCGGAGCGGTCCGACGGGTCGGTTCTCTACAACTCGCGCGAGCACATGAGCCGCGGCAACCGGTTCCTCGCCACGAGCCACGATGGCGGCGACCTCTGGATCGACGCCCGCCGCAGTGCCGAGCTGCCCGACGGGGCGCGTGGCACGTCGTACGGACTCATGGGGGGCATGATCCGGCTGCCGATCGCGGGCCGCGACGTGCTCCTCTTCAGCAACGCCGACACCGACGGCGGCGTGATGCCGGGCAGGGTGGGGGCGTCGATCGCGACCGCCCGGGAGAAAATCACCGTCTGGGCGAGCTTCGACGGTGGTGCGACGTGGCCGGTGAAGCGGCTCGTCTACGACGGGCCGAGCGCCTACTCATGCCTCGGTGTCGGACGCTCCGGCACGCCCAGCCAGGGGCGGATCTTTCTCATCTTCGAGGGTGGGCCGAAGGGGCCGCACGCCGCGGTGCAGATCGTCTCGTTCAACCTCGCGTGGCTTCTCGATGGCCGGCCGGTGCCGGCGGGCTGACGGCAGCGGGGCGGCCGGCTCCCTGGCCGCGGATCGCGACGCGGTGGGCCTTCCCGCGGTGTCCCGTTAGGATGCACGCATGCACGCGATACACCTTTCGCCGAGCGACAACATCGTCGTGCTCGCCCGCCGTGGCGAGGCCGGGGACATGATCCAGTGGGGCGACGGCGCCGAGGGATCGCTGCGGCTCGCGTCGACCCTCGGCCTCGGTCACAAGGTGGCCTGCCGCCGGATCGGCACCGGCGAGAAGATCCTCAAATACGGCGTGTCGATCGGGTCGGCGACGCGGGACATCGAGCCCGGCGAGCACGTGCATCTGCACAACATGAAGAGCGATTACCTCCCCACGTACACGCTCGAGCATGGCCGGCTCTTCGGCGGTGGGGCCGGGGCTCACTGAGCGCCCGCCCGGTCGCGGCCTCGACGGGTCACGCGTGCCGTGGACGGATCAGGAGCATCACCGCCACGGACACGAGGGCGACCCCGGCGAACACGCCGAAGATCAGCGGCAGCGGCGTGCCCGCGTCCTGCAGCGCGCCAAACCCCCAGTCACCAACGCCTCCCACCGAGATGCTGACGAGATTCATGATGCCGTAGCCCGTGGCCCGCACCTCCGGGCGCGTCACCTGCGACAGGATGGGCATGTTGTTGGAATCGAAGAATCCCCAGCCGATCCCGAAGACGACGAGCATGGCGATCGCCATCGTGACCGTGCCCGGGTTTCCGAGGCCCAGCAGGGCCGGCAGGAAGAGCGCCATGCCGATGGCACTCGTGTAGACCCGGCCGCGGACGGACCGCTGCATCCAGCGGTCGGCGAGCAGGCCGCCGAGCACGGCGCCGATGATCGACGCCACCTGCACCCAGACGACGGCCGTCGTGCCCGCCGCCCCCTGCGAGAGCGCGAAACGGTTCTTGAGGATCACGGGCATCCAGTCCTTGATCACCCAGCCGGCGATGGCGGGGAGCGTGAACGCGACGACGAGCAGCAGGAAGTCGCGGTTACGTACGAGTTCGCCCACGGCAACGCGTGGTGAGAGGTCGCCGCGGTCACTCACCGGTCGCGGCGGGTCGTGCAGCAGGCAGACGAGCGGCAGGGCGTAGAGGATTCCGACGACCCCGGCGGCCCCGAACGCCCACCGCCAGCCGAGATTCGGCTCGTCCGCCACGTGGCCCGCGAACCCACCGAGGATGAGGCCGAGGTAGATGCCCGTCTGGTGGATCCCGACGGCCCGCGAGCGCGTCGGACCGGCGTGCAGGTCGGCGATGAGGGCGAGCGCCGCCGGAATATAGAAGGCCTCGCTCACGCCCATCAGGGCGCGCGTCGCGACGAGTTGGTCATAGCTCGTCACGTGCCCGGTCGCCCAGGTCACGGCCGACCATGCGAACAGGCTGACGGCGATGACCCACCGGCGGCTGAAGCGGTCGGCGATGTAGCCGCCGACGGGGCTGAGCAGCGCGTAGATCCACTTGAAGCAGGCCAGGACGAAACCCCACTGGGCGTCGGTCTGGAGGCCGGCCACGTCGGCCACCATCGACGACTTCATCGTCGCGAGCATCTGTCGGTCGAGGTAGTTGAGCAGCGCCACCGGCACGAGCAGCGCGACCGGCAGCCAGGCCGAGCGCAGCCAGGCCGGTAAAGGCCCGCGGCTCCGCGTGGACGAAGGCGGCATCCGCTGCGGGGGATGGTCTTGCATGCCGTGGCATCCTTGGGCTGCATCCGGTTGCGGGGATGCCGGGCCGAATCCTATCCTGCCCGGAACGTCGGGTGGTGATGACGCCCGGACTCGCCGGCGGCATGGCCGCCGCGCGAGGCGTGCCGATCTCTCGACATGGGGTGCTGCGCATGATCCGTCACGACGCCTTCGTGCGGGCCGACGGCCGCAAGGGAATCCGCAACACGATCGTGGTCGTGTACCTGGTGGAGTGTGCCCACCACGTGGCCCGCGAGATCCAGCTGCCGTTCCGCGAGGCGGACGTCCATCTCATCGGCTTCGGCGGATGCTTCCCGAACGAGTATTCCTTCCGGATGCTCGAGTCGCTCTGCACGCACCCCAACGTCGGTGCCGCGCTGCTCGTGTCGCTCGGCTGCGAGGGCTTCAACCGGGGCGGGCTCCTGCGTGCCGTGCGGGCGAGCGGCCGGCCGGCGGACGTGGTCGTGATCCAGGAGCGCGGCGGCACGCGATCCACGATCGAGCAGGGGCGTCGCTGGGTCGAGGAGGCGCGGCGTGCGCTGGAGGACACCCCGCGCGGGCCGCTTGCCGCGCACGAGCTCGTCGTGGGCACGGTCTGCGGTGGCAGCGACGGCACGAGCGGCATCACGGCGAATCCCGCGATCGGCCGGGCGTTCGACCGGCTGGTGGCCGAGGACGCGGTCTGCATCTTCGAGGAGACGGGCGAACTCATCGGCTGCGAGCAGATCATGGCCGACCGGGCGGTCACGCCGGACCTCGGCCGCATCCTCGTCGAGAGCGTGGCCAAGGCTGCGAGGTACTACACCGTGCTTGGTCATGGGAGCTTCGCGCCGGGCAACGCCGACGGCGGCCTCACGACGCAGGAGGAGAAGAGCATGGGCGCCTACTCGAAGAGCGGGTGCGCCCCGATCTCCGGGCTGATCAAGCCGGGCGACGTGCCGCGGGCGGGCGGGCTCTACCTCCTCGACGTCGTGCCGGACGGCGAGGTGCGCTTCGGCTTTCCGAATACGAGCGACAACGCGGAGATCGCGGAGCTCATCGCCTGCGGGTCGCACGTCACGCTGTTCTCGACCGGCCGCGGGTCGGTCGTCGGCTCGGCGATCTCCCCGGTGATCAAGGTGTGTGCGAATCCCGAGACCTATCGCAACCTCGCCGAGGACATGGACGTCGATGCGGGACGGATCCTGGAGGGCCGGGGCTCGCTCGACGACGTCGGCGCGGAGATCCACCGGCTCGTGCTCGATGTGGCCAGGGGTCGACGCACCGCGTCCGAGACCCTCGGCCACCAGGAGTTCGTCCTCGGCTACAAGCACTTCGAGCCGGTCGGGCCCGCCTGCCACCCGACCTACGCGGGTGCGGCCGCGGGCGGGTGACTCCCGATCGAGTGGCCGCCCGGCATGCCCGCGGGGGGCCGCCGTCGGCAGCTCGCGCCGGTCGGCCGGGGGTCGATCACTTCTCCTTCCGCGGCTCGTCCACGACCTCGTCGCGCAGCCAGTCGATCATCCGGTCGGGCCAGTGCTGGAGGCTGCGACGCCGGGCCTTGCCGATGCCGAACCCATGGCCGCCGCGGGCGTAGACGTGCGCCTCGTAGTCGATGTCGGACTCGCGGAACAGGTTCATGAGATTGATGATGACGCTCGTGTGGGCGTCGTCGGCCGCGATGAGCAGGAAGGCGGGCGGCGAGCCGGGCGGCAGCCGCGACGGGATTCCGAGCGGCCCGGGATACACGAGCATCTGGAACGCGGGCCTGGCATCGAGGCGATCGACCGGGTCGGGAGCGGCGGGGTCGCCCGCGCCCGGGCGGTAGCTCGTGATCGACACCACCTCGCCGCCGGCCGAGAAGCCGAGCATGCCGACCTTGTCCTCGCGGATGCCGAACTCGTCGGCCTTCGAACGCACCAGCCGCATCGCCCGCTGACCGTCCTGGAGCGAATGCTCCTCGAACTTGTACGGCACGCCCGGTTCCCGGGGCAGCCGGTACTTGAGCACGAAGGCCGCGAACCCGTGCTCCGCGAGGAACATCGCGGGCTCGACGCCGCCCCCCTGGAAACCGAGCTTCGCGAGGCCGCCCCCCGGCGCGACGATGATGCCCACGCCGGTCGCCCGGCCGGGTTCGGGCAGGAAGACCGTGAGTGTCGGGAAGTGGATGTTGGTGATCGATCCCTTCTCGACGACCTCGGGCTCGTCGCGGCGGCTTTCGAATCCGGGTGCGCCCGCCTCCCAGAGCGGGAGCACGCGCGGCTCGTCGGCAGCATGCAGTCGGGAGGCGGTGAACGCGGTGAGCAGCGTGAACGTGGCGAGCACTGGGTGGAGACGCATGGTATTCCTGCGGTCGACTCGGAAGGGGACGGATGCCATCGATGCAGCCGATGTGGCCGGCGATCAGTTGACGACGTTTCGCAGCGGCATTCCCAGGAGCGCCCGGCGGCATGCGTCGGTGCCCTTGGTGCGCATGTCGAGCAGGCCCTCGACGGAGTAGAACGCGGCGTGCGGATTGACGATGAGCCGTTCATAGGCCGGATGGGTCGGGTCCCGCCAGGCGACGAGCAGCGGATGGTCCGCGGCGGGCGGCTCGCCGACGAGCACGTCGATTCCCGCGCCGGCGAGCTGGCCGCTCGCGAGCGCGTCGGGCAGCGCCGTGGTATCGACGATGCCGCCGCGGGCGGTGTTGACGAGATAGGCACCCCGGGGGAGCCACGCGAGCGACTCGGCATTCACCAGGTGCCGCGTCTCCTCGGTCAGCGGGGAGTGGAGGCTCAGCACGTGGGAGGCGGCGAAGAGATCCCGCGCCGACTCGCAGCGGCGCACGCCGAGCGCCTTGTCGTAGCCATCGGGCTTGTAGGGGTCGTAGAACGCGACCTCCATGCCGAGGGCCTTCGCCCGGAGCGCGGCCGCGGTGCCGATGCGTCCGAGCCCGACCACGCCGAAGGTGCGGCCTCGGAGGCGATGGATCGGGCCGGCGACGGTGTACATCCAGGGGTCGGGACGGTCGCGGAGCCGCACGTTGTAGAGGTTCACTCCCCGCACGAGGGCGAGCATCATCGCGATCGCCGAGTCGGCCACCTCCTCCGTGCCGTAGTCCGGCACGTTGGCCACCGTGATCCCACGGGTGCGGGCGAACGCATGGTCGACGTTGTCGATCCCCGCGCCGCAGCGCACGATCAGGCGGCAGCGGTCGAGACGCTCGATCGTCCTTCGCGTCAGCGACAGGTTGTGGTACATCATGATCGCGTCGGCGGTCTCGATGCGCCCCGCGAGATCGTCCTCGGAGTAGCCGTCGAGGGCCTCGACCGTCGCGAGGTCGCCGAGACCGGCCCGTTCCGGCGCGAGGTCGTCGTCGATGAAGTCGGTGATCACCACCCGATGCATGGCTTCTCCCTGCCCGATATCCCCGGGATGGAACGCGACCGCCGAGGGGTTCCTGCCGGACGCGGCGCGGCCCCCGACGGACCCGGCATAGCATAGAACAACGCATCCCCCTCCGCCCCACGCCCGTCCGAGGAATCCGACATGCCGCTCTCCCATGGCGACCTGCTGCAACTCAAGCGGTGGAACACGCCGACGATCTACAACGGCTGGGAGCAGATCACCTCCCATGACGTCGCGGCGGCGGGCTGGAATCCCGAAGAGACCCGTGACTTCATGCCCCAGATGGGGCCGATGGTGGGGCGGGCCGTCACGCTCGTCGTCGAGCCGTCGAACCCGACGCACAAGGCGCAGGCCATGGCCTGGGACGACTACCGCCGTCACGTGGCCGAGGCAGACGGCCCGACGATCGTGGTCGTGCAGGATCTCGACGCGCCCCGCGTCGTCGGCTCCTTCTGGGGCGAGGTGAACGCCAACGTGCACCGGGCGCTCGGCTGCGTCGGCACGATCACCGACGGCGCGATCCGGGACCTCGACGAAATGACGAACGCCGGTTTCAAGGCGCTCGCGCGCCGGCTCTGCGTGGGGCACGCGCACGTGGCGCCGGTGCGCTGGGGGGTGCCGGTGACGGTGTTCGGCCGCGAGATTCGTCCCGGACAGCTCATCCACGCCGACAAGCACGGCTTCCTGGCGGTGCCTGCCGAGGACGAGGCGCGGCTGCTCGAGGCGGCGGCGTTCATGGACGCCAACGAGTGCCAGACCGTCATCTCGGCGGCGAGGAGCGCGGGGGGCCTCAGCCGGGCCGACGTCCTGACGCGACTCGCGGCGGCGGCCCGCCGGTTCGGCGACGCCGCACGGGATCGTTTCGGCCGGCACGGGGAGTGGTAGGGCGGGTCGCAGGGCGTGCGGGAAGCACGGCGGGCTGCCGCAGGATCAGCGGCCGACGATCGGTCGCGTCGGGTCGATGGCCAGCCAGCACAAGGCCGCCGCGAGTGACGCCAGCGCCATCGGCAGGAGCGGCGCGTCCCAGCTGCCGG
>CAIWZS010000360.1 GCA_903917235.1 uncultured Planctomycetaceae bacterium | reverse complement strand
TCCTGCCCGGCCTTCCGCACGAAACGCAGTGGCCGGCTGCCGGACGCGTCTCCCGCACCGCGACGCTTGTCCTCCTTGCCGATCACGAGCCGGGCGAGCCGGTTGCCGGCTGCGTCACGAATCTCGATGAGCCTGCCGACGCCGGTCATGCCCGGCTGGATCTTCTCGGGGTCCGGCTCGATCACGCCGTAGGTCTCGTGGTCTCCGGGAGAGGTGCTGACGATGTCGAGGATGGGCCGATCGACGAGCTCGGTCGCCGCGGCCGCCAGCTGCTCCTTCGCGTCGGCGGGGTAGTTGTCGTGGGACGGCAGCACCCACACGCCGTCGGACTGCACGACCTTGAACGGCTTCAGCGTCGCCAGCTCGTCGTCGTACGACACGATCGACAGGCTGCCCGCCTTCGACGCGTCGGACAATTCGGGGAAGAGCACGCGGGCCGACTCGGGCTCGATCTTCGCCGTCCGGAACCGCGGCTGCACGAGCCACCCCGCCAGGAGCAGCGCCGCGCCCAGCCCGACGAACGTGCCGGTCCGACGCAGCGTCTCCCGACCGTCGGCCCCGCTCCCCTGCCCTTCCGAATCGTGGTGCATGGACGTGCTCATCGTTTGCCTGATCCTCTCCTCACTGCGTCGTCATCGGAGCCTGGACTTCGCCACGCCCTCGCGCTCCAGGGCGCGGCGCCGGAAGAACACGAAGAACGCCACGACGAGCGGCGGAATCGGCGGCAGGAGCACGGCCAGCCATTTCTGCCGATCCTGTTCACGCCGAATCTGCGCCTCGAGCTTCCGCTCGACGGCGTCCACCTGCCCGTCCCGCTTGCGCCGCAGCTGCTCGATCTTGGTGTCGAGCCGCCGCTGGGCGAGCCGCTGGCTGCTGGCGAGCTGCTGGATCGCCTGCATCGCCGCCTGCGGATTCGCGTCGCCCTGCGACTCGAGGTCGCGGATCTTCTGTTCGAAGGCCCCGACCTCCTTCTGCATGGAGTCGTTGGCCTCGCGCTCCGCCCGGTCGAACTCGGAGATGAACGACTGCCGCTCGGCCTCGGCCTGCTCGCGGGAGGCGGCGACGGCATCCTCGATCCGCTCGAGCGTGCGGTGCTTCGGCTTGCGCTTGCGGATGTCCACGAAACGATCGTCGCCGGCAAGCTCGTCGAGGATGTTGAGCACGAACTCCACGTTGTCGAAGTCGAGGCCGAACACCTCGTCCGGCCGCGTCCGCAGCCCGAAGATCCGGCCGTCGAGCAGGTCGATGTCCGCGACGATCACCGCGCGCACCGGCTTCGACGGCCCCGCCTCGCCGGCGGCCTGCCCGTCGCCCTCCGGGACCGCCTGCGCCGCCCGCTCGACGCGTGCCGCCAGCACCATCGACTCGTCCGCCTGCTTCTCGAAGATCCGCAGCTGCCGCATGTCGCCACGATTGCCGACCACGCGGTCGACCTCGATCGTGCCGGTGCGGTTGGCGACCGTGCGCACCAGCGGCGTGAACGTCACCTCCGCGCGCCCCTGCCGCTCGATGCCGCCGGGGAACGGAAAGAGCACCTCCTGCAGGCCGGCCGTGATCCGCTCCGCCTCGTTGAAGCCCGCCTGACCGCCGCCGCCGTCGATCGTCGCGTCGATGAAGACGAACTCGCTCGGAAGCTCGAGCTTGAGGTGCGGGTTGTAGTCCTGGTAGACGACGAGCGGAGCCGCCCCCATCTGCCCCCGTGAGGGAGCCCCCGAGCCGGCCTTCAGGCCCACCCCGAGCGCCTCCCAGAGCATGCCGAGGTCGCCCTTCGGCTGCGACTGGCCGCCGAACATCGCCATCGGCCCCGCGGGCCCCTGCCTCGGCTGCGACGTCCCCGGCACGCCGGTCATGAGCACCGGCAGCGGATCCTCGAAGATCGCGACCGGCTGGCCGGACCTCACCGCCTCGACGAAGTGCACCATCTGCTCGGGCCCCAGCGACGACGGCTGCACCGCCAAGAGCACGTCGAACCGCTCGGTGATCGGGCTC
Source organism: uncultured Planctomycetaceae bacterium (assembly GCA_903917235.1). Classification (GTDB taxonomy): domain Bacteria; phylum Planctomycetota; class Planctomycetia; order Pirellulales; family UBA1268; genus QWPN01. Next base: position 4,793 of record CAIWZS010000360.1, on the reverse strand, counting down.
GAGGCATCGACCTGCACCACCTCGTACTGCTTGTCGAGCTCCTCGACCAGCGGCTGCCGCGGCCGGACCTGCCCGCTCATCATGTCGAAGCCGCCGAAGAGGTCGGCGTCGGTCGTGAGCACGCCGATGCGCCTGCGCTGCTGCTGCGCCGCCGTGCAAATAGACCGGATGAGCTCGTACTCGACCGGCGTGCCCTTGTCGAAGAAGGGCACGACGACCTTCTCGAGGCCGCTGGTGAACGCGCAGCCGAGGAAGATCTCCTCGTCCCGGTAGGCCCCCCGCACCCGCGACAGCACGCTCACGGGCTCGATGCCGAACTGCTGGCTCGCGAGCGAGGCGGCCTCGGTCTTCGGCTCGGTGGCCACCACCTGCACGTTCACCTTGCCACGACCGAGCCGCTGGAACTGCCGCAGGGCGTTCAGGAGATTCAAGCGGGTCTGCGCGTAATCCTCCGGCACCGTCGGGCTCACGTAGGCGGTGACGTCGATCGGCCGACGCGTGTCGAGGTCCCGCAGAAGGCGCCGGGTGTCGGCGGAGAGGGAACTGATGCGCCCCTCGGAGAAGTCAGGGCGCAGATCGGCGGCCCGGCAGACGAGGACGAGACCGGCCGCACCCGCCGCCAGCCCGAGCGTACGGACGAGATAGTGCACTCCCATCCGTGCGCCGTCCCGGCGACCGGTCCAGTGGCGGCGCCCGATGAGGACCATCGCCACGTAGAGGCAGACGGCGACGATCCCGAGAAAGTAGGCGATCGACGAGAGGCTCACCACGCCCCGACCGAAGTCCGAGAACTGCTCGGCGAGGCTCCATCCGCGCACCTGCTCGGCGAGGCGCGGCGCCATGAACGTGCCCGCCCGGTCGGCCACGGCGAGCGGCGCGTTGAAGAGCACGCCGAGAATGAATCCCACGGTCAGGTTGCTCGTCAGGAAGCTCGCCACCATCCCGACGGCGAGCATCGCGAGACCGGTGAACCAGTAGCCGAGGTAGTTGGTGAGAAAGAGCCCCGCGTCGGGCGTGCCCCAGCGGAGCAGGATCACGAGGTTGCAGATGCACGAGAAGATGAGCGCCACTGTGAAGATGCCCACCGCGGCCAGGTACTTGCCGAAGACGACCTCCCAGTCGCTCGCGGGGATCGTGAGCAGGAGTTCGTCGGTTCCCTGCCGCCGCTCGTCGGCCCAGACGCTCATGGTGATCGCCGGCACGAAGACGAGCAGGATGAAGGGGAGGTAGCGGTTGAGCTGGTCGAGGTTCGCGAGATTCGAGTTGAAGAACTCCGGCGGCCAGAAGGCCGCGAGCGACCCGAGCAGCACGAACACGCAGATGAAGACGTATCCGGTCGGATTCGAGAAATACGCGACAAAATTCCGCTTGAAGACGGCGTCCAGAACGTGCCACTTCATGATTTCGATCCTTCGGGCGAATCGTCGGTTGGATCAGCCGCGGCGGGCCCGTCGCCCGCACGGCGGCGGCTGGAGGTCGGTCGGTGCTGGTGTGATGGGAAACGGCTGGACGTCGCTGCGATGGTCATGGGCGGGGCTGCGTGCCCCAGGTGGACGAGGACGCCGCCACCCCGGCGGCGTGATCACGCGGAACGCGTCAATTCGTGGAACCGCTCGTCGAGCGTGCGTCCCTCCCGCCGCAGGTCGGCCGGAGTTCCATCGAACCGCAGCCGTCCCTCGGCGATCAGGATCACGCGGTCGGCGAGCGCCTCCACCTCCTGCAGGATGTGCGTCGAGAGGAGGATCGTCTTACGTTCCCCGAGCCGACGGATGGTCTCGCGCACCTCGCGGATCTGGTTGGGGTCGAGGCCGCTCGTCGGCTCGTCCAAAATGAGGACGTCCGGCTCGTGGAGCAGGACCTGCGCCATCCCCACACGCTGGCGATAGCCCTTGGAGAGCTTGCCGATCGCCTTGCCGATGACGCTGCCCAGTTCGCACTGCCGCACGACGGCGTCGATGCGGTCCCGCTTCTGGCTCCCCCCGAGACCGCGGGCGTCGGCGAAAAACTCGAGCAGGCTCCGCGGCGTCATGTCGGGATAGAGCGGGCCGTTTTCCGGCAGGTAGCCGAGTCGCTCGGCTCCCCGCAGCCGGTCGGTGGCCATGTCGTGCCCGGCGATCCGCGCGCTGCCGGCCGAGGGGGCGAGATACCCCGTGAGAATCTTCATCGTGGTGCTCTTGCCCGCGCCGTTCGGGCCGAGAAACGCCACGATTTCGCCCCGCGGAACGCGGAACGAGACGTCCTGGATGGCGATGAACTCGCCGTAGTACTTCGTGAGGCCGTCCGCCTCGATCATCGCCCCGTCGTTCGTTCGTGCCGTTTCGATCATCGCGCCTTTTCGGAAAGTTTGGCCAACATGTCTCCGCCGCACGCCGCCCCATTGTTTCCGGGGAACCGCCGGGCGGCAATCCCCGGGAGGGTCAGGCCCCGGCGGGAACGCGGTCCGGCAGGGGCTCGAGCAGCGGATCGGGACGCCCTCGGTGCCACGCGACGTGCACCCGCCACGCGTCCCGTGCCGCCGGGTGATCGGCCCGAAAATGGACGCCGCGGGTCTCCTCCCGCACGAGCGCGGCCCGGATCATGAGCCGCGCCACCTCGAGCATGTTCTGGAGCTGCCAGCCCTGGGGATCGGCGAACTGCCTCGGCAGAACGTACCGGCACCAGCCCTCGACGTCCTCCCGAGCCTCGTCCAGCGACGCCCTCGAGCGCTCCACGCCCACGTGCCGCCACATGAGCGCGCGGAGCGAGTTGCGGATGTCGGCCAGATCGAGACCGTCCTGCGCGACGGCGTCCGTGGCGGCCGTCACGCGGGCCGCGGTGATCGAGGGCACCAGGAACTCGTCGGCGGCGATCCCCTCCGCGAGGACGTCCGCCGCGGCCGCCGCCCCCGCGCGGGCCCCGTAGACGAGTCCCTCGAGAAGGCTGTTGCTCGCGAGACGATTGGCCCCGTGCAGGCCGCTGGAGGTCACCTCGCCGGCGGCGAACAGCCCGGGGACGGTCGTCCGCCCGGTGTCGTCGACGGTCACGCCGCCGATCATGTAGTGCGCCCCGGGGCGCACGGGAATGCGGTCGCGGGCGAGATCCAGGCCGAACTGCGCGCAGAGCGCGGCCATGCCCGGAAACCTGGCGCGGACCATGTCGGCGTCGAGGTGCGCGAGGTCGAGGTAGACGTTCGCGTGCTGCGTGCGGTGCATCACGACGGTGATCGCCCGGGAGACGACGTCGCGCGGCGCGAGTTCCGCCCGCTCGTCGAACTCGGGCATGAAGCGGCGGCCGTCTCGGTCGACGAGCCATGCCCCCGCGCCGCGCACCGCCTCGGTGATGAGGCTCCGCGCACCGCCGGCGATGTAAAGCACCGTCGGATGGAACTGCATGAACTCCATGTCCCGCAGATCCGCGCCGGCACGCCAGGCGAGGGCGATCCCATCGCCACTCGCGCCGGGAGGATTCGTCGACTCACGGTAGAGCTGCCCCGCCCCGCCCGTGGCGAGGATGGTGCGACGCGCCCAGACGATCGTCTTGCCGTGCGCGGGGTTCCAGACGATGGCGCCACGGCAGCCTCGCTCGTCGGTGACGAGGTCGATCGTGAACGTGTCGGGCCAGACGGAGAGGTTGTCGAGCTGACGCGTCCGCTCGATCACGGCCCGCATGACCTCGCGACCGGTCGCATCGCCGAGCGCGTGGACGATCCGATGGTGACTGTGCCCCCCCTCGCGGCCCAGCGCCAGGGAGCCGTTGACCGCATCGAACCGCGTGCCCCACTCGATCAGTTCCGCGATGCGCCCCGGAGCCTCGCGAACGACGGCATCGACGACACCCTCGTGGCACAGTCCGCCCCCCGCCGCGAGCGTATCGGCCACGTGATGGTCGAAGCGATCTTCCGGATCGACCACTCCCGCGATGCCTCCCTGCGCCCACTGGCTCGATGAACTGCGGAGATCGTCCTTCGTGACGACGGTCACCGAGAGGCGGGGATCGACCGCCAGTGCCGCCCGCAGCCCTGCGAGTCCGCCACCGAGAATGAGAATGTCGGTGAAGCAGTGCGGCACCCGCTTCGGACCGAAGGAGACGAGATACCGCGGCCCGTCGTAGGCGTCGCTCATTCGCCGGCCGTGCCGCGGAGGTACGCCTCGAACTGCTCGCGGTACGAGGCGGGCGGACGGCTGCGACGACCCTCGGCCTGTCCTCCCTTCACGTCCGCCGGCACGTCGCGCGACGAACGGGATCCGTCGGCCCGCAGGCCGAGGCTGCGCAGCGCCTGCTCGAAGTCCGCACGCCGTCGGGGATCGGGGCTTTCCGCTCGACGACGCATCTCCTCCCATCGCGACAGAAACGCGCGGGCCTGCTCCGGTGTCCACCCGAGTGAGTCGAGCACGTCGGTGCGGCCGGAAGCCAGGCTGTCGCGCAGATGCTCGATCGCGAGGTCGGCCGCATTCCGGGCGTGCGAGAGGTCGGCGTCGGTCCACTCCATCTCTCGACGGTCCGGTTGCCCGGTCGGCCCGCCATCCGCCGAGTTGCCTTCCGCTCGATCTCCACCCACCGCACCGCCACCGCCGACGGCACCGTCCGCAGACTGTGACTGGGGATCGCCCTGACCAGGTTGGCCCTGACCTGGTTGGCCCTCACCCGGTTGACCCTGACCCGGTTGACCCTGACCAGGTTGACCCTGACCAGGCTGACCCTGACCTGGCTGACCCTGACCTGGCTGACCCTGACCTGGCTGACCCTGACCTGGCTGACCCTGACCTGGCTGACCCTGACCTGGCTGACCCTGACCTGGCTGACCCTGACCTGGC
>CAIWZS010000359.1 GCA_903917235.1 uncultured Planctomycetaceae bacterium | reverse complement strand
CGACGGTGGAGAGGCTGAAGACCGCGCAGGCGAAGCGGGAGATCGACATCTACGCGGCGCGGGCCGCCCGCTACCCCGAGAACGTGATCTGGAAGTACGAGCTCGCGATGCGGCTCAAGGCCGCCGGAAACTACGCCGAGGCGATCCGCCACTTCCAGGAGGTGCTCCAGGACCCGCGACGGAAGGGGGCTGTGTCGTTGGAACTGGGCGAATGCTTCCAGAAGATCAAGCAGTACGAACTCGCCATGCGGAACTACGAAGCGGCGGTCGAACTCCTCACCGAACGTGAGGCGGAACTGCGCAAGCGGGCCCTCTATCGGGCGGGAGTCCTCGCCAGCGGACTCGGCGACCCCGATGCCGCCCGCAAGCACCTGTCCGCGCTCGCGGGCCTCGATTTCGGCTACCGCGACGTGGCGGCGCGTCTGGACAAACTGGGAACCGTGACCGATAACAGTGCGGTCGGCGAGACCGACGCCTGACCGGGCGTCGCCCCATCCATCGTCGGCGCGGCCTCGATGTTCGTGCGAGGCCGTTCGTGTGAGCCGATCCGTCACGCCGACCCGGCAGGAACGTTGTCATGCCCCACTCCGCCAGCGCCCGCAAGCGCCATCGCCAAAACCTCCGCAACCGCGAGCGCAACCGGGCGGTGAAGTCCTCGCTCAAGACCGCCGTCCGTCGGCTCCTCGACTCCCTGTCTCAGAACGACTCCGAGGCGGTGAAGGAGCGGTTTCGGCTCGTGGTGAAGCAGGCGGATCGGGCCGCAGCCGGTGGCACGATCCATCGCAACCGTGCCGCGCGGATCAAGTCACGGCTGTCGGCGCGTGTGAAGTCGGCCGGCACGGCGACCGCCGCCGGCTGAGAGCTCGCGAGACGTTCACGTCGGCCGCGACGCGATGGCATCGTCACCGTCGTGGCCCCACACGATGGACGACGCCGGAAACACCGGCCCCTCGACGCACGTGCGGCGATAGTCCCAGCCTCCGGCGGCGTCCCGCACCCGTGCCACGCACGTGAAGCAGATGCCGACGCCGCACGCCATCGGCTCCTCGAGCGACACGCTGCACCCGACGTCCCGCGCGGAGCACCAGCCCGCGACGGCCGCCATCATCGGCTCGGGCCCGCAGCACGCCACGTGCATCGTGCCGGCATCCGGGCCGCGCAGCACGGCGTCCATGAGATCGACGACCGTGCCCTTGTGCCCTGCCGACCCATCGATCGTGGCCAGGTGAACGTCGCACCCGGCCGAGCGGAAGTCCTCGACGTCGCCGAAGCTCCCTGCATGGCGCGCTCCCCAGAGGAGCGTCACCTGCCGTGCGACCGGACCCGCGCGGCGCGGCGTGCCGAACGAGGCCCGACCCGATCGCTCGCGGGCGAGGCAGAGGAGCGCCGTCTGGCCGATGCCACCGGCGACGAGCACGAGTCGCTCGACCGGCGGTGGATCGAAGCCGTTGCCGAGCGGGCCCCAGATCACGAGGTCGTCACCCGGCCGCATGCCAGCCAGCGCCGTCGTGAACTTGCCATGACGGAGGTAGACGAAGTCGGCCTGTCGCGGGTGGTCGCCGCCGTCGGGATCCACGACGTCGTAGAACGCGAGGGGCCGGGCCAGAAGGGGATCGCTGCGGTCGGCGAGACGGAGCATCGCGAACTGGCCAGGGAGGGCCCGCGGGGCGATGCTTGGACATTCTACCCGGATGCGGAAGATGTTCTCGGCGATGGCGGTGTGCGCCACGATCGTCGCGCGTTCGTACGCCGCGGGCGTGCCACAGGTCTCGGTCCAGGTCATGGCTCGGCTCCGCCAGCCTTCGTTCCGGGCTTCTGCTGGTTGCGCCAGGACGATGCCTTGCCGGGCCGCCGGGGCTTCGTTCGCCGCCGCGTCGTCGCGCGGGCCTCCTCGCCGCGTGACGTCCCTCCGGCACGGGCCGTGTCCCGAAAGCGGGGCCCGCCCCCGCCACGTCCGCCGGCTCGAGGCCGCTCCCCGGGCCGCCGCCCCCGTGGCCGGCCACCGTCGCCGCGCCCCTGGCGCATCGGCCTGACGGGCCCGCGCTCGCCGGCGGTCGCAGCGAGCGCCTCCTTGCGGAGCGTCTCCACCTCGGTCCACGCCAGGGGCCGCGACTGGCCGGGGAGCAGGTTGCCGAGGGAGAGCCCTCCTATCGCGACCCGCTTGAGCTGGTGCACCTTGTGCCCGAGCCGCGCGAGCATGCGCCGAATCTCCCGATTCTTTCCTTCGTCGAGCACCATCTCGAGCACCGTGCTCTGCTTGTTGTGCGTCCGCACCGTGATCCGTTTCGCGTGCACCTCGCCCTCCGCGAGCCGCACGCCCTGCCGCAGCTGGTCGAGCACCTCCGTGGAGGGCACGCCGGCGACCTGCACCAGGTATTTCTTCTCGACCCCGTACCGCGGATGCGCGAGGAGGTTGGCCAGTTCTCCGTCGTTGGTGAGGAGCAACAGACCTTCGCTCGTGCGGTCGAGCCTGCCCACCGCGAAGAGCCGCTGATCGGCGGGCACGAGATCGACGGCCCGAGGCCGGCCCGCCGGGTCGTAGTTGGTCGTGACCACACCCACCGGCTTGTTGAGCAGGTACACCACCCGTCGCACCCGCGGCAGGCGTTCCCCATCGACGCGGATCTCCTGCGCGGCCGGATCGACCCGCGTCCCGAGCTGCGTCACGACGGCGCGATCGACCTCGACCCGCCCCGCCGTGATCAGCTCCTCGCACGCCCGACGGCTGCCGATGCCGGCGGTCGCGAGCACCTTCTGCAGCCGCTCGAGTCCGTCGTCCCGCCGTCGGTCGACGCCGGTCGCAGGCCTGTCCCCGGGCCGATGGGCGGGTGGCCGACGCGGAGGGCCGCGACGGGAACCGTGCGGCGTGGGACGAGGAGAGGGCATGGCGTGGCTCCCGAACGTGACGGCATGCGGACCGCACGGGGGCGCCGCCGACGCGGGATCATACACGCGCCACGCGAAGGCGTGACGTTGGCGCTCGACGTGACACGCGGCGTCCGCGCGGTCGAGAGGCGTCAGCGCACCGGCTGGGACCACCACCGCGGGCGATTCACTTCCGCGACGGGCTCCGCATAGTCCCGCGGCCGGGTGCCATCGAGGATCGTGTACTCCCGAAGCGTCGACGGACCGATGTCGTTCTGCATGAACGGGTCGAAGCGGACGGCGCGACGGCGCTGGTTGCGGATCGGACCCGGATCGAGCCACTCGGGACGCCCGAGCGACGCGCACCCCGACACGACGGCGGCGCTCAGGCACGCGCCGAGCACGAGGGCTCGATGAACGCTCCGACGAGGCATCGACACGTCTCCGGGAGGCCGGACCGCGGGCGGGAGACGATAGGACCGCCCCCGCGGCGGTGCCAGCCTGATTTCCGGCGGACACCAGGCCCCGGTCAGGGCAGGGCGACATGCAGGGCCCGGGCGGGCGAGGCGTCATCGGACTGGGTGAGAAACGTCCGACGGCCGGCCGAGGCCGGGAGGAGCACGCAGCGTCCCCGATCGAGCGGTCCGAAACCGCACTCCGACTCGCACGACCAGCGCCCCCCGAGGATGGCGAGAAAATGGCACGTGTCGTCGCCGCCGCAGGACCATGTCCCGTCCGCCGCCACCTCGTCGAACACGAAGTACTCGCTCGTGACGAGCCTTCGTGTCCCGTGGGGCGATCCGGAGTCGCCGCGCAACGCGGCGAGGGGAGCGGGCGCGGGCTGCCGCACGGGCTCCACGGGGCCGAACCTCGTGATCGCCTCGAGCCCCGCCTCGATGTGGAGCGCCCGGGGCCGCCCATCCGCTCCCACGCGTCCCCAATCGTGCAGACGGTACGTCACGTCGCTGGCCTGCTGGATTTCGGCGACGAGCACGCCGGCCCCGATCGCGTGCACGGTTCCGGCCGGAATGAACACGCAGTCTCCCCGCCGCGCCTCGAAGGCGTGCAGCACCTCGTCGCACCGTCCGCGGCGGAGCGCCTCCGCGAGGATCGGAAGATCGACGCCCGGCGCGAGGCCGGCGTAGATCTTCGCTCCCGGCTCGGCATCGACGACGTACCACGCCTCCGTCTTGCCACGGTCGGGCCGGGCCAGCCGGGCGGCACGCGCATCGTCGGGATGAACCTGGACGGAAAGATCCCGATTGGCGTCGAGAAACTTGAAGAGCAGCGGAAAGCCCGGCTGCGGTGCCTGCCGCCCGAGCAGGTCGGCGCCGTGGGCCTGCGCCAGTGCGCCGAGCGTCATGCCCGCGTGCGGACCCGCCGAGACCACGCTCTGATCGTCACCGTGATCGACGAGTTCCCACGACTCCGCGAAGTCCTCGCCATCGGGCAGCCGCCTTCCGAGCGACGTGGCGAATCGGCGACCGCCCCACAGATACCGTCGATACAGCGGCGTGAAGATCAGCGGCGGCAGCACGGCTGGACGACTCGTCACCCGAAGGACGACCTGAGCGACATCCCCCGTTCGACACGCGTCGGCTGTGCGACGTGACGGGACGTGGGCGTTCTTCCCCCGTCACGACGCATAGGACTCGAGGATTCGCCCGATGCCGAAGCAGCATACCGCCGCCACGAGCATCACGAGCATCTGGCCGAGGCTGACGACATGCTGGAGTTCGAGCACGATCGCGACCGCCGGGAGCGTGAGGCCGAAAAACTGCGCGAATCGGCCGGCCGCCCGCATGACGTTCACGGCGTCCCGATACGCTGGTCATGCCCGCCGACCGCCTCGACGCGCGAGCCGAAGTGGGGCACCAGCGCCGCCGCCGATACCGACTGCAGCCGGCTGAGGTTCGCGTCCGACAGTCCGCAGATTCGCACGAGGCCGCCCTCCTCTCGCAGCCGCGCGCCGATCGCCGCGATCGCCTCCGCGAGCCGCTCATCCATCGACTCGACCTCGTCGAGTTCGAGCACGACCCGATGAGCCATGCTCGCCTGCACGAGCCGGCAGACACCTTCGGCGAGGTCGTCTCGCCGTGCAGCGCCCTGTCCGAGGCCCACGAACAGCCAGTCTGGCCCCCGCTCCACGCGAATCGCCCCGGCTTCGTCCCGGTCCGTCGCCGTTCCTCCACCGTCGCCGCTCATTGCTCGACCCTCCATGACGCCTCTGGCATGACGCCCCTCACTCGACCGGGGGTGCGGAGAAACCGGAATGCGGGCACGGCCCCATGCTCCCCGGCCACCGTCGAAGCGATTCTGCACCCCCGCGATCCATTCAGGGAGGTGCGCCCGGGACGTGCGACTCCGCATTCCCCCTCCGACGACGGAATTTTTGGCCACGCCTCACCAGCTGGTCAAGGCCAGCGACGCTGGGCGCACCGGTCCGGCGGTTTCGCGTTGCGGACTTGCCTTGCCGGACACGCCGCGCATACTGCCCGCGGCTCTCGAGGCCTTCGGTCATGTGGACTGATTGGCCGCATGCCGACCACACGGACTTTCAGCGGGCGAGGAGAACCGGCGATGGGGCGACACGGCGCGGTGACGTTCAAGGGCAATCCACTCACGCTTGCGGGTGAGGAGCTGAAGGTCGGCGCGGCCGCGCCCGACTTCGACCTCGCGTCCTACGGCTCGGGCGGCATGCAGCACATCCGCAAGGCCGACCTGCTCGGCAAGCCGGTCTTCATCAGCGTCGTGCCGTCGCTCGACACGCCGGTGTGCCAGGTCCAGACGAAGACCTTCAACCAGCGACTCGCCTCCCTCGGCGATCGGATCCACGCGCTGACGGTGAGCCTCGACCTCCCGTTCGCGATGAACCGCTTCTGCGGAGCCGAGCAGATCACGGCCATGAAGAACGGCAGTGACTACATGGACCGGTCGTTCGGCACCCGCTGGGGCGTGCTCATCGACGAGCTCAAGATTCTCGCCCGCGCGGTGTTCGTGCTCGATGCCCAGGGCGTCGTCCGCTATGCGCAGGTCGTCAAGGAGGTGGCCGAGGAGCCCAATTACGACGCGGCCATCTCGGAGATCGAGAAACTGGTGAAGTCGGCGTGACGGGCGGGCAGCCGCCCTGACCGGGCGGAGCCTCGAGGCAGATCGCGCGCGTCGCGACCGGCTCCCCAGCTTGATGTGGCGCACGCCTCCAAGCGTGCGAATGGACTCGCGGGCATCCACCGACTTCTGTCGCGCGGGTCGCGGAGCCTACGTCGTGAGCCGCGCGTCGATCGACCGACGGGCCGCCTCGAGCGCTTCCGGGAGTTTGTCGACGAGCTTGCCGCCCGCCTGGGCCATGTCGGCACGGCCGCCCCCCTTCCCTCCCACGATCGCCGCAGCCTCACGGATCCAGTCGCCGGCGGAAAGTCCGCGCGCCTCGAGTTCTTTCGAGATGCCCGCCACGAGCGTCACCTTGTCTCCTTCGACGCTCCCGAGCAGGACGGCGATCGGGCTGCCCTTGCGGCGGAGGAGGTCGATGCACTGCCGCATCGCGCCGGCGTCACTGCCGCGCATGTCGGCCACGACCACGCGCGTGCCCGCGAGATCGGCGGCGGAGGCGAGCAGGTCATCCGGTGACACGCCGGCCGGCGCCGAGGCCGGCTTCGCCTTCTTCAACTCACGCAGGTCGCGCAGGAGCGTGGCGAGCCGCTGCGGCACCTCCGCCACGGGCACCTTGAGCGTCGCGGCCGTGTCGGCGAGCGTCCGTTCCACCTGACGCAGCCGCTCGACGGCCCGGGCGCCGGTCACGGCGGTGATCCGGCGCGTGCCTGCCGACACGCTCTCCTCGGCCACGATCCGCACGAGCCCGATCTGCCCGGTGCTGGCCACGTGCGTACCGCCGCAGAGTTCGCGGCTGACACCGTCCATCGTCACCATGCGCACGACGTCGGGATACTTTTCGCCGAAGAGCATCATCGCCCCCTCGTGCCGGGCGTCAGCGAGCGGCAGCAGCCGTGCTGACACCGGCACCGCCGCGAGCACTCGGTCGTTGACCATGTCCTCGATTCGCGTCAGCGTGTCCGCGTCGATCGAGGACGGATGGGAGAAGTCGAACCGCAGGAGGTCGGCGTCCACCTTCGACCCCTGCTGCACCGCGTGGGTGCCCAGGAATCGCTGCAGGGCGGCGTGGAGCAGGTGGGTCGCGGAGTGGGCACGCCGAAGCGCGGCGCGGCGCGTGCCGTCGACGCGGGCCGTGACGTCATGGCCGAGCGTGAGCGTGCCGGCCCGCAGGTGGCCGACGTGGAGCATGAAGCATCCTTCGGTGCCTGCGGCGGATGCCGTGCGTTGCGTGTCGTCGACCTCGAACCGACCACCAGGCCACTCGAGCCACCCCGAGTCGCCCACCTGGCCGCCCGACTCGCCGTAGAACGGCGTGCGGTCGAGCACGACCGTCACACGCTCGTCGTGCCCCACCTCCGTGAGCGAATCGCAGAGCGTCTCCTGCGCGATGATGCCGACCACGCGGCCGACGGACTCGATCGACTCATACCCCACGAACTCGGATCCGTGCATCGTCTTCTTGAGCGCGTCGAGCGGCCCGGTCGCAAAGACGTCCACCGTGCGGCCCGCGCCCGACCGGAGACCATGGCTCTCCATCGCCACGCGAAAGCCCTCCCAGTCGAAGCGGCAATTGCGCTCGGCCGCGAGCGTCTCCAGCAGCTCCGGCGGGAAGCCGTAGGTCGTGTACAGCTCCGCCGCGTCCGCCCCCGCCACCGTGCCGGCGCCCGACTTGCCGATCGAGGCGAAGAGCCGCTCGATCCGCTCGAGGCCCCCGTCGATCGTCGCCAGGAACGACGCCTCCTCGCGCTCGATGACCCGCGCGACCCGATCGGTCGTGTCGGCCAGCTCCGGGTAGGGCGCCCGCATCATCGCGGCGACGACGGCAGGAAGGCGATGGAGAAACGGCTCGCGCATCCCCATCTGCCGGCCGTCGAGCACCGCCCGCCGCAGGAGCCGCTTGACGACGTACTTCTCCTCGTTGTTGCCCGGGAGCACGTTCTCATGGATCGCGAACGTGCAGGCCCGCACATGATCGGCGATTCGACGCAGGCGCCGGCCGTCGTCACTCGCCGGCTCATACCGCCGGCCGCACACTTCCGCCGCCGCCTCGACGATCGGCCGGAGGATGTCGATATGGAAGTTGCTCTCGACGCCCTGCAGCATCGCGCACGTCCGCTCGAGCCCCATGCCCGTGTCGATGTTGCGACTGGGGAGCGGCCTGAGGTTGTCGGGGGGCGGTCCCTCGCGGTTGAACTGGGTGAAGACGAGGTTCCAGATCTCGACGTCGCTCCCGTCGGGCATCCTGAAGAAGATCTCGCTGCACGGGCCGCAGACACCGTCCGGGCCCTGGGACGGCGACGACGCCGGCCAGAAGTTGTCGTCCTCCCCCATCCGCGAGATTCTCTCGGCGGGCACGCCGATCTCGTCCGACCAGATCCGATATGCCTCGTCGTCGTCCCGATAGACGGTGACGGAGAGCTTCTCGGGGGCCATGTTCAGCCAGGTGCGCGCCGTGAGAAATTCCCACGCCCAGTGGATGGCCTCGCGCTTGAAGTAGTCGCCGAAGGAGAAGTTCCCGAGCATCTCGAAAAACGTGTGGTGCCGCGGCGTGCGGCCCACGTTGTCGATGTCGCCGGTCCGCAGGCACTTCTGACAGGTCGTGGCCCGCGTAAACTCGAGCTTGCATGCACCGAGAAAGTGGTCCTTGAACTGATTCATCCCTGCCGGCGTGAAGAGCACCGAGGGATCCCAGCGGGGCACGAGCACGTCGCTCGGCCGGCGGACGCAGCCTTTCGACTCGAAAAAGGCGAGGTAGGCCTCGCGCAGTTCATCAGCCTTCATGCAGGCACCTTCATGCTGGAGCCTTCGCAGTCGGCCCGCCATCCGGGGCCGGTGGCTCCGTTGCGGGACGGTTCAAGAAGGCGATCGCCGCCCGGGATGGTCGGCCCGTCGGGTGACGGGCCGACCACTATACCCGGAGGATCGGTTCCAGCATGGCCGAGAAGGATTCAGTCGGCGCCGTCGCTGGCGACCGCGAGGACCGTATCCTTCGCCGCGAGGATCTTCTCACGGAGTTCCGTGGCGACGGCGGGATTCTCCTTGAGGAACGCCCGCGCCCGCTCCCTGCCCTGGCCGAGGTGCGTCTCGCCGTACCGGAGCCACGTGCCCGACTTGTCCACGAGCTTGGCCGCGATGGCCAGATCGAGCAGGTCTCCCTCCACGCTGATGCCGTCGGCATGCATCATGTCGAACTCGGCCACGCGGAACGGCGGGGCGACCTTGTTCTTGACCACCTTCACCTTCACGCGCTGGCCGACGACATCCTCGCCGTCCTTGAGCGTCCCGATCCGCCGCACGTCGATCCGACACGACGAATAGAACTTGAGAGCCCGGCCACCGGGAGTGGTCTCCGGGCTGCCGAACATCACGCCGATCTTCTCGCGGATCTGGTTGATGAAGATCACGGTCGTCTTGCTCTTCGCGATCGCGCCGGTGAGCTTCCGCATGGCCTGGCTCATGAGCCGCGCCTGCAGTCCCACGAACGAGTCGCCGATCTCGCCGTCGAGCTCCTTCTGCGGCACGAGGGCCGCGACGGAGTCGACCACGATGATGTCCACCGCATTCGACTTGATGAGCAACTCGGCGATCTGCATCGCCTCCTCGCCGCTCGTCGGCTGGCTCACGAGCAGCGAGTCGAGCTCGATGCCCAGCTTCTTCGCCCAGCTCGGGTCGAGCGCGTGCTCGGCGTCGAT
>CAIWZS010000358.1 GCA_903917235.1 uncultured Planctomycetaceae bacterium | reverse complement strand
GTTTGTTCTGAAACATCACGGGACGCGGGTTCGACTCCCGCCGCCTCCATTTCACGGCCGCACTGCCCTCCGGGCCAGTGCGGCCTTGGCCTGTAAGCCCGGCATCGTGCCGGGCGGCGGGTGTGTGCTGAAAATCGGGAGTGGTGCACCGGGCCAGTGCGGCCTTGGACGCTGGAAGCGTCCACCCGGCATCCTCACGACCTACGGTCATGGTGATGCCGTCGAGCGGCACGGGCCATGGATGGCTGTGCCGCGGAACGATCAGCCCCGGCATCGTGCCGGGCGGCGGTGTGGTGCTGCACAATCGAGTGAGGGCTCGCGGCCTCGCTGTGGCGCACGCCTCCAGGCGTGCGAATGGGCGTCGTCCCCCGCGGCCTCCGGCCGGCTCCCCGCTCTGTCGCTGGTGCCGGTCCCGTGGGTCTGCCTTGAACCGGCGAGGGGATGAGGTCACAGTGGGTGTTCCTCCCTCGGACACAGCGGGCCGCCGGCTTCGGGCAGCCTGCCACGTCTGGCAGCGCGCATGAACGACCTGAAGATCTTCAGTGGCCCGGCCAATCCTGCGCTCACGCAGGACATGTGCCGCTACCTGAATCTTCCGCTGGGGAAGATCTCGCTCGGGCGATTTCCCGACGGAGAGATCTCCTGCAAGATCGACGAGGACGTCCGTGGTCGCGACGTCTTCATCGTCCAGTCGACCTGCCCGCCGGTGAACGAGCACCTGATGGAGCTGCTCGTCATGATCGACAGCTTCAAGCGGGCGAGCGCCTTCCGCATCACGGCCGTCATCCCGTACTTCGGCTACGCGAGGCAGGACCGCAAGGACTCGGGGCGCGTTCCGATCACGGCGAAGCTCGTGGCCAACCTCATCACGCGGGCGGGCGCCGACCGCGTGCTCGCGATGGACCTCCACGCCGCCCAGATCCAGGGATTCTTCGACGTGCCCGTCGATCACCTGTACGCGGCGCCCGTGCTGAACCATTACGTGCAGACGCTCGATCTGCCCCCCGACGACCTGGTGGTGGTGAGCGCCGACGAAGGCGGCATCAAGCGCGCGCTCGGCCATGCCAACCGGATCGGCGCACCGCTCGCGATCATCGACAAGCGGCGTCTCTCGGCGGACACCACGAAGAGCGCGAACATCATCGGGGCGAGCGTGACCGGCAAGACGGCGCTCATGTTCGACGACATGATCAGCACCGCCGGCTCGATCTGCGGCGCGGCGGACGTGCTCCACCAGCACGGGGCGAAGGCGATCTATGCCGCCGCGACGCACGGCCTGCTCGTCGGTCCGGCGATCGAGCGGCTCAAGAACGCGCCGTTCAAGGGGATCGTCATCACCGACTCGATCCCGCTCACTCCCGGCAAAATGCTGCAGAACATCACGGTGCTCTCGGTCGCCGGCCTGCTCGGGCAGGCGATCAAGCGGATTCACCGCAACGAGTCGGTGAGCATGATGTTCCAATGATCGGCTCGTGGCGTTGGCCGCGGGGCGGATCCGAGGGCAGGGGTCTCGTGGCCCCGCCGGCGCGATGCCCCTGGCGGGAGACCGGCCTTGTCGCCCCGGGTCGGCGGGAGCGACTTGCGGCCCAGCCGGCCCATGGCACAATGCTCGATTCGCCAGACGCTCCCGGCATCGTGCACGGCGTCGGCGGACTGCAGCGTGGAGATCGATGATGACGGATACGCTCGACGTCGTGGCCCGCAAGGAGTCCGGTAGCCGCCACTGCCGTCGCCTGCGTCGCGAGGGCATGGTGCCCGCCATCCTCTACGGGCATGGCGGCGCGTGTGTCGAGTTGGCAGCGTCGAGGGAGGCGGTGGAGGCGGTGATCCGCCACGGCAGCCGCCTCGTGGAGCTCCGCGGAGCCGTCAAGGAAAGTGCGGTGGTGCGCGAATTGCAGTGGGACGCGATGGGGTCGGAGCCGATCCACCTCGACCTGCTGCGGGTCAGCAAGACCGACCGGGTGCGGGTGAAGGTGCCCGTCGACATGAAGGGTGAATGCCCGGGCCAGCGGGGCGGTGGCGTCGTGACGCTCGTGCTGCACGAGATCGAACTCGAGTGCACGGCCGACTCGATCCCGGATCGCGTGCACGTGTCGATCGGCGCTCTGGAGTTGGGGCATGCCATCAAGGTGCGGGACCTCGATCTGCCGCGTGGTGTGCGGGCGCTCCCGGACCCGGATGATGCCGTCGTCACCTGCGCCCTGCCGGGGCGCCGCGCTGCGGCGGGTGATGAGCCGGCTGCCGTCACCGCCGAGCCCGAGGTGATCGGTCGGAAGTCTGGCGAGGAAGCGGAGGCCGCGGAGAAGGACGAATGAACGGCGGAGCCCGGCGGCATGCCAACGGGATCGTCGCGGGTTTGTCGCTGTCGCGGGAATCGTCCCATGTCGCTCGTTGGCATCGCCCCGCGGTGTTCGTGTCGCCGTGAAACTGCTCGTCGGACTCGGAAATCCGGGCTCGGCGTACGACTCCACGAGGCACAACGTCGGCTTCGACGTCCTGGAGAGGCTCGCGCAGCGGGCCGGATCGCCCGGGCGAAGAGCACGGTTTCAGGGAGAGGTCGCGCAGGTTTCGCTGCGGGGCTGCCCGGTCCTGTTGGTGTGGCCGTTGACCTGGATGAACCTGAGCGGATCGTGCGTCGTCGCGGCCCGCGACTTCTACAAGATCGACTCCTCGGACGTGCTGGTGATCTGTGACGACTTCAACCTGCGAAGCGGGACGATCCGGATGCGGCCCGGAGGTTCCGCCGGTGGGCAGAACGGCCTCGCGGACGTGCTCCGCCGACTCGGCACGACCGACGTTCCGCGGCTGCGAATCGGCATCGGTCCCGTCCCTCCCGGCTGGAAATCGGCGGATTACGTCCTCGGCAAGCTGTCGAGGGATGAACGAGAGGTCCTCGAGCCGGTGCTCGAACGGGCCGCCGACGCCGCCGAGGAGTGGGTGTCGGTCGGTATCCAGTCCGCCATGAATCGGTACAACTGACTGAGCCTGAGGCCGGGCGTCCAGGGAGCCCGGCCCCCCGAAAACACGTCGCGATTCCCGTCCACCCCACCCACACGCATCACATCGCAGGAGTACGAGCACGATGGCGGTCTACGAGGGCATGTTCATTCTCGATCAGGGCAAGTATTCCCGAGACCCGGCGGCGGTCGCCCAGCAAATCGCCTCCCTCGTCGAGCAGGCGAGCGGCACGATGCTCGCCGCCCGGCTCTGGGACGAGCGCAAGCTCGCGTACCCGATCAAAGGCCACAAGAAGGGCGTCTACTGGCTGACCTACTTCCGCATGCCGGGCGAGCAGCTCGTCGGCCTCGAGCGGCAGTGCCTGCTCACGGAGGAGATTCTGCGGAGCCTGATCCTGCGGGTCGACGACCGGATCGCCGACGCACTCGTCCAGCACGCGCTCGCCGGCGATGCCGGCCAGCGTCGGACGGATGCGGCGCCCGGTCCGCGGGGCGGTGCGACCTCTTCCGGACGCCCGTCGCCGGTCGGCACATGAGGACCGACGGCCTGGGTACGGGCGGCCGTGATGCGGGTGCGGGCGCGTGGGCCGAGGTCATGCGGGGCGGCCGGAGGTGGTTGCGGCCCCCTGCAGCAGGGCGTATGATCGATGAGTGTACGGATGTTCAATACCCAAGGCTTCGAGACGCGGAGGAGGTTTCATGGCCAGCTACAATCGAGTCATCCTGCTGGGAAATGTCACGCGGGATCCCGAACTGCGTTACATCGCCAGCGGCAGCGCGGTGACGGAAATCGGTCTGGCGGTCAATGACCGTCGGAAGACGGCATCTGGTGAGTGGGTGGAGGAGACGACGTTCGTCGACGTCACGCTCTGGGGCCGGACGGCCGAGATCGCGGGCGAGTACGTCACGAAGGGGTCGCCGCTGCTGATCGAGGGCCGGCTGAAGCTCGACACGTGGGAGAAGGACGGCAAGAAAAACTCGAAGCTTCGCGTCGTCTGCGACCGCATGCAGCTCCTCGGTTCGCGGTCCGGTGACGCCGGGCGAGGGCCGAAATCACGGGTCTCGGCCGGACGCGGAGCCGCGCAGGCGGGGGGAGATGAGTTCGATCAGTCGTCCGGATACGATGACGTGCCGAGCGGTGGGCCCGTCGCGGACGACGACATTCCATTTTGAGGCGGGATCGCGGGAAATCAGGAGGCAGATGCATGCCCACGAAGGAAATGCCGGTCATCGACGCAGGGGGACGGCGCCTGCCGTACGGGAAACGGGGCGGGATCGAGCTGCTGCTCATCCATGACGTCGAACACCTCGGCAAGCAGGGGGACGTCGTCGAGGTTCGTCGCGGATACGCGGTGAATTTCCTGCTGCCGCAGGGACTGGCGACGGTCGCCACCGAGCACCACAAGCGGATGGTGGAGAAGCATCGCGCGAAGCTCGCGGAGATCGCGCGGGAGCGGCTGGCCGGATTGCGAAGCCTGCTGGCCGAACTCGTGCGCACGAGCGTCACGATCGAGGCGAATGCCAATGACGAAGGGCATCTCTACGGCTCTGTTGGGGCCGTCGACATCGCCCGCTCGCTCAAGCAGCAGGACCTGACCGTCACGCCCGAGCAGATCATCCTTCAGGGGCCGCTGAAGGAGGTCGGGCTCTACACCGTGCAGGTCCGACTGGCTGCGGAGGTGGAGGGAGATCTGAAGGTGTGGGTGGTGCCGACCAGCGGTGGTGACGCGGGCAAGTGACCTGTCGCGGCGCATCGCGGTGACCGGCGGCGGGCCGGCAATCATCCGGCGTCGAGCCACCCCGTTGTGGCAGAGGAGTCGTCGTCCGAGGCAGGGAGGCCGGTAGAAGATGGTCGCATCCCGTGGGCGTGAGTCGCGCGACGAAGGGGGGCTCAGGCGCGACGGGCGGCGCGGTGGTCCGTCCGCGTCGCTCGAGGATCGCGATCGCCCGGCGAACGTCGATGCCGAGCGGGCGGTGCTCGGCAGCATCCTGCTCAAGCCGGACGTCTGCGACGACGTGTCGCTCGTCGTGCGACCGGAGGATTTCTCGGACGAGGCGCATCAGCTCCTCTACCGCAATCTCCTGGAGTTGCACGAGGGGGGCAAACGGGTCGACGTGACGATCGTCCTCG
Source organism: uncultured Planctomycetaceae bacterium (assembly GCA_903917235.1). Lineage (GTDB taxonomy): Bacteria > Planctomycetota > Planctomycetia > Pirellulales > UBA1268 > QWPN01. The sequence continues at coordinate 10,421 of CAIWZS010000358.1, read as the reverse complement.
AGAAGCTGCGCGGCAAGGGCGATCTCGAGCGGGTCGGCGGGGCGCGGGCCCTCGCCGATGTCGTGCAGGCGGTGCCTCATGCGGCCCATGCCTCGCATTACGCGGCCATCGTCCGTGACAAGGCCGTGCTTCGATCCCTCATCGATGCCGGCACGGAAATCCTCCGCGACGCGTACGACTCGAGCGACGAGCCGCGGCAGCTCCTGTCGAGGGCCGAGGAGCGTATTTTCTCGATCCTCGAGCGTCGCAGCAATGCCGACGCCAAGCCGATCCACTCGGTGCTCGAGGAGGTGCTCATGCGGATGGACGCCCGCATGCAGCACGAGCATGCGATTGGCGGCGTCGAGACGGGATTCACCGATCTCGACTCGCTGTGCGGGGGTCTGCACAACTCGGAACTGATCATCCTCGCGGCCCGGCCGAGCATGGGGAAGACGGCCTTCGCGATGAACATCGCCGAGCACGTCGCGATCACCCTGCAGCTGCCGGTGCTCTTCGTGAGCCTGGAAATGGCCTGCATGGAACTCGCCGACCGGCTGCTCTGCTCGGCGGCGCAGGTCAACGGCCATCGCTTGCGAAACGGCACGATCTCGCAGGAGGATCGACGCCGGCTCGTGCAGAAGTCAGACGAGATCGGATCGGCGCCGCTCTACATCGACGACACTCCGGGAAGGACGCTCACGGAAATCGCGGCAGTCGCGCGGCGGCTCAAGCGTCGCCAGGGCCTCGCCCTCGTGGTGATCGACTACCTGCAGTTGATCGAGCCCGACAATCCCCGGGACCCGCGGCAGGAGCAGGTGGCCAGGATCGCCCGGCGCCTGAAAATGATGTCACGAGAACTCGAAATACCCGTGGTCTGTCTCGCCCAACTCAACCGCCAGGCGGAGGTGTCGCGGGACAACCGGCCACGGCTGCACCACCTCCGTGAGTCGGGTGCGATCGAGCAGGATGCCGACGTCGTGATGTTCGTGCACCGTGAGGAGTACTACCAGACCACCGAAGAGGATCGGGAACGGGTCAAGGGAGCTGCCGAGATCATCATCGCGAAACAGCGCAACGGCCCGGTCGGCGACGTGCGGCTGCTGTGGCAGCACGACTACACGCGATTCGTGAACCTCGAGCATCGGCCGTACGACGAGTTCGAGTCGTTCTCGACGTTCTGACACGGCGGGCCCCGACGGCGAACGGCGGCCCGCACGCGTGCGGGGGCGTGCCCACGTCTGGTACACTCCGCGACGCATGGGGTCGGACGCGTGCGAGAGGTCGGTGGTGCTGGCACGGCGGGATCGTGCTCCCGTGATCGCGCTCCACGGCTCCAGTGTGCGCGTCGAACGGCGGCTCCGGGGCCTCGTGTGGGACTGTGACATGCAGACATCGGTCGAGACCGGGCGTCATCCGGCGAATCCTGCGGTCGACGCGTCACTCGATCGGCTCGCCCGCGTGGCGGCCGGCATGGACTTCGAGTCGGAGGTGCACGACGGGGTCCGTCGCGAGGTTCCGGTTCTCGAGATCGACCGGTTCAACCTCTGGTATGGCGCGAAGCAGGCGCTCCATCGGATCACGATGCCGGTGCCGCACGGGAAGGTGACCGCGCTCGTGGGTCCGAGCGGCTGCGGCAAGTCGACGCTGCTCCGCAGCGTCAACCGGCTCAACGACCTCGTCCAGAGCGTCCGCATCACCGGCGACATGCGGTTGTCCGGCGACTCGATCTACGATCCACGCATGGACGTGATCGCGCTGCGCAAGAGGATGGGGATGGTCTTCCAGAAGCCCAATCCGTTCCCGATGAGCATCTATGAAAATGTCGTCTACTCCCTGAGAATCGACGGCGAGAGCGCCCGCGGCATCCTCGACGAGGTGTGCGAGGCGAGCCTGCGGGGCGCGGCGTTGTGGGACGAGGTCAAGGATCGGCTTCACGAGAGCGCCCTCGGGCTCTCGGGCGGCCAGCAGCAGCGACTCTGCATCGCCCGCGCCATCGCGGCGGAACCGGAGGTCCTGCTCCTCGACGAGCCCTGCAGCGCGCTCGACCCGATCGCCACCGGCAAGGTCGAGGATCTCATCCAGGAGTTGCGCGGTCGCTATTCGGTGCTCATCGTGACGCACAACATGCAGCAGGCGAGCCGCACGAGCGACTACACCGCGTTCATGTACCTGGGGCGGCTCATCGAGTACGGTCCGACCACCGAGATCTTCACGAAGCCGATCCTGCGGGAGACCGAGGCGTACGTGACGGGACGCTTCGGGTGAGCCGCGACGGGGGCTGGGAATGACCAGGCACATCGAGAGGCAGATCGACCAGCTCAAGGAGCGGATTCTGCACGTGGGAACCCTCGTCGAGGAGGCGATCTCGAAATCGATCACCGCGCTCATCAACCGCGACGCGAGTCTGGCCCAGCGCGTCATGGCCAGCGACGAGGAGATCGATCGCATGGAGGTCGAGGTGGAGGAGGAATGCCTCAAGATCCTCGCGCTCTACCAGCCCGTCGCCGCCGACCTCCGCTTCGTCGTGGCCGTCCTGAAGATCAACAACGACCTCGAGCGGATGGGGGATCTCGCGAAGAACATCGCCAAGCGGGTGTCGCAGCTGGCGGCGGGGCGACCCTGCCCGCTTCCGCCCGAGATCCGCACGATGGCGATGCAGACGCAGGAGATGGTCAAGCAGTCACTCGATGCGGTGGTCAACGCCGATCCGGCCCTCGCACGCCAGGTCCGCGAGGAGGACGATGCGGTCGATGCGGCCCGACAGAAGATCCGCAAACGCGTGATGCAGACGCTCCAGGAGGGCACCGACGACGTGGAGAGCCTGCTGCGCATGAACTCGGTGTCGAAGCACATCGAGCGGATTGCCGACATGGCGACGAACGTCGCGGAGGACGTCATCTACATGGTCGAGGGCGAGATCGTGCGCCATCGAGCGAGCGACTGACGCTCGTCCGACTCCTCGCCCGCCGCCACGGCTCGCGTGTCCGGGCGGCGTCCGCGGGCGAAAATGCACGGCGCAGCGGCGTTCACGCACGGTCCGGTCCCGTGGTACCCTTTCTCGGTGGCGATCGGGGTCGCTCCGCGACCGTCGCCGCCCGACGAGGAGACCACCCGGATGCCCCAGACCGCCACGAGCTCGCCACCGGGACGCGTGGGCGATACCCGACGATCGGGCTGGTTCGTCGTCGTGGCGGTGGGCTTCGTCGCGGCCGTGGCGTGGGGGAGCGCCATCCGGGCCGAGGATGACGTGCTCGTGACGATCCGCGGGCCGCTGGTCGGTCGCGTGGGCGAGAAGGTGAGCTTCGACGTTGAGCTCGTCAATCGTTCGGGACGTGCCCTCGAAAAGCTCCGTGTCATCGATTATTTCGACGCGGGCTTCAAGCACGAGGCATCGCAGAGTCCGATCGAGCAGAAGGGCACCGTCGATCTGGCCGTCGGTACGGCACGACGGGTGACGCTGGAGTTCATCCTGGCGGAGCCTGGCCGCCAGTGTCACCGGGTGGAGATTCTCGATCCCTCGCAACGCTTCGTCGGGGGAGCGACCGAGTGCGTTCAGGTCACGCCGGCGGTGCCGACGATCGCCCAGCAGCCAAGCCAGCCACCGAGCGTGCCGGCGACGTCCGTCCCCGCGCCGACCCAGGTGGCTCCTCCTCCAGCGGTCGTGGTGCCGTCCCCCGCGGCCGTCGCCGCGCCGCTGGCCACGGCCGCGGCGAGCACGTCGCCGATCACGCCTCCGGCGAGCCCCGCGCTCGCGCTCGATCTGACGGGACCGGTCGAGGTCCTGTCGGATGGCGTCGCGGCCTTCGTCGCGACGGTTCGCAACACCGGCAACGGCGCGTCGGCCGCCACCTCGCTGACCTTCGGGTGGGAGGAGGGATTCACGCCGCTCGAGGCGTCGGATGGCTATGAACTCGGCCAGTCGAAGGTGTCGTGGAGGCTGCCCACGATCGAGCCCGGGGCCCGGCTGGAGCGGCAGATCAACCTCCGGGCCGTGGCGCCTGCCGATGCGTACAGCGACTCGGCGCCGACGCGGTCGTGCATCCGGGCCGAGCTCGGCGGGCAGAGCGGTGGTGTCGTGGTCGGAGACATGGAATGCGTGCAGATCCGTTCCACGCGGAGTCGGCCGCGCCGCCGGTCACCGGTGGAGGCCGGCCTGCGGCTGTCGTTGGCCGATCTCGACGACCCGGTGCTGTTGGGCGACGCCACGACGCTGGTGTGCACCGTATTCAATGATGGCAGTGCACCCTCCGGACCGCTCAACGTCGTCGTTGACCTGCCGCAGGGGGCGCGTCTGGTCGGCGATGCCCGCATCCGCGTGGATAGCGGACGGGTGTACCTCGACGCGGTGGACGTCCCGGCCGGGAGCCAGCGGTCGTTCGAGATCGCGTACACGCTGCCGGCGGCGGGCCGCGGAACCGCGCGGGCGTCGCTCTCCGGCTCCCAGCTCGATGGCAGTCTCGATCGCAGTTGCGAGACGCTCTTTTTCGGCCCCTGAACGCACCGACCCGGGGCCCGGCCGTGCTGAACCGACCGTCCGGAACCGGGCGACCTGAACCGGGCGACCTGAACCGGGCGACCTGAACCGGGCCAACTGGACCCCACAGAACCTTTCGGTTTTGGGCTGCATTGCGGCCAGCGGGAGGCCGTCCCGGGGATGTCCGCGAGGTTTACCTCGTTCACCCCACCTGCCTTCCTTGGCCGGCGACGGGGGCGCCGCGCCTCGACGGTCGATGCAGAGGATGCGGGCGGGTTTCGGGGTGGGATCGATGATCGTCATCTGTGCGAACTGGGCGATCCACGACGGCACGTTCGGGGGCCGGGCTGCCATCGACGCCGGCCCCTGGTTGCAGGCGGTCCACCGGGCCGCGCACCGCGCGGGTTTCGGGCGCGATGGCCGCTATCGTCCGGTGGACGTCATCGACATCGTGTTCGCGGGCGACACGTTCGACTGGCTGACGTCAGCCGTGTGGACGCGCGAGTCGCGTCCGTGGCACGCGGGATCGGCGGTGGCGCATGACCGCGCCCGGGTGCGCCGGGTGAGCGTGACACGAGCCCGCACCCTCTTGGCCGGTCTCGCTCGCTGGGTTCGGCGGGGCCTGCCGGTGCCGCGGGCGGATCGCATCGGGAGGCCGCGGATCGAGGATCGGATCAGGGTGCCCGTCCGGGTGGCGTTCCTGTCCGGGGATCGCGACGCGGCGCTCGATGAGCTTGCGACGGAGGCCGCACGGTTCGGGTGCAGCATCGGGAGCGCGTGGGGCGACGAGATCATCGAAGTGCGTCACGGCGATGAATGGGATCCGCTCTGCGTGCGACCGTCCCCAGCGGCACGAGCCCGTGAACGGTGCCCGACGCTGCGCGAGAGCATCGCGGTCGATCTCGTGGCCCGATTCGGCGGTGACCTGCTCGAATCCGGTCACGACCGCGGATTCGTTGGTCGGCTTGTGTTCGCCATCGGTGCGGTCGAACCGATCCTGATTCCGGCGGTGCTGGCCCGCGTGATGAACGGTCACGTTGCCACGGGTGCAAGCGGGCGTCCCGCACCGGTCGATCACTGGCGGCGAGCTGTCGATGCGTGGCATGACGTGGCGGGCAGGAATCCACCGAGTCACGGCCTCGCATGCTGTCCGCTCGACGCGCTGGCCGCCACCCTCGGTGCGGTCCAATCGCCGCTGGCAGGGGCTCCCCACGACGCTCCCTCGGGGCTCGGCGATCTGTTGAGCGGATGGTCGGCGGGGAGATCGCGGCGGGTCGCCGGCGGAGGGCCGCCGCGTCGCGTCGTGGTCCTCGGGCATGCCGCAGCCATCGAAGTGGGATCCGGTCGGGAGCGGATCGACGCCGTCATGGGCCTCGGTCCACCGGCTCTGGGACGATCGCCCGGGGCCGTCGCAACCGATGGGACGGCCGATGGGGCCCTCGCGGCCAGGTCGGTGACCGGACGACTGGAGCCGACCGGCCGATACTCGTGGGAACCGCTCTGGGCTGAATGCGCCCCGGTGCGAACGCCGCTCCAGGGCCCGGGACGAGACGGCTGGTTCGTCGATGCGGCATGATGGCGTGTCAGGTCCCGATTCCGCGAGATGCCCGATGGCTCGCGCGGGGCGGATCCCGGCCCTGGATGCTTCGATGGCGCCCGACTCGATCGTCGAACTTCGCACCACCTTCGGCAGTCGCTCGGCGGCGGAGGCATGCGCCCGCATGCTCGTGGAGCGCCGGCTCGCTGCCTGCTGTCAGGTCGAAGGCCCGATCCACGCCACGTACCGCTGGCAGGGATGCGTCGAGGCTGCGGAGGAGTATCGCGTCGTCTGCAAAACGGTGGCCGAACTCGTGTCGGATGCGAGCGGGGAGATCGTCCGCATCCACGCGTATGCATGCCCGGAGATTCTGAGCGTGACGGTGGAGGCGTCGCACGCCTACGCGGCATGGGTCCGGGACAGCGTGACGCACCCTGTCGTGCCACCGCCGTCTCGTTCCGACCCGCCGTGAAGGCGTGCCCGAGCGTGACTGTGTGATCATGTCCGAGCGTTCGCTTTACGCGTTCGAGATCTCCCTCCACCCGCTGCCTCGCGGGGCGGTGGCGGGGCCTCCGTACGAGGACGACTGCGGTCTCTGGGTGACGCTCGTCGCGCCCCGCGAGGCGGTCCACGAGCCTTTCGCCGTGCCGTATGACGAGGCGCTCGAACGGTTCGCAGCGATCGAGCGCATGGTGGTGGAACCGGATGGAGCCCTGCTCTGCACCGCCGGGGGCGCGGACCGTGCCTGGCAGATCGATGGTACCGCCTGGGATCTGGGCGGACGTCTGCTGCGCGTGGATGTGCGCGGCACGTGCCCCGCAGCCATGTTCGACGGGCTGCTCGGAGCCTGCGGCTGGCCCGACCGGCAGGTTCTCGTGCAATTGGTCCGACCGGCGGTCTTCCTCGCCGAGGCGACGTTCCGCAGCCATGCGGCGGCGAGGTGGACGCGCACGACTGGCGCGACCTTGCGGGTGCGCGGACCGTTTCCATGAGCGGACGGTCGTGCCAGTTGTGCGGACGCCCCGTGGCACGGCTCGCCTCGACGCGGGCGGAGGACGATACGATTGACGAAGGTCGGACGGCGGAAGACGGGCGAGCGGTGACACAGGGAGTGCATGTGATGCGACGGTGGGTAGCAACGCGCTGTGGACGGGACCTCGGCAGGGTATTCCTGCGGCGAGTCGCCGTGACTGCCGCCATCGCCGTCGCGGGTGGGCTGGCGTCCGCCGGAACGACCGTGGCCCAGATGCCGGCCGAGATGGCTCCCGTCGCCGCCGCCTACGGTTCGGGCGTGCATGCGTACTTCGCCGGCGACTATGACCGGAGCTTCGCCGTCCTCACCGACGCGATCGCCGCGGGGATCAAGGATCCGCGGGCATGGTACTTCCGCGGCCTCGCGGCACTCAGGCTCGGGCGACTCGACGAGGCGGAGGCGGACTTCACCGAGGGCGCGGAACGCGAGTCATCCGGGACCGGAGCATGGTCGGTGTCGCGTTCATTGGAGCGGGTGCAGGGCGCGGATCGGCTGCGGCTCGAGCGGCATCGCGTGCGGGCGCGGGTCGCGGCCCTCCAGCGTGATCGCGACGCGCTGCGCCGCAGGATCTCGGAACTGGACGAGGCGCAACCCGACGTGCGTCGGTCGCGGCGGCCGGCCAGTGGCGGGCGCGACGACGGGGACCCGTTTGCAGGAGGCGGGGCGGCGGAATCGATTCCCGCGCCCGCGGCGGGTGATGAGACCACCGCCACGCCACCGGCACCCGCCGAAGACGATGCTCCGATCAAGCTCGAGGTGGACGACCCACTGGCCAAGTGAGTCGTCGTCGCCCGGGAGTGGTCTGCGTTTCCTCAGTCGGCGTGCGGGGACGCGAGGCGCCATCCAGCCACTGCAAGGATCACCCAGCCGACGATCAAGAGGGCGCCGCCGATCGGTACGATCGCGCCGAGGATGCGGACACCCGAGAGCGCGAGCGCCATGAGGCAGCCGCTGAAGATCAGGCTGCCGAGCAGGAAGCAGATTCCAGCGGCCAGAGCCGGTCTCGCCGCGTCCGATGGCGTGCGCCGGAACGGCATGACACCGGCCACCACCGCCGCGAGCGCGTGGACGAGCGCGTAGCGGGTGGCCGTCTCCCAGTTGCCGGCCTGCCCGGACGCATCGAGCACGGTGCGGAGGGCGTGGGCCCCGAAGGCGCCCGTCGCGACGGCGATCCCGCCGAGCAGTGAGCCCGAGGCCACGACGACGCGCTGCATCCGTTGTCTGGTCGCAGGTGAGTCGTCACGTGTCACGGCTTACTGGCGCCGAGGAGCTTCTCCTCCTCCTCCTCCTGGATGATGATCCGCGGCGTGACCATCAGCATGAGGCTGTCGGTCGTGCGTCCCAGCCCGACGTTCTTGAACAGCCGGTTGATGTAAGGAATCTTGGAGAGAATCGGCACGCCGAACTCGTTGCGACCTTCGCGCAACCGCTTGATGCCGCCGAGGAGCACCGTGCCGCCGTCGGGCACGCTCACGGTCGTGGTCACCGTGGTGAAGAGGAACTCGGGCAGCTGGATCGTGGTGCCGTTCGACTGCACCTCGAGCTCGCCGCTCGTCGCCTGGTTCGACGTGAACCCGCCGACGTCGAGCATGCCCTCCGCCCCTGGCACGTTGAGCTCGGATCCGGCCTTCTCGTCGCTGCTCTTCGATTTCGTGGAGCGGGAGCCCTCGAACTGGAACTGCTCGACGGAGCCGATCTGCGAGAAGAACGGGACGAGCGTGAGTCGCACGAAGCGGCGGTCGTTCGAGACGACAGCCTGCACGTTCACCGCCGTGCCCTCGTTCAGCACCGTGATGACCGGTTGTTGGGCCGCCGAGAAGTCCCCGACGACCGGGACGACGGCGGTCACGAAAGGCCGCTGACGCGTGTCGGAAACGAACGCGTTCTGCCCGTTGAAGAGGGTGACCTTCGGAGCCTGCATCACGTTCGATCGCGTGTTGCCCTGCGCCGCCTGGATGAGGAAGAACGCCTCGATGTCGGAGAGGATCGCGAAGCCGAAATTGGCCGCCGACGTCACGGGGTCGGGCATGCCCGGGAACACCGGCACCTGCGCGGCCCCGAAGCTGTTCTGTCGGAACGGGATCGAGAAGAAGCTGCGATTGGACGAGTTGAGGCTGTTGACACCCTGCGCCACATTTTGCTGGCCACCGCCGGCAGCACCCCCCTGTCCGACCTGGCCACCGCCACCGGCAGCGCCGCCCGGGCGTCCAGCCTGTCCACCGACGCTCGCGGAGAAGGGATTGAGGGCGACGCCCGGGTTGCCGAAGTTGTCGAGGCCGATCGTCTGTGACCGCCCACCCGGTTGCGCCGTGATGCCGAGCGAGCTCGGGCTGTTGGACCCGTTGCTCTGGGTCGGGATCGCGGTGAGGTTGAGCGGCTGATTCACCCCCGACTGGATGTTGAAGTCGAAGTCGACGCCGATGCGTTCGAAGAAGGTGTCGGCGAGCGTGATGAAGCGGACCTCGATCGTGACCTGGAGATCCTGCAGGCGACGGAGCTGTTCGAGCAGGTCTGCGATCTCCTCGTGCACCTCCTGGGTCTGGCTGATCACGAGGCTGAGATTCGTGAAGAACGGTGCGATCGCGCCCGGGCCTCCCGTGGCCTGCCAGCTGTCGGGCGCGATCGTGTTTTGGATGAGATCGATGAGTGACTGAAAGTCGGCCTGCGCACCGCCTGCGGACGGGGGGCCGAACGGGATCGAGGGAACCGAGCCGGTGGCCGGCGGCCCACCCACCCCGGGGAACTGGGCCAGCGACGCGGGGTTCACCTGGGCGTCGGTGGCCGCGCCCGCGGCGGGGCCGGCCTTGAGGCCGGCCGGTGGGGGGCCGACCTGGACGGCGAGCGAGTTTCGCAGCGCCGCCTGCGAATAGCCGTCGCGGAGCGCCCCGGTGATGCCGAGCCCGTCGGACGAGAAGTTCGGCACCGGCAGCACGAGATCGGCCACCGGGTAGGTGACGGCGTACACGTCCCCCTTCACCAGCTGTGGACTCGTCACCTTGAGCACCTCGTCCCGCACCGCATAGCTGAGATGGAGTGGTTCGAGCAGCAGCTTGAGCGCGCTTTTGAGCGAGATCGGCTGGTCGAGGGACAAGGTCACCGGCGTGTCGCTGCGCACGGCCTCCTGGTCGAGGCCCACCATGTCGAGATGAATGGCGACACCCGCCTCGCGTGCCATGGCGTCGAGCACGGCTGCCAAGGGCTGGTCTCGATAGGCCGGCTTCACCTTCGTCTCCAGCCGTCGAATGATCTCGAGTTCGGCCGGCAACGCCCGCGACCTTCCTTCGGCCTCCAGCTGCGACCGATTCTTCGTCAGATCCTGCCAATCTCTCGTGGCCGGGAATGCGATCGGACCCGCGAAGGGTGTCGCCGACATCGCCACGTCCTCCACGACGTCG